>NZ_AP024897.1:3167630-3484393 GCF_024529975.1 Vibrio quintilis | reverse complement strand
GTGCATGTGCCGTAACGACTGCACTAAGTGCTTCTGGTTTACCTTCAGACCGTTTCAGTTTTGAAGGCTTTCTGCCGCCGAAAACGAAAGCACGCAGAGATAAGCTGACTGAAATCGCTACGGATGAGCGGACCTGTATTTTTTATGAATCTCCTCACCGTATTCTGGATACACTGGATGACATGTTGGCGGTTTTAGGGGCAGACCGGCAGGTTGTACTGGCCAGAGAGCTGACAAAAACCTTTGAGACTATTCAGAGTCTTCCTCTGGAAGAATTGGCGGCGTGGGTTAAAGCAGATGAAAACCAGAGAAAAGGTGAGATAGTGCTGCTGATTCATGGATACCGGCGACCGAAAGAAGCTGACTTTCCGGATGAAGCCAAAAGAATGCTGACCATTCTGGTCAATGAACTGCCATTGAAGAAAGCTGCCGGTGTGGTGGCTGAAATGTACCAGCTGAAAAAGAATGCCTTATATAAATGGGGGCTGGAACACTTAAAAACAGCCAGTGAATAAAAGATGGCTCTGTCCGGGGAAACAAGTTATAGACAGCTGACCTGTTTATCTATACAATCGCCGCCGGAGTTAGCCAGGTAGTCGCTGCTTCATTGATGTCCTTAGCTGTTTCAGCCGGGGAGACTGATGGAGGGGAGGAAAGTCCGGGCTCCACAGAGCAGGGTGCCAGGTAACGCCTGGGAGGCGCGAGCCTACGACAAGTGCAGCAGAGAGAAGACCGCCGATGATCGCAAGATCAGGTAAGGGTGAAAGGGTGCGGTAAGAGCGCACCGTGCGACTGGCAACAGTTCGTAGCAAGGTAAACTCCACCCGGAGCAAGACCAAATAGGCTTCCATATAGCGTTGCTCGCGTTGGGAAGCGGGTAGGTTGCTTGAGCCAGTGAGCGATTGCTGGCCTAGACGAATGGCTACTACCGTCATCAGACGGCACAGAACCCGGCTTACAGGTAAACTCCAGCTATTCATGACCCATCATGACTTTTGTTATGATGGGTTTTTGCTTTTTATTGACGTATTTTGCGACTAATCATATAAACTGCGCGTAATATCACGTCAGTACAACGTGAACTGGTGGCAGAATTTCAAGCATTTTACTACCATATTGCGCAACATACGCCCTGGTTGGCTGATACGAGAGAATGATGACACAAGCACTTCAGCATATTTCTGTCCTGTTAAATGAATCTTTAGAAGGTTTAAATATTAAACCAGATGGTATTTATATTGACGGGACTTTCGGTCGTGGCGGGCACAGCAAAGCAATCTTGTCTGAACTGGGACCCGAAGGGCGTTTGTTCAGTATTGATCGTGATCCTCAGGCAATTGAAGTTGCGCAGATGATCGATGATCCCCGTTTTACCATTATCCATGGGCCTTTTTCCGGTATTGCAGAGTATGCTAAAGAACACCACTTAGCCGGAACCGTTGATGGCGTTTTGTTTGACCTTGGTGTTTCTTCTCCTCAGTTAGATGATGCTGACCGTGGTTTCAGTTTTATGAAAGATGGTCCCCTGGATATGCGTATGGATCCGACTTCAGGTATTCCGGTTTCTGAATGGCTGACGGATGCCGAGCTTGATGATATTACCTGGGTGCTCCGTGAATTTGGTGAAGAGCGTCATGCACGGCGCATTGCTAAAGCGATTATCAGCTATCGTGAAAATGAAGAAAATGAGCCTTTGCTGCGTACCCGGCAGTTAGCTCAGTTAATTGCGGATGTGGCTCCTAAAAGTTTTAAAGAGAAAAAGCATCCGGCGACCCGGTCTTTTCAGGCACTCCGAATTTATATCAACAGTGAGCTGGAAGAAATCGATATCGCTTTGAAAGGTGCATTGTCAGTACTTGCGCCGGAAGGTCGTCTTTCTGTGATTAGTTTCCATTCACTTGAAGACCGGATGGTGAAGCGGTTTATGCGTAAGGAAAGCCGCGGGCCGGAAGTGCCACACGGGCTGCCGTTAACTGAAGCCCAGATTCAGGAATTAGGGCAAGCCAGCCTGAAAACGGTGGGGAAAGCCATCAAACCTTCAAAACAGGAAGTTGAATTAAACTCCCGTTCAAGAAGTTCAGTTCTCAGGATTGCTGAAAAATTATGAAAACGCTGTTTGCATCTTCATCTGAGCCAAATCTGGCAAAAATCATTTTGTTTGATCTCTTGACCACCGGGAAGTTTTCCCTGATCTTGTTGATAGCTATATTGATAACGGCGATGGGGGTTGTTTTTACCACCCATCAATCCCGTCAGGCTATTCTTGAGAGAGCAAATACGATGGTTGAAAGGGAGCGGTTAAATGAGGAGTGGCGAAATTTGCTGCTGGAAGAAACGGCGTTGTCTGAGCACAGCAGGGTTCAGGAACTGGCAGGTAAAGAGCTGGAAATGAAACGTCCCGATCCCGATAAGGAAGTTGTGATTTCTCTGAAATGAAAAAAGTACAACCTTCTCCATCTCCAGCAGAACAAAAAAGTGTATTTATTCGCTGGCGTTTTTATGTCCTGCTGGGCTTTGTACTGACTGCCTTTGCTATTCTGGTGGGCAGAGCTGCCTACATTCAGATTCTTGAACCTGATAATTTAATTTATCAGGGGGATTTACGCTCTATCCGGGCGAAAACTATCCCTTCAGCCCGGGGAATAATCTCTGACAGAAATGGTGATCCTCTGGCTGTTAGCGTGCCTGTCGAAGCAGTTTGGGCTGATCCTGTGACGATTTTTAAGTACGACGAACTCAAACAGTTAGATCGCTGGTATGCACTGGCTGATGTGCTCGGACTAAATCGTCAGGCCTTAATCAAAAAAATTAAAGCAAATAAATCCAGACGTTTTATTTACCTGCAGCGTCAGGTGAATCCGCCGATGGCAAAATATATCCATGAGCTAAAGCTAAAAGGTGTTGGATTAAAGTCTGAATCCCGGCGTTATTATCCGGCCGGGGAAGTCAGTGCTCATCTTGTTGGCGTGACTGGTATTGATGGCCACGGACTGGAAGGCGTTGAACGCAGTTATGACAGCTGGTTGAGTGGTGAATCCGGCAAACAGGTCATCCGGAAAGATCGCTATGGCCGGGTGGTTGAAAATATCGCGCTGGAAGAAAAGCACGAAGGACGTCCACTCAAGTTAACCATTGATCAAAGAATTCAGGCGATTGCTTATCGTGCCGTCAAACAGGCGAAAGCGGATCATCGGGCAACATCGGCTTCTGCTGTGATTCTGGATGTGAAGACAGGTGCGGTCCTGGCAATGGTGAATGCGCCATCATATAACCCGAACAATCGCACGGATCTGCAGACATTTAAAATGCGCAACAGAGTATTGACGGATTCGATGGAGCCGGGCTCAACTGTTAAGCCTTTTGTTGTCTTAGCCGCGTTGGAAAATGGTGTTGCAGATAAAGATACTGTGATTAATACCGGCAATGGTATTTTTCAGATTGGCGGCAGCCGGGTCCGGGATGTGTCCAGAATCGGAGAAGCTTCACTGCAAAAAATATTGCAGAAGTCCAGTAATATCGGGGTGGCTAAGTTAGCACTCAGAATGCCGATTCAGGCATTGCTTGGGATGTATACTTCTGTCGGGCTGGGTGAAATTTCCGGATTGAATATTGTCGGTGAGACGCAGGGCATTTTTCCGAACCGCCGGCGATGGTCAAAGTTTGAAATTGCAACACTGGCGTTTGGATACGGCATTGCGATTACACCAATTCAACTGGCCCATGCCTATGCGACGCTGGGAAATTATGGTCTTTATCAGCCTGTTCACATCATTGACAATAATCAACAGGATTTATCCCATCAGGTTGTAGATGCTAAATATGCAAAGCTGGTCCTTGAGTATCTGGAAACGGTGACCCAACCGGGGGGAACAGCGACACGGGCTGCTGTGCCAGGCTATCGGATCGCTGCAAAAACCGGAACATCCAGAAAAGCGACTAAAGGCGGTTATAGTGATGAATATGTGACGATTACTGCAGGTATCGCACCTGTCAGTGATCCTAAAATATCTTTAGTTGTTGTTGTCAATGAGCCTCAGGGAGACGAATACTCCGGAGGTTCAGTTGCTGGTCCTGTCTTTTCCGAAATCATGAAAGGTGCGCTGCAGATTATGAACGTGCCACCGGATGACCAGCAGCCTCATACCGAATAAGGACTATGCAATATGGCCAATGAAAGAATTGTTCTGTCGACACTTATCTCTCCCTGGATTGAGCTTGAGCAGACCAATTGCCCTGATTTCTGTATTAATCGTCTGGAACTGGACAGCCGACAGGTTCAGCCCGGAGATACTTTTGTCGCGATTATCGGGCATCAGGTTGATGGCCGGGACTATATCGCTTCTGCTGCATCGAAAGGTGCAAATCTGGTGCTGGCTCAGGCAGATGAACAGCATCCTCATGGTGAGACAGATCTGATCGATGAAGCCTGGGTTTTATATCTGAATGAGCTGGATAAACATTTATCTGAACTGGCCGGTCGTTTATACAACCATCCAAGCCATCAACACTTTTTAATTGCGGTAACCGGTACAAATGGTAAAACAACGATTGCTCAACTTATCGCGCAGTGGCTGACTTTATCAGATAAAAAGGCAGCAGTGATGGGAACTGCCGGAAATGGTTTTCCCGGACAACTGAAACCTGCGATCAATACGACCGGAAGTGCGGTGGCAATTCAAAAGCATTTGTCAGAACTGTTGGATCAGGAGGCCGACTATACAGCGATGGAAGTTTCATCTCATGGATTGGTCCAGGGTCGGGTGAAAGCCTTGAACTTTGATGTGGGGATATTTTCTAATCTCAGCCGTGACCACCTTGATTATCATGGCGATATGGACGCGTATGGCGAGGCGAAGAAATTATTATTTACCACGCATCAGTGCCGTCATGCCGTGATTAATGCTGATGACCCGTTGGGAAAACGCTGGCTGATTGAAATGGAAAATGCAGTTGCAGTGTCTTTGGTTGGGAGGCCTGAAGCGAAGTCAGCGTTATGGGCAACTGAGATTCAATATACTGAAAGTGGTATGACGCTCTCTTTTGATAGCTCCTGGGGGACAGGCACTTTTTCTGTACCACTGATCGGTGAATTTAATGCCAGCAATATATTGCTTTCTCTGGCTGCATTACTGGTTTTAGGGGTAGATAAGGAACAGTTGATAGAAGCAGCGCCAGAGTTAACACCTGTGATTGGCAGAATGGAATTATTCCATACGCCGGGAAAAGCAAAACTTGTCGTTGATTATGCCCATACGCCCGACGCGCTTGAGAAAGCATTGTCAGCCCTCAGAGGACATTGTCAGGGGAATCTGTGGGCCATTTTTGGCTGCGGAGGAAACCGGGATAAAGGAAAACGGCCAATGATGGCGAAAATTGCAGAGTCTCTTGCTGATAAGATTGTACTGACAGATGATAATCCCAGAAATGAGTCCCCTGAATTGATTATTCAGGAGATGGTAAGCGGGGTGAATCACCCGGAAAACATTTCTGTAGAGCATTCCCGGTACGAAGCGATTCAATATGCTTTAGAGCATTCTCAGGCAAAGGATATTATTTTGATTGCGGGTAAGGGTCATGAAGATTATCAGGTTCTTGCTGAAGGCGTTGTTCACTATTCTGATCGCGAATCAGCACAACAATTACTGGGACTGACACTATGATCGACTCCACTTTAAATCAACTGGCACAATTGCTGCGAACCAAAATAAATGGTGAAGATTGCATTATCTCATCTGTTTCCACTGATACAAGAGATATTAAACCTGGTGCACTTTTTGTTGCTCTGGCCGGTGAACGTTTTGATGGGCATAATTTTATTACGCAGGCCATTGAAAAAGGCGCTTCAGCGGTTCTTGTCAGCCGGGCAGTCGCTGCAGCAGTACCGCAACTTGTTGTGTCTGATACGAAAATCGCGTTGGGTGTTATTGCTTCATGGATACACCAGCAATGTGATACACCGACGATTGCCATTACCGGAAGTTGTGGCAAAACAACGGTGAAAGAAATGGCAGCGACAATCTTATCCCGGAAAGGGGCTGTTCTGTATACTCACGGGAATCTGAATAATGATATCGGTGTTCCTTTGACTTTGTTGCGCTCACGACCCGAAGATGATGTCGCGATCATTGAGCTGGGTGCCAATCATACAGGTGAAATTGATTATACCGCTGGCCTGGTTTGTCCTGATATTGCTTTAGTTAATAATGTTGCGGCTGCCCATTTGGAAGGTTTCGGTTCGATAGATGGCGTAAAAACAGCGAAAGGTGAAATTTACAAAGGTTTAAAGCCCGGCGGTATTGCTATTGTAAATCTTGACAGTTGTGGCGGTAAGCTCTGGCAGGAAGCTTTGCATGATAAGGTGGTAAAAACGATATCTGTGACAGATCCTCAGGCCGACTATTGTGTTTCTTCAATCACTTCTGATGAAATGGCGTACCCGGGTTTTGTGTTACATACTCCCAAAGGCTCCTGTGAAATTAACCTTGGAATTATGGGCGTACATAATGTGAATAATGCGTTGGCTGCTGCTGCTTTAGCAATGGAGGCCGGAGCTAAACTGGATGACATCCAGGCGGGGCTGGAATTATCCAAAAATATTGCCGGCCGGTGTGATGTGTCTCAATTGACGGCGCATATCCGTCTGATTGATGATAGCTATAATGCTAGTGTCCCTTCAATGCTGGCTGCTGCAGATATGTTAGGACGTTTTCCTTCAGAACGATGGCTTATTCTGGGCTATATGGCTGAGCTGGGAAGCGAAGCCGTTGCGCTTCACCGACAGGTCGGTGAACATGCAGCAACATTTGGTTTCGAACATATTCTGACCTATGGAAGTGAAACTAAAGTTATCAGTGAGATATGTGGTGGGATCCATTTTGACTCTCATCAGGATATTATTGATTATATTAATAGTGGATTAGATAAAGAGAATCTGGCACAACATGTATTGTTGGTGAAAGGGGCTCATAGTGCAGGCATGAGTAAAGTCGTGACTGCTCTCAAGGAGAAATACGCATGATTATTTGGCTTGCAGAGTTACTACAGCCATATTTTTCTTTTTTTCGGTTATTTGAATATTTATCGTTCAGAGCGATTGTCAGTATTTTGACTGCTCTGGCATTGTCGTTATGGATGGGGCCCCGTTTGATTCAAAGGCTTCAGTTGCTGCAAATCGGGCAGGTTGTCCGGGACGATGGTCCAGAAAGCCATTTTAGTAAACAGGGTACACCAACGATGGGCGGCGTGATGATTTTAGCGTCTATTGTATTAACGGTTTTACTCTGGACTGATCTGACCAATCCGTATATCTGGGCCGTGCTCTTTGTTCTGGTGGGGTACGGTATTGTTGGTTTTATTGACGACTACCGTAAAGTTGTGCGTAAAAATACGGATGGTTTAATCGCTCGTTGGAAGTATTTCTGGCAATCCCTGATAGCTTTGATCATTTCTTTCTTTTTATATGCGTATGGTAAAGATACCGCTGCAACCCAGCTGGTTGTACCTTTCTTTAAAGAAGTCATGCCGCAACTGGGGATGTTTTATATTGTCCTGAGTTATTTTGTTATTGTCGGAACCAGTAATGCGGTTAACCTGACGGATGGTCTTGATGGGCTGGCTATTATGCCGACTGTTTTAGTTGCTGCCGGCTTTGGTGTGATTTCCTGGGCGACTGGTAATGTGAACTTCGCAACTTATTTACATATCCCATATATCGCCAATGCATCTGAGTTATCTGTTGTCTGCACCGCAATTGTGGGTGCAGGATTAGGTTTCCTCTGGTTTAACACATATCCGGCTCAGGTTTTTATGGGGGACGTTGGTTCTCTGGCTTTGGGAGGAGCTCTCGGGACTATTGCTGTGTTAGTCCGTCAGGAATTTTTGTTGGTGATTATGGGCGGTGTTTTTGTGATGGAAACACTTTCGGTGATTCTTCAGGTTGGTTCATATAAGCTCAGAGGACAGCGGATTTTCCGGATGGCACCGATTCATCATCACTATGAGTTAAAAGGGTGGCCAGAGCCAAGAGTGATCGTTCGGTTTTGGATTATTTCTATTGTTCTTGTCCTCATTGGTCTCGCAACTTTAAAAGTTCGCTGATTTTTATTGTCAGTCACAATAAGTGGTACATAAGATGAACCGTTGGCAGGATATCAGGCAGGTTGTTGTAGTTGGGCTGGGTGTTACCGGCCTGTCTGTTGTGAAGTATATTCAAAAATATCACCCGGAAGTTGCTGTTCAGGTGATGGATACCCGTGAGGCGCCACCGGGCATTGAGCAATTGCCCGGAGATGTTGAAATGTATCAGGGGGGGTGGCGTACTGAATGGTTAAATAAAGCTGATTTAGTCGTCGTTAATCCGGGAATATCGCTGGCAACGCCGGAGTTGCAATCAGCCCGGAGCCGTGGCGTGGCGATTGTCGGAGATATTGAATTATTCGCATGGCACGTGCATCAGCCTGTGATTGCCATTACGGGATCTAACGGGAAAAGTACGGTTACAGATTTAACCGGAAAAATGGCAGAAGCTGCCGGACTTAAAGTCGGTGTTGGTGGTAATATTGGCGTTCCTGCACTTGATTTAATTGACGGGGCGATGGACCTTTATGTCTTGGAACTTTCCAGCTTTCAGTTGGAAACAACCAGTCATTTACGGGTAAAAGCGGCTGCTTTTCTCAATTTGTCTGAAGACCATATGGATCGATATGACAGTATGGCAGCCTATCGCCAGGCGAAGCTGAGAATATTTTCTCATGCAGAATCGATCGTAGTGAATCAGGATGACCCGGCAACATATCCTGAGAATTTCTCCGGGAATCAGGTACGTTTTTCATTGAATCAGCCTGCTGATTTCTCGGTCGAAATGGTTGACGGTACTGAATATCTTTCAGCCAAAGGGCAGCCTGTTATTGAAACGGGTACCTTGCGTCTGGTTGGCAGGCATAATGTTGCCAATGCATTGACTGTCATTGCATTATTGCATCTTGCTGATATCGATTATCTGAGTCACCTTGATGCTTTAAAAAATTACATGGGCTTGACTCATCGCTGTCAGCTGGTTGAAGAGCGACATGGTATAAAATGGGTGAATGACTCAAAAGCAACCAATGTCGCCAGTACCTTAGCTGCCCTGTCGGGATTGCAACTAAATGGCCGGTTGTACCTTTTAGTTGGCGGTGTCGGAAAAGGGGCCGACTTTTCACCATTGAAGCCGGTACTCTCTTCCCTGAATCTGGAATTATGTTGTTTTGGCAGAGATGGCAAACAGTTTATGGCGCTCCATTCGTCAGCCCGGTTATACGGGACAATGGAGGATGCGCTTCAGGAGATTACGCCTGAATTGAAAAGTGGAGATATTGTGATGCTTTCTCCGGCCTGCGCCAGTTTTGATCAGTATAAAAACTTCATGGCGCGTGGAGATGCATTTGCCCGACTGGCTCATCGTTTTGCTTAGCTTAACAGGTATATTGTGACTATTTTTCTGAAAATTATATCTGTTGTTAAAGAGAAACTAACGACCCCTGACCCGGATGTGCTGTATGACAGACAATTAGTTTGGATTGCTCTGGGCTTAATGTTGGTTGGCCTTGTCATGGTTACTTCAGCATCTTTCCCTGTGAGCTCCCGCTTAACTGAGCAGCCATTTCATTTTATGTTCCGGCATGCAACATTTTTACTGTTGGCTATCATTGTCTCATCCGTTGTGATGCAGGTGCCGACTCAGCGGTGGTTTCAATATAGTTCACTATTGCTGGGTGTTTCTCTGTTTCTTTTAATCATCGTTTTAGTACTGGGGAAATCAGTAAATGGTGCATCGCGCTGGATTCCTCTCGGGCTGTTTAATCTTCAGCCGGCAGAACTGGCTAAGCTGTCTTTGTTTATTTTTATGTCAGGCTATTTAGTCAGAAAGCAGGATGAAGTCCGGCAGACTTTCTTTGGTGGTTTCATGAAGCCTATCATGGTGTTCTCGTGCCTTGCTGTCTTACTTTTGATGCAGCCAGATTTAGGTACAGTCATTGTGATGTTGGTAACCCTGTTTGGCATGTTGTTTATTGCTGGTGCCAAACTGTCTCAGTTTATCGCTCTCATGGTTGCGGGTGTTATGTCGGTTATCGGGCTGATTGTTGCAGAGCCTTACCGGATTCGCCGGGTCACCTCTTTTTTAGACCCATGGGATGACCCGTTTGGCAGTGGCTATCAGTTGACCCAGTCTTTGATGGCGTTTGGCCGGGGAAGCTGGTTTGGTCAGGGGTTAGGGAATTCTATCCAGAAGCTGGAATATTTGCCTGAGGCGCATACTGACTTTGTGTTTGCTGTATTAGCTGAAGAACTGGGCTTTATTGGGGTTGTTCTGGTACTGGCATTGTTGATGGCTTTGGTTTTAAAGGCTGTATTTATTGGGAAACAAGCATTTCAGAGTGAGCAGCAATTTGGTGGTTACCTCGCATTTGGGATTGGGATTTGGTTCGCTTTTCAAACACTGGTGAATGTCGGTGCTGCCGCTGGTATTGTGCCGACAAAAGGTTTGACTCTTCCCCTGATTAGTTATGGCGGCTCCAGTCTGATTATTATGTCTGTTGCTGTTTCCATTTTATTGCGAATTGATTTTGAACGCAGACTGGCTTTATGTCAGACAGACACTGTATATGAAAATGAAGACAAAAAATAAACGGCTCATGGTGATGGCCGGTGGTACCGGAGGACATGTTTTTCCCGGACTGGCGGTTGCAAAAGTGTTGCAGCAACAAGGGTGGGAGATCCGCTGGCTTGGCACTGCCGATCGGATGGAAGCTGATTTAGTTCCCCGCCATCAGATTGGGATTGATTTTATTCAGATAAAAGGATTGAGAGGACAAAGCCTTCTGCGTTTAGTGAAGGCACCATTCCAGATTATTCAGGCAATCATTCAGGCTCGCCGGCATATGAAGCGTTTTCAGCCTGATGTTGTTTTAGGCATGGGCGGATACGTGAGTGGTCCCGGTGGTGTTGCAGCATGGTCACTTGGTATTCCTGTGGTGTTACACGAGCAAAATGCGGTGGCCGGGCTCACGAACCGGTGGCTTTCTAAAATTGCAAAGCGGGTCTTTCAGGCATTCCCCGGTGCTTTTGAACATGCTGAGGTCGTCGGTAACCCCGTCAGACGGGATGTGATTGAACTGGCGTCGCCTCAGGAGCGAATGAAAGATCGTCAGGGAGCCATTCGTATTCTTGTGATGGGCGGAAGCCAGGGGGCTCGGATTTTAAATCAAACCCTGCCACAATCGGTTGCTTTGCTGGAAGAAGCGTTTGACATTTGCCATCAGGCAGGAAAAGGACAGCAAGCGGAAGTTGAAACTTTATATGAGCAACAAGGTGTTTCTCAGGTTAAAGTGACTGAGTTCATCGATGATGTGGCTGAAATTTATCAGTGGGCCGATATCGTTGTATGCCGCTCGGGCGCTTTGACGGTTTCAGAAATTTCATCCGCCGGGGTTGCCGCGATATTTGTTCCATTTATGCATAAAGACAGGCAGCAGGCATTAAATGCGGAACATCTTATTCAGCATGGTGCAGCTAAAATGATCGAGCAACCCGACTTGTCTCCCCGGAAAATGGCGGATGCAATTGCTGCTCTGAAAAGAGAACAGTTGGTCAATATGGCGATAAAAGCCCGTGATTTGGCGAAGAATGACGCAGATAAAATCGTTGCTGATGCAATTATTGCTTTAACAGAGTAGTGGATTATCAATAATGACAATTAAACATACACCTGATTTAACACAACTTCGGGCAATTATTCCTGAAATGCGCAGAGTTAAGAGTATCCATTTCGTTGGAATCGGCGGTGCGGGTATGAGTGGCATTGCAGAAGTTTTGTTGAATGAAGGCTATCGTGTAACTGGCTCAGATATTGCAGAGAATCCGGTCACAAAAAGATTACGGGCAAAAGGAGCCGAAATTTTTATCGGGCACTTGCCGGAAAATGTTGCTCAGGCAAGTGTTGTCGTCGTTTCTACTGCTATTGATAAAGATAATCCTGAAATACTGGAAGCTAAAGAAAAGCGAATTCCGGTCGTCAGAAGGGCGGAGATGCTGGCAGAACTCATGCGTTTCCGGCATGGGATTGCAGTCGCAGGCACGCATGGTAAGACCACCACAACTGCATTAGTGACGCAGATTTATTTTGAGGCAGGCCTGGATCCGACTTTTGTGAATGGCGGTTTGGTGAAAAGCGCCGGCACCAATGCCCGGCTGGGTTCAAGCCGGATTTTGATTGCGGAAGCTGATGAGAGTGATGCATCATTCCTTCATCTGCAACCTATGGTAAGTATTGTTACAAATATTGAAGCGGATCATATGGATACCTATCAGGGTAACTTCGATTCCCTGAAACAGACGTTTATCGATTTCATTCATAAACTTCCGTTCTATGGCCAGGCTATTTTATGTATTGATGACCCGGTTATCCGGGAGTTAATTCCTCAAATCAGCCGGCAAGTGATTACCTATGGTTTTTCCACAGATGCAGATGTGCAAATAGAGGACTATGCTCAAATAGGACAGCAGGGTAAATTTACAATTACCCGTAAAGGTGAGAATTCATTACCTATTACTTTGAATATTCCTGGTCGCCATAATGCTTTGAATGCAGCTGCAGCAATTGCTGTCGCAACAGAAGATGAAATACAGGATGATGTGATTCTCCGGGCAATGGAAAATACTCAGGGAACCGGACGGCGTTTTGATGATCTGGGTGAGTTTGAAACCGGCAATGGGCAAGTGATGCTGGTCGATGATTATGGCCATCATCCGACGGAAGTCAGCGTAACGATTCAGGCCGCAAGGAACGGCTGGCCGGAAAAAAGGCTCGTGATGATTTTTCAACCGCATCGTTACAGCCGGACCAGAGATTTATATGATGACTTTGTGAATACATTAGAGAAAGTTGATGTATTGATTATGCTGGATGTATACGCGGCAGGAGAAAAGCCCATTGCAGGGGCAGATGGCCGTTCTTTGTGCAGAACGATCAGAAGCCGGGGGAAACTGGATCCGATTTTTGTTTCTGACAGTCAGGTTTTACCCTCTGTTCTGGCAAATGTATTACAAGATGGTGACCTGCTCCTGACTCAGGGGGCTGGTGATATTGGCAGAGTGGCAAAGCAACTCGCAGCGTTGGAGCTTCAGATAGAAAAAATGAAACTAATGGAATAGCTGGTTGTGAAAAATTAGCACGATATTGAGTAAGTTGGCATCAAATATAAATTTCTGAAGTTCTTTGTTTGATACTTTTTCGGAGCTCAGTATAATCCGAAAGTTAAAGTAAGTGCTTTTGCCGTGATTATTATTGCAAACATAAGTGTTATTTTGTTGGTGGCATAAAAGTGATCTGAATGAAATTAGTTTTAGAGGATGGTCATCAGCAATCAGAAACATCATGGATAAAACAACATGCCAGTGGCTGTGTTTTTTTATTTTTTGTTTTTACTGTTGTATGTGTGTTGCTATATGCCACATTAAGCTGGATGTGGGATGATAATCGGTTGCCTCTGTCTAAAATTATATTACAGGGGGACTTGGAATATGTTACAGCACAAGATGTTCAGCACGCTTTTGCCAGGTTAGAGCATATTGGGACTTTTATGTCTCAGGATGTGGATGAATTACAAGCGTGCGTTCAGGAAATTCCATGGGTTTCACATGCATCCATCCGAAAGCAGTGGCCGAATACGATTAAGGTTTTTTTGACTGAACATCAGGTTCAGGCAATATGGAACGGACAAGCCTTAATTGATACGCATGGTATTGTTTTTAATGGTGACCCGGGGCTTGTGCATGGTGAATATGCCCGGCTATATGGCCCGGAAGATTCAGGTTCTGAAGTTCTCAATATGTGGCGAGAGTATAATCCGTTATTTAACAAAGTCGGATTAAATATTTCTTCTCTTGTTCTGAATGAACGGCGAGCCTGGCAAGTTATACTGGATAATGGCATTCGGCTGGAGTTGGGTAAAGAATCCATCTCAGAAAGAATTAAGCGTTTTTTTATGCTTTATCAGTATCTTGGCCAGGATGTTGACAAGATAAGTTATATTGACCTCAGGTATGATACTGGTGCTGCTGTGGGATGGTTTCCTCAGCAAGATTTAGGACAAAATAGTACAAATGACAAAAATGACCGATGACAACATAATTGTAGGTCTTGATGTTGGCACGGCTTGTGTCTCAGCTTTGGTTGGAGAGGTATTGCCTGATGGCCAGATTAATATAATCGGAGCCGGTACGAGCCTTTCCAGAGGCATGGACAAAGGTGGTGTCAACGATTTAGAGTCAGTTGTAAAGTCTGTTCAGCGGGCAATAGATCAAGCTGAGTTGATGGCTGAATGCCAGATTAACAATGTATTTCTTTCTATTTCAGGAAAACATATTGCCAGCCGCATAGAAAAAGGTATGGGGACTATTTCTGATGAGGAAGTCTCACAGGACGACATGGATCAGGCCATTCATACCGCAAAGTCAATAAAAATAAGTGATGAACAGCGAATTCTTCATGTCATTCCTCAAGAATTTACAATTGATTACCAGGAAGGTATAAAAAATCCGCTAGGCTTATCAGGTGTACGTATGGAAGTTAGTGTGCACATCATTTCGTGCCATAATGATATGGCACGAAATATTATTAAAGCGGTTGAAAGATGTGGTTTAAAAGTTGAACAGTTAGTTTATTCTGGTTTAGCTGCGAGTAATGCTGTAATTACTGAAGATGAACGAGAACTCGGTGTTTGCGTCGTTGATATTGGCGCTGGCACAATGGATATTGCAATTTGGACAGGTGGAGCTTTACGACATACAGAAGTGTTCTCCTATGCAGGTAATGCGGTGACGAATGATATCGCGTTTGCGTTTGGGACGCCTGTAAGTGATGCCGAAGAAATTAAAGTGAAGTATGGTTGTGCTTTGAGTGAACTGGTAAGTAAGGACGATACTGTGAATGTTCCCAGTGTTGGGGGACGTCCTTCCCGAAGTTTACAACGACAAACCTTGTCTGAAGTTATAGAGCCTCGCTACACTGAATTAATGGGGCTTGTTCATCAAACAATAGACTCAGTTCAGGAAAAGCTCAGAATGGAAGGTGTAAAACATCATTTGGCTGCCGGAGTAGTTCTGACTGGAGGTGCCGCACAAATTGAAGGTGTAGTTGAATGTGCGGAGCGCGTGTTTCGAAATCAAGTCAGGGTCGGGAAACCTTTCGAGGTCAGTGGACTTACTGATTATGTTAAAGAGCCGTACCATGCGACGGCTGTTGGTTTACTTCATTATGCAAAAGATAGTCAGATTATTGATGAGACAGACTACAATGAGCCAAAGCGTCAGTCTATGTCTGGTTTGATTGGACGCTTGCGTAACTGGATACAAAAAGAGTTTTAACCTGAGTTGCAGGAAAAACGGAGATAACACATGTTTGAACCGATGATGGAAATGTCTGACGATGCTGTAATTAAAGTCGTTGGGGTTGGTGGCGGTGGTGGTAATGCCGTAGAACACATGGTGCGTGAATCCATCGAAGGTGTGGAATTCATCAGTGTGAACACAGATGCTCAAGCACTTCGTAAGACAAGTGTCAGTACCGTAATCCAAATTGGTGGTGATATCACAAAAGGTTTGGGTGCTGGTGCAAATCCTCAAGTAGGACGTGATGCAGCTCTCGAAGATAAAGAAAAAATTAAAGAGTCACTTGTTGGCGCCGATATGGTGTTCATAGCGGCCGGAATGGGTGGCGGAACAGGAACTGGTGGTGCACCTGTCATTGCTGAAGTAGCAAAAGAGTTGGGCATACTTACCGTTGCTGTAGTGACTAAGCCATTCAGCTTTGAAGGCAAAAAGCGGTTGGCGTTTGCAGAGCAGGGAATAGAAGAATTGTCAAAGCATGTCGATTCTTTGATTACGATTCCTAATGAGAAATTGCTCAAAGTTCTGGGGCGGGGTATAACGCTTTTAGAAGCATTTGCAAATGCAAATGATGTGTTAAAAAATGCAGTTCAGGGCATTGCTGAACTGATTACCCGGCCAGGGATGATCAATGTGGACTTTGCTGACGTGAGAACTGTCATGTCTGAAATGGGCCACGCGATGATGGGAAGTGGTGTTGCCAGTGGCGATGATCGCGCAGAAGAAGCTGCTGAGATGGCGATCTCCAGCCCTCTTTTGGAAGATATCGATCTTGCAGGTGCCCGAGGGGTGCTAGTCAATATCACCGCTGGTCTTGATATGCGTTTAGATGAGTTTGAGACGGTTGGTAACACGGTCAAAGCGTTTGCTTCTGATAATGCAACAGTTGTGATAGGTACTTCGCTTGACCCTGATATGGCCGATGAAATCCGGGTTACAGTTGTTGCTACAGGAATTGGCAATGAGAAAAAACCGGATATCACGTTGGTTGCTGGTGGGAAAGCAAACCCACCTCAAAAAGCGCCTCAAGCCCCGGTTACAGCACCAGTTGCCGCTTCGGAAGAGAAGAAGGTGGCATCGAACTTGCAAGGGAATGTTGAGACAAAACCTCAGCCTTCGCAGGCAAAAACTCAGGGTGGTGGTCAGAATACCGCGCCTAAAGAGAAAGAAAGCGGTTATTTGGATATTCCTGCTTTTTTGCGTCGTCAGGCTGATTGATTTACATCGAAGTTTGAAGATGTGATCATTGATGATAGAATGTGTGACCGATTTATGAATCGGTCATATTTTGTAGTACTGATATTGAGGCAGGCAGATGATCAGACAACGTACTCTGAAAGAAATCGTTAAAACAACCGGGGTAGGGCTTCACTCGGGACGTAAAGTAACGCTTACTCTTCGTCCAGCTGCCGTAAATACCGGTATTATTTATCGTCGTACGGATCTGAATCCGCCTGTGGATTTCCCGGCCAGGCCAGAGAATGTCCGGGACACAATGTTGTGTACTGCTTTAGTCAATGATGATGGTGTGCGAATTTCAACGGTAGAACATTTAACTGCTGCTCTTGCTGGTATGGGGATTGACAACATTATTGTTGAAGTAGATGCCCCTGAGATTCCAATTATGGACGGGAGTGCAAGCCCATTTGTGTTCCTTCTTCAGCAAGCAGGGATTGAAATTCAGAATTCACCTAAAAAATTTATTCGTATCAAAAAGCCTGTTCGGTTTGAAGACGGTGATAAATGGGCTGAGTTAGTGCCATATCATGGTTTTCGGATGGACTTTGAAATTGACTTCAATCACCCGGCTATTGAATCTACTGAGCAACATTTACGTTTTGATTTTTCCTCTCAGTCATTTGTAAAAGATATTTCCCGTGCCAGAACCTTTGGTTTTATGCATGATATTGAGTATTTGCAATCGCAAAAACTTTGTCTGGGTGGTGGATTTGATTGTGCAATTGTTTTGGATGATTATCGAATCTTAAATAAAGATGGCCTGCGCTTCTCAAACGAATTTGTGACGCATAAAGTACTGGATGCAATAGGTGATCTATATATGTGTGGTCATGCTTTGATTGGTGAGTTCAGAGCATACAAATCGGGTCATCAGCTGAACAACCAACTTTTGCGGGCATTGCTTTTGAATCAGGATGCCTGGGAATGGACCACTTATGCTGAAGAAGCAGGTTCTCCGGTTGCATTTGCAGAGCCAAACATGGTCTTTGCCTGATAATCGTTTATTGTTTTCTGAAAAAACCAGACGTTTAGCGTCTGGTTTTTTTATGTGTGTTTGTATCGGACTTATTGATTGAATAACCGGCCATTTTTTGCCGCATTAAATTGATATCAATCTATGAGTATATATTTTGTGAGTGTTTATTTACTACAGGTTATCCAACGATGTTCGATGACGATGAAATCGAATGTAACATACTATGTTTTAAGGGTTTTGAACTGAAGAATTTATATTGTTGTAATTAAAATTGTTGATTGAAACTGATGATTTTTGGGCTCATAGTTTGTAAAACATAAATTTGTATCTTGTTGAGTTTTGTACATAATGTGAAATTATTTAAACTATGGCCTCAATATCAATGTATTGCCTTGAAAAGCCACTAATGTACCTCAATATCTAAGGTTTATGATATATCTCAGTACACTTAGTTGAGAACTGGTAGAGACTGATGGCATAGGAATAGATCGCCTGGTGAGCGAACAACAGAGAGATTCGTATTAAAATGATAACTAAGCTACTGACCAAGGTTATTGGTAGTCGCAATGACAGAACATTGCGTCGCCTGAGAAAAATAGTAAAACAAATTAATAATTATGAGCCTGCATTTGAAGCTTTATCTGACGATGAACTGAAAGCCAAAACTGTGGAATTTCGTGAGCGCCTTTCTCAGGGAGAAACTCTGGAACAATTGCTTCCGGAAGCATTTGCAACTGTTCGTGAAGCATCAAAGCGTGTTTTTGGTATGCGTCACTTTGATGTTCAGTTAATTGGCGGCATGGTTTTGAATGGTGGACGTATTGCAGAGATGAGAACCGGTGAAGGTAAAACTCTGACTGCAACGTTGCCAGCTTATCTAAATGCTTTGCCAGGGCATGGTATTCATGTTGTCACGGTGAATGACTACTTAGCGAAAAGGGATGCGGAAACAAATCGTCCCTTGTTTGAGTTTTTGGGTATGACCGTTGGTGTCAATGTTCCTGGTATGATGCCTCCGGAAAAGCAGGAAGCATATCAGGCTGATATTTTGTACGGTACAAACAATGAATTCGGTTTTGACTATCTCCGGGATAACATGGCTTTCCGCAAGGAAGATCGTGTTCAGCGTGCCCGTTTCTTTGCCATTGTCGATGAAGTGGATTCGATTTTAATTGATGAAGCCCGTACACCACTGATTATCTCAGGCCCGGCAGAAGACAGTTCAGAACTTTATACCCGGGTTAATGCTTTAATTCCAAATCTGGAACAACAGGAGCAGGAAGATTCTGAGGAGTACCGTGGAACCGGTCACTATACCGTTGATGAAAAAGCCAAACAGGTTTATTTCACTGAGACGGGTCAAGAGTATGTCGAAGAGTTATTAGTTGAAAGTAAGCTTATGGCTGAAGGTGAGACTTTGTATTCACCAGCTAATATCAGCTTATTGCACCATGTCAATGCTGCCTTACGTGCTCACGTACTATTCGAAAAAGATGTTGATTATATCGTTAATGAAGATGGTGAAGTTGTCATCGTTGACGAGCATACAGGCAGAACTATGCCGGGCAGACGCTGGTCTGATGGTTTACACCAGGCTGTTGAAGCGAAAGAAGGTGTGAAAATCCAGAATGAGAACCAGACACTGGCATCAATTACCTTCCAGAACTATTTCCGGCTTTATGAAAAACTATCAGGTATGACAGGTACAGCCGATACAGAAGCTTTTGAGTTTCAGTCCATTTATGGCCTTGATACTGTTGTCATCCCAACAAATCGCCCAATGATTCGTGATGACATGCCTGATGTTGTGTATCGAACCGAAGCTGAGAAGTTTGCAGCAATTATCGAAGATATCAAAGAGCGTGTTCAAAAAGGACAGCCAATTCTGGTGGGTACTGTCTCTATTGAGAAATCAGAGTTACTTTCCCAGGCACTGAAAAAAGCAAAAATTAAACACAATGTTCTGAATGCTAAGTTCCATGAAAAAGAAGCGGAAATTGTTGCTGAGGCTGGAATGCCCGCAGCAGTGACAATCGCAACAAACATGGCTGGCCGTGGTACAGATATTGTACTGGGAGGAAGCTGGCAGGCTAAAGTTGATCAACTGGATAATCCGGATCAGGAGCAAATCGATCAGATTAAATCATCCTGGCAAGTTGAACATGACAAAGTTCTTGAATCCGGTGGTTTACATATTATTGGTACTGAACGACATGAATCCCGCCGGATTGATAACCAGTTGCGTGGTCGTTCCGGACGGCAGGGTGATGCCGGTTCTTCCCGCTTCTATTTGTCGATGGAAGATTCTCTGCTTCGCATTTTCACTTCGGACAGAATGGCTGGCTTAATTCAAAGTGGTATGGATGAAGGTGAAGCGATTGAAAGTAAATTGCTTTCACGCTCTATAGAAAAAGCGCAGCGTAAGGTTGAAGGCCGCAACTTTGATATTCGTAAGCAGTTGCTTGAGTATGATGATGTTGCGAACGATCAGCGTAAAGTTGTTTACGAGTTACGCGATGAGCTGATGGATGCGGAAGACATTAGCGAGATGATTGAGCAAAATCGTTTCGATGTATTGACGACTGCGATTGATGAATATATTCCACCACAATCACTTGATGATATGTGGAATATCTCTGGTCTGCAGGACCGGTTGAAGCATGATTTTGATTTGGATCTGCCAATTCAGGTTTGGCTGGATGAAGATGATAAATTATACGAAGAGGCGCTGCGTGAGCGGATCATTGAAGAATCAGTGAAAGTGTACCAGGAGAAAGAGTCTCTTGTTGGCGCTGAGGTTTTACGTAATTTTGAAAAATCGGTCATGTTACAGACTCTGGATACATTGTGGAAAGAACATTTATCTGCGATGGACCACTTGCGTCAGGGGATTCATCTGCGCGGCTACGCGCAAAAGAACCCGAAACAAGAGTATAAGCGCGAATCTTTTGAACTGTTTGAAGATTTGCTGGACTCATTGAAATTTGATGTTGTTTCAGTGCTGTCAAAAGTCAGAGTTCAACAGCCTGAAGACGTTGATGAGATGGAAGCAAGACGCAGAGCTCAGGCTGAAGAAGCTGCAAGACATGCTCAAACACAGCACGGCGGTATTCGTGAGGAACAGGATGAAAATCATCAGCCAATGGTTCGTGAAGAGCGAAAGGTCGGGCGAAATGAACCTTGTCCATGTGGAAGCGGTAAAAAATATAAGCATTGCCACGGAAAAATTGCCTGATTAGCCGTTAGTTATTTATAAAGAAATAAGCCGCTGTAATTGTATAGCGGCTTTTTTATTAATATCGAAAAAGAGTGAAGTCAGAATGAAGAGAACTCATATAGTTGCCGCAATTATCCTGAACACACAGCAATCACAAATCTATATCACAAAACGTCCGGAACATCTTCATCAGGGGGGGCTGTGGGAGTTTCCCGGAGGGAAAGTTGAAACGGATGAATCGATTGAAGCAGCGATGAGCCGTGAACTGGATGAAGAAATTGGTATTGAAATTAAAGAACAGCAATGTTTCGAGCACTTTGAATATGACTATCCGGATAAATCTTTGGTCTTTGACTTTATGTTAGTGACCGCATTTACCGGGGAGCCTTATGGAAAAGAAGGGCAGTCGGGTCAATGGGTAGATATCAGTGCGCTGGGACAATATAAGTTCCCGGCGGCCAACATTGTTATCGTAGAAAAAGTGGTAAAAAAATATTCATAGTTTGCTTTCATGCTGGTCACATTTGAAGAATATTGATAGTTTAAATAGATTAAATGAATAACAGACTCCCCGGGCTGTATTCATATCTGACTAACATGGAGAAATAAGCAATGATAAAAATTGCAATCGCAGGAGCTGCTGGCAGGATGGGGCGTAATCTTGTCAAAGCAGCACGTCATCACTCCGATGCATTGGTTGGTGCTGGCTCAGAAAGATCTGAATCATCATTAATCGGGGTTGATGTCGGTGAATTATGTGGTGAAGGACATTTTGGCGTCAGTCTGGTTGATAACCTGGAGAGTGTGATTGATGACTTTGATGTTATTGTCGATTTCACTGTGCCGGTAAGTACAATAAAAAACCTTGAGCTTTGTAAAAAACATCAGAAAGCTATCGTGATAGGGACGACAGGGTTCTCTGAATCTGAAAAGTTAATGATTGAACAGTATGTTCAATCTATCCCGGTTGTTATGGCACCAAACTATAGTGTAGGTGTGAATCTGGTATTTAAGTTACTGGAGAAAGCAGCAAAGGTGATGGGTGACTATTGCGATATCGAGATCATAGAAGCACATCATCGCCATAAAGTTGATGCGCCATCCGGTACTGCATTAGGGATGGGAGAAGCGATTGCCGGAGCAATGGGAAATAAACTCAGTGACGTGGCGGTTTATGCCCGGGAAGGAATTACCGGAGAAAGAGCTCGTGATGAGATTGGCTTTGCGACTGTCCGTGCCGGCGATATCGTCGGTGAGCATACTGCCATGTTTGCAGATATCGGAGAAATTGTTGAAATTTCTCACAGAGCAACAGACCGGATGACATTCGCAAATGGTGCGATAAAAGCGGCGGTCTGGCTTGCGGCTAAACCTTCCGGTCTGTATACAATGACCGATGTCCTTTCTCTTAATGACCTTTAACTATACCCAAGCAACCTGAAGATGCAGGGTTCAGTGAGATTTGTCAGGCTCTGAGACAAGGCACTGATTTGAAAATAGAGTCATTCTACGTTGAAAATCAGTCACGCCGTATCAGAGCCTGACAAACTCACCCGCAGGGCGTGAGCTGAAAGGCACATTTCTGCGTCAAGTGAATTTGAAAGGTGGGTACATTCCCGCATTCCCTTTCCTTGAACTGCACCTTTCGGCTGCACGCTGAATCCTGCATCTTTAGGTTGCTTGGGTTATACATAATTATGCGTCAATTGTATTTGGCGCATTCACTTCTGAACCTATCCAGACTGTAATTTTCTTTCTTAGTCTCTGCATTGATAAGCGATTTTTCTGATATTTATGAGTATTACAACGCTATTTTTGATTAAAAAAAATAAAAATAGCAGTTATCTTTGCAGGTTAATCGATTGCTTTTGTTTTTATAATTTTTCCCTGTGAGTTTTGATCTACAATTTTTTTTATGATGTTCTTTTATCTCAGAACGACAAATTTACTATAATAAAGATGGTTTTTTGATGCTTTTGGTGTGTTTTCTATTTCAAGGGGTTAAAAATCCAAGCTTTTAATTGCTTGTATGTTGACAGAAATCACACTCATCTATAAAATGTGCCCAATTTGTCCGAAATACGCTATGGTGTTCATAAATAGCAAGTAAGAAAGATGAATTTGCAGTTTAATTTGTTTTTTTTGAATTTTTATTCTGGAGGTTGTCTTGAGTAAGTCAGCACTGTTAGTCCTTGAAGATGGGACAGTGTTCCACGGAGCATCCATTGGCGCAGATGGGATTTCCGTTGGTGAAGTCGTTTTTAATACCTCGATGACGGGGTATCAAGAAATCCTCACTGACCCTTCCTATTCCCAGCAAATCGTAACTCTTACCTATCCCCATATTGGAAACACCGGAACCAATGCCGAAGATGAAGAATCTTCCGCTGTTCATGCTCAAGGGCTTGTGATTCGGGATCTTCCGCTTGTCGCTTCTAATTTCAGAAGTGAACAGACATTGTCTGAATACCTCAAAGCTAAAAATATTGTTGGTATTGCTGATATAGATACCCGGAAGCTCACCCGTATTTTAAGAGAAAAAGGCAGCCAGAATGGTTGTATCATGGCCGGGGATAATCTGGATGAAGTTTTAGCTTTAACAAAAGCAAAAGAATTTCCCGGATTAAAAGGCATGGATTTAGCAAAAGAAGTCACGACGAAGGAATCATATCAGTGGACTCAGGGTTCCTGGTCACTTGAAGCCGGTTTACCTTGTCCGAAAGAGGAGAAAGACCTTCCTTATCATGTTGTGGCTTATGATTTCGGAGCAAAACGTAATATTTTACGCATGCTTGTTGACCGGGGTTGCCGCCTGACCGTCGTGCCAGCAGAAACCCCGGCTGAAGAAGTTTTGGCTATGAATCCTGACGGTATCTTCTTATCAAATGGTCCGGGTGATCCTGAACCCTGTACTTATGCGATTGAAGCGACTAAAACTTTTCTGGATAAAGGACTGCCGGTTTTTGGCATTTGTCTGGGTCACCAGATTCTGGCGCTGGCTTCCGGTGCCAAAACAGTCAAAATGAAATTTGGTCACCATGGTGCAAACCATCCTGTCAAAGATATCGAACGGAACGTTGTGATGATTACTTCTCAAAACCACGGTTTTGCAGCGGATGAAGTATCTTTACCGGATAATCTTAAAGCCACGCATAAGTCTTTATTTGATGGTTCTTTGCAGGGCATTCACCGGACAGATAAACCTGCTTTCAGCTTCCAGGGACACCCTGAAGCAAGTCCGGGGCCACATGATGCGGCACCACTTTTCGACCATTTTATTGAACTGATTCAAAAACACAGCGCTTAACCGGAGTTACAGATAATGCCAAAACGTACCGACATAAAAAGTATTCTCATCCTGGGTGCTGGTCCTATTGTCATTGGTCAGGCTTGTGAGTTTGACTACTCTGGAGCTCAGGCATGTAAAGCTCTGAAAGAGGAAGGTTACCGGGTTATTCTTGTCAATTCGAACCCGGCAACAATTATGACCGATCCTGAAATGGCTGATTCTACTTATATCGAGCCAATTCAGTGGGAAGTTGTTCGTAAGATTATTGAAAAAGAGCGTCCCGATGCAGTGTTACCAACCATGGGTGGCCAGACAGCGTTGAATTGTGCGCTTGATTTAGATCGTCACGGTGTTCTGGCTGAGTTCGGCGTGGAAATGATTGGGGCAACTGCCGATGCGATTGATAAAGCAGAAGACCGCTCTCGTTTTGATGCTGCAATGAAATCCATCGGTCTGGAATGCCCGCGTGCAGATACTGCGAAAACGATGGAAGAAGCTTATCAGGTGCTCGATAAAGTCGGCTTCCCTTGTATTATCCGCCCGTCCTTTACAATGGGCGGCACCGGTGGCGGTATTGCTTATAACAAAGAAGAGTTTGAAGAAATCTGTAGCCGCGGGCTTGACCTTTCTCCAACCAACGAATTGCTGATTGATGAATCGCTGATTGGCTGGAAAGAGTACGAGATGGAAGTTGTCCGGGATAAAAATGACAACTGTATCATCGTCTGCTCGATTGAGAACTTTGACCCGATGGGAATTCATACCGGTGACTCGATTACGGTTGCACCAGCGCAAACACTGACGGACAAAGAATACCAGCTGATGCGGAATGCTTCCCTGGCTGTGTTACGTGAAATCGGTGTTGAAACCGGTGGTTCTAACGTTCAGTTTGGTATCGATCCAAAAGATGGCCGGATGGTTATCATTGAAATGAACCCACGGGTATCCCGTTCTTCTGCGCTGGCTTCTAAAGCGACAGGTTTCCCTATCGCGAAAATTGCAGCAAAGCTGGCTGTCGGGTTTACACTTGATGAGCTTACCAATGATATTACCGGTGGGGTTACACCGGCTTCATTTGAGCCAACGATTGATTATGTTGTCACTAAGATTCCGCGTTTTAACTTCGAGAAATTTGCCGGAGCAAATGATCGTCTGACCACACAGATGAAATCTGTGGGTGAAGTCATGGCGATTGGCCGTAACCAGCAGGAATCTCTGCAAAAAGCGTTAAGAGGTTTGGAAGTCGGTGCGACTGGATTTGATGAGATTGTTGATCTTGAATCTCCGGATGCATTAACCCGGATTCGTCAGGAACTGAAAGAAGCGGGTGCAGAACGAATCTGGTATATCGCGGATGCTTTCCGTGCAGGTCTTTCTGTCGATGGCATCTTTAAGCTGACGAATATTGACCGCTGGTTCCTCGTACAGATAGAAGAGCTGGTGCGTCTCGAAGAGCAATTGAAAGCCAGTGGTTTTGCCGGACTGACTGAAGATGTGCTGCGCCAGGTGAAGCGGAAAGGTTTCTCCGATGCCCGGTTATCCAAGCTGGTTGGTGTTTCAGAAAATGAAATTCGCCGTCTGCGTGACCAGTTCAGCATTTATCCGGTTTACAAGCGTGTGGATACCTGTGCGGCAGAATTCGCTTCTTCAACAGCATATATGTATTCATCTTACGATGAAGAGTGTGAAGCTCAGCCAACCAGCCAGAAGAAAATCATGGTTCTGGGCGGTGGTCCGAACCGGATTGGTCAGGGGATTGAGTTTGACTACTGCTGTGTTCATGCATCACTTGCGCTACGTGAAGACGGTTATGAGACCATTATGGTCAACTGTAACCCGGAAACTGTTTCTACTGACTATGACACGTCTGATCGCCTCTATTTCGAGCCGGTCACACTTGAAGATGTGTTATCGATTGCCCGGGTTGAGCAGCCCACCGGTGTGATTGTTCAATATGGTGGCCAAACACCATTGAAGCTGGCACGTGAGCTTGAAGCTGCTGGTGTGCCGATTATCGGAACCAGTCCTGATGCGATCGACCGGGCTGAAGACCGTGAACGTTTCCAGCAAGCGGTTGAGCGCCTGGGCCTGAAGCAGCCTGAAAATGCAACTGTTACAGCAATTGAGCAGGCTGTTGATAAGGCTGAGAAAATTGGTTATCCATTAGTTGTCCGCCCTTCTTACGTGTTGGGTGGCCGGGCGATGGAAATCGTGTATGACGAGGCGGACTTACGTCGTTACTTCAACGAAGCTGTGAGTGTCTCGAATGAATCTCCGGTCTTGCTCGATCACTTCCTTGATGACGCCATCGAAGTTGATATTGACGCGATCTGTGATGGTGAGCGGGTTGTGATCGGCGGCATTATGGAACATATCGAGCAGGCAGGGGTTCACTCCGGTGATTCTGCATGTTCTCTGCCTCCCTATACTCTGAGCCCGGAAATCCAGAATGTCATGCGCGAGCAGGTGGAAAAACTTGCTTTTGAACTTGGCGTTCGTGGATTAATGAATACCCAGTTTGCGGTGAAGAATAATGAAGTCTACCTGATTGAGGTGAATCCACGTGCAGCACGGACTGTGCCGTTTGTCTCTAAAGCAACCGGTGCGCCACTGGCTAAAATTGCTGCCCGTGTGATGGCTGGTCAGTCTCTGACTGAACAGGGATTCACTCAGGAAATTATCCCGCCTTATTACTCAGTGAAAGAAGTTGTTTTACCGTTTAACAAGTTCCCGGGTGTGGATCCGCTTCTTGGGCCTGAAATGCGTTCGACTGGTGAAGTCATGGGTGTGGGCAGTACGTTTGCAGAAGCGTTTGCCAAAGCAGAACTGGCCTGTGGACATATTTATCCTGAAGGCGGACGGGCACTGATTTCCGTTCGTGCCGGTGATAAACAGCGGGTTGTCGACTTAGCACATCAATTGCTTGATCTGGGATATCATCTTGATGCAACACATGGGACAGCCGTTGTTCTGGGTGAAGCGGGGATTAATCCACGTCTGGTGAACAAAGTTCACGAAGGACGTCCTCACATTCTGGACCGCATAAAGAATAATGAGTACACCTACATTATTAATACTGCTTCCGGACGTCAGGCGATTGAAGACTCGAAAGTGCTGCGTCGTGGTGCTTTGGCAGAGAAAGTAAACTACACAACAACACTGAATGCTGCGTTTGCCACGGCAATGGCACATACTGCTAATCCGAAAAACTCGGTCATTTCAGTTCAGGAAATGCATAGTAAAATAAAGTAGTTTTGCGCCGTTTCCTGTTATAGAAAACTATTTTTATAAAATCTATTGTTATAAAAATTACTGCTATAAAAAGCCTGACTTGTCTGTCAGGCTTTTTTTTATCCGGTTGGAAACTATTGTGCCATCCGTTTCCAGAGGGGATGAATTTGTTCAAATAACCCATTTAGATTCTTTCAGTGTTGAAGTATTCTTGATATTTTTGTAAGAGCTTTATTGTCTATGCATTCTAATGACTTACCTGAGAATGGCATTACGGTTGAGTGGGCCTCCCCCCATCAACCGGAAGGCCATAAATTACTGGATATTGAATATGAGAGTCAGTCCGGACTGAGCTTTGAGCAAGCAATTGATTTTGTGAAAAACTTTGACTGGCAGCAGGAACTGGATAAATTGAATCAGGGGGAAGGTACATCCGGATTATCCCTGAAAAAGGCCGATAGTGAAGAAGATATCATGCATTTTTCGCTTTTGCCGCTGGACAAAGATGCTTTTATCGTTGAATTAACGATTGTCAACCGAAGCCGTCGTCAGGGGTTCTGGGACAAGGCTGACGCTTCGATCGATTTAGGGATATGTTCAATGGATGAGCTGGAGGAAAAGCTATTGCCTCTGGGCGAATGCAGCATTGCCCATCTCTATGATCAATATCGGGAACAAGGTCATCAGCAGACAAAGAAGGAAAGAATTGCTTTGTTGATTTACCTTATCATTGCATTATGTATAGTCGGTTTTTGCATAGGGCAATGGATCGATCCACTGATGAGTCCGGCCTTTGAAAAATTATTCTGGCCGTCCCTTTTATATATTGGGGGGCCATTATCTGCACTGTTTCTTGCACTGTTATTCTTTTCCTCTAATCCGCGTCAAACCATCAAAGAGGAGACACCCGGAACTCAGCTGTTTATTATCTTCGGGTTAATCATCTCTGGACCAATGAGTCTGTTTTTTCTGGTAAAAGGTGTTGCCGTACCGATACATATGATGATTTCTGAACCTTCGACTCAGATAGAACAAGTTTCCGGTAAATCTGATGACTGGTATGGACATGGAAGAGGAAGTTGCGATGGAAAACTCTGGCTTCGTTCATCCTCCGACCCTTCAACTGAAAGACTCTTATGTGATGTGCCCAAATCTGCATGGCAAGGTATCACTATTGGCGACACGCTTTTACTGGAAGGTATGGGATCTCCGATCGCGTTATCAGTGAAGAAAATTTCGGTGTTATCCAACCGGAATGAAAAGATATCAGATTGATGAAATCGTCATCGGTGTTTGCTGATTGATGAAAGTACGGAATAGGTTTGTATCGGGAGTTTCAATATATCTTGTTGTTTTTTCATGATAGTTTGGGTTATTAATCATGAATGAGGGATGAAATGGATATTTCTGTTGAGTTACTGACAATGCTTTTTTTTGTTGCAGCGATTGCCGGCTGGATCGATGCGATTGCAGGTGGTGGTGGCCTGATCACGATGCCAGCTTTATTAGCGGTTGGCGTTCCACCTGCTCAGGCCATTGCAACGAATAAATTACAAGGCTCTTTCGGGAGTTTCTCCTCCACCCTTTATTTTATCCGCAGTGGATTGGTTTCACTCCGGGAAATGCGCCTGGCAATATTATGCACGTTTATTGGTGCGGTTTGCGGGGCAGGGTGTGTTCAACTGGTTGATGCCTCGATTTTAACCAGCCTGATTCCATTGCTATTGCTTGGTATCTCAGCTTATTTTTTGTTGGTTCCCCAGCCGGTATCTTCGTCAGGCGAAAAGTCTGTCGCAATATCTGAAGCTGTTTTTGCATTATGTATTGGAACCTGTGTCGGCTTCTATGATGGCTTCTTCGGACCAGGAACCGGCGCTATTTTTGCGATTGCTTTTGTGACACTGATGCGCTTTTCTCTGGTTGAAGCCACGGCCAGAACCAAAGTGCTGAATTTTACTTCGAATATTGCAGCGCTCATCTTTTTTATCATTGCAGGTCTTCCGATATGGAAGGTCGGGTTAGTGATGGCTGCCGGCCAGTTTCTTGGTGCCAGAACCGGTGCAAAAATTGTGATTAGCAAAGGTCAGAAATGGATTCGCCCTTTGGTGGTGACGATGTGCATTCTGATGGCATTGAAGTTGCTGTGGGAACAGCATCAGCAATGGCTGTTATCAATGCTTTAATTCTTGGTGACCGGAAGGTCATATTTCGCAGGCAGAGGCTGACAGGCCTGTCGAGTGGAATCAGTTCATTGAAATGAAAGTAATTTGCCTGAGGAATTTCCAGAATTTTGATGACGGACAACGGGATGAGAGCTGGGGCTACATCGCTGAGAGCCAGTTTTGCAGCTGCTGTGTATGAATCCATTTCCATTACCGGGGTGATATTCTGCTGATTGAGAACAGATGCCTGATACATGTTAGCCGGATTAGACAGATCAATGGTGATTAGCTGAGAAGGCAGTTTTTTCAGAGGCTTTGAGCTGATAATGAAGAACGGCTCATCGTTCAGATGATATGTTTTCAGGCCATGGCTTCCGGGAAGGTGCCCGGCACAAAACCCGATGGTTGCTTTTCCTGAGCTCACATTTTCTATGATTCTCGGCGTGTGATTCGTTGTGATGCGAATAAACGGATCCTGCGTCAGGTGTTCTTTTATCACATGGCAGAGGTGGCTGGCGGCGAGTGTTTCTGAGCAGTCGAGACGGATGAGTGTGTCATCTTCAAGTGCCTGCTGGTCATAAATCAAACCCGTGAGTTGATGAAACCCCGGGCCGACAGCGTCAATTAACTGTTTTGCATCATTGGTTAATTTGATATGGCGGCCATCCGGGACAACGAGCTTTTTACCTAATGTGTTTTCAAGCCGGGTAATTCGTTTACTGACGGCAGACTGGCTGATATACAGCTGGCTGGCGGTTCTGCTCATTGTCCCTTCTTTGCTCAGAACTAACAGTGTTTCAATCCCTTCCAGTAGCATAACTCTATTCCTGAATTGTCACTTAAGACAGATCACTTATTCATCGCGAAGACCGGCAATGACAAATGCCAGCGAATGGCACCCAGACGGATAATTAATGTCGAGACTAATCCGGCTAAAAGTGCGATTTGATGATTGTATTCAAGTGCAATCGCTGTGGTGTGAAAGATGCCGCCTACGATACACGCGGTCGCATAAACTTCATGGCGTAAAACCATGGGGATTTCTCTGGCTAATACATCCCGGATAATCCCGCCACCGCAGCCGGTCATGACACCCATCATAATTGCGACCAGATAGGAGTCCTGGTAGTCCAGAGCCTTATCCACACCGATACCAACAAAAACCGCTAAACCAATGGCATCACATACGGGGAGCACCCACCAAGGTATGCGTTTGGGACGACGAACGATGAGCATGGTCAGGAAGCAGGTGCACAAAATCACCCAAAGGTAAGTTGTATCATGAATCCAGAAGATTGGTGTTGCATCCAGAATGATGTCTCGAATTGTGCCGCCACCAATGGCAGTAACCCCGCCTAATACGATGACACCAAACGGATCCATTCTCAGTTTTCCTGCGAGTATGACGCCTGAAACAGCAAATATAGCAGTCCCAAATAAATCAATCAGATAAAGAAACATAAACAGCTACCGATGTATATCTGCGGATAAAACTTGAAAAATTGAGCGCATTGTACGGAAAAATGCCCTGAATCGTTAGTCATTTTGCCGGACGGTATCGAAATAGCTGCAGACTTCTTTGACAGCATATAAGGTTCGCGGAGTAGGGCGGTTGATCCAGTCCGCATGGACCTGCCAGATATAGTGATGTTGAACCGCAGGAATATTTGACCATTCAGACCATAGGTTTTCTCCGCGGCTTTGCTCATCTGTTCTGAAGATTACCTCTGGCTGCGCGATGAGTACTTTCTCCAGGCTGACCTGAGGGTAAGGCGTGGCCGCATTCCGGAAGACATTAGCACCACCACACAGGTGAAATACTTCAGCGGGCCAGCTGTTCCGGGCAATCGTAATGATAGGATGACTGCTGAGCTGATAAAAAAAACGTACTTTCCGGCTATGCTGATATTTGTGTTTCAGTTTGGCGATCGTATCGCGGATATGTTGCGCATTTTTTTGACCTTCCTGTGGGTTATCCGCAAACTGACTCAGGTCTTCAACATTTTGTGCAATATCACTCATAGTGGTGATGTGAGACGGATAGATTTTCAGTCCCATCCGTCTGAGCTTATCGATTTCTTTCGGCGGATTTCCGTCTGGCCAGCTGATCACCAGATCGGGTTTCAGCGCGAGGATCTTTTCAATATTGAGACCGTGATAATTAGCAACTTTAGGTAAATTTGTGGCCTGAGGCGGATAATCACTGTTTTCACTGACCGCGATGACTTTGTTACCCAGCCCTGCTGCAAAAGCAATTTCGGTCGCGTGCGGGGAAAGCGTGATCACGCGTGAGACCGGCGCTGAAAAGACAACCGGTGACAGACAAAATATTAAGACAAAAACAGATATCTTTCTCATCGGATGACCTGAAGCATCAGCAACGTGATCAGGCTCTGCCCAAGAATCCAGATAAAGGTACGCTGATTGAGCAGTCGCTGAGTCTGGGACAGATGGAGTGCTGAAGGAACAACCCGGCCGCCGATTTTGGTCCGGACCGATTTTTTTCCTTCATAAATAGCCGGTCCGCCAAGAGACAGGTTGAGTTTATTTCCGACGGTTGCCAGCAGCCAGCCGGGACCAAACGATGGCCAGATAGCAGCCTGCATGCGACTCTGCTGCCAAATTTGTCCCGGTTGTCTGCCGGGTAATAACAGGCAGGTAAAGAGAATGACCGGAATCATCTCAAGCAGAGTGAGTACTCTGGCACTGGTGATACCAAAAGGATAACAGGCTGGTTGAGAAGGTGACCAGGCCCGGTTTAGTTCTGCAATCAGGCGAAAGATAAATGCGCCACAGCCACCGGCAACGCCGTACCAGAACATAACGGAAATCACCTGACGAGCCTGCCCGACGATCAGCGTTTCCGCCCCGGCTTTTCCAAGGCCGACAATGGACAATGTTTCTGTCTGGCGGTTATTGGTCTCAGATAAAAGCTGCCTGGCGGTTGGTTTATCTTCTGTTGCCAATGCTTTTATCAGCCCGGATGTCAGTTGGGTTTGTCCACGCCAGCCAAGCGCCAGTAATAAAAGAGCCAGATCGTAAAACTCAGGTTGCCAGACTAAAGACCGGAAGGCGATCAGTAACATCAGGGCCGGAATGATCATCAGTCCCCAGGCCATGGCCCCGGAAATTCCTTTCTGGGAGAAGCTGTTGGGCCCGTTGACTTTTTCAGCCAGAATCTCAGCAAACTTGTGCCATAGTGTGACCGGATGAGCGTTGCGTGGAATCGGCAGAATAAAATGAATCAGCAAAGCGCCCCACAGAATAAGCAGAGCGCTGTTTGCCTGGATGATTTCAATTACAGGATGCATTGATTCAGAAGCTGTTATGATGAATGTAGTAGTTCAAGCATTTTTAATACCATATCTGATGAGCTTTTCGCTGCCAGTGGCAGGAATTCGTCAAAAGACATCGGGGATTCTTTATCTGCGACATCGGAAATCGCTCTGACCACAACAAACGGGGTGCTGAACTGGTAACAGGTTTGTGCGATGGCAGCCGCTTCCATTTCAACGGCGATAACTTCAGGGAAATGTTCTCTGATAAACGCTTGTCTTTCTGGTTTGCAGACAAAAGTATCTCCGGTACAAATCAACCCGCGGACAGCATGATGGCTTCCCTGTTCAAGTGCTTTTTCTGCCAGTTCAATCAACCTGGTATCGGCTGCAAATGCGGCAGGCTGACCAGCCATTTGGCCCTGCTCATAACCAAAAGCGGTCAAATCAGCATCGTGATGACGGACTTCTGTTGAAATCACAACATCACCCATGGTGAGTGATGAATCGAACCCGCCAGCAGACCCGGTATTAATCACAATATCGGGTTGATACAGTTCCAGAAGTAAGGTTGTTCCGACTGATGCTGCCACTTTGCCAATGCCCGACTGGAGCAGAATGACATCCATACCGTTAATCTGACCGGTGTAGTAAGTACAGCCTGCTTTTTTCTCTTCTTTTAACTGGGTTAATGCAGATTTTAAAAGTGCAACTTCCTGTTCCATTGCACCAATGATGCCGATTTTCATGGCGTGTCTCTCGTTGAAATACATTTTAGAGCGATTTTAACATGAATTCTCACTGTATAGCCAAACAACCTGAAACCAGTATCTTCAGGCTGTTTGGCTGGATGAAGAGGACGAATCAGATGCAAAAAGAAGGATGACCAGTCACGCCTGGGACAGTCATCCTGCGGATATGCTGAAAATGTCAGATTTCGAGGTAATCAAGAATACCTTCCGCTGCTTTACGGCCTTCATCGATAGCGGTGACGACCAGATCGGATCCCCGGACGATGTCACCTCCGGCGAAGATTTTTTCATTGGAGGTTTGATACTGAAACTGACCGTTATCCGGTGCTTTAACACGTCCCCATTGATCCAGTTCAACCCCGAAAGGTTCCAGCCATGGCATCGGATGGGCCTGAAAGCCAAATGCCATGATCACCGCATCAGCTTCAAGTGTATGTTCACTTTCCGGAATAGGTTCCGGCCTGCGGCGTCCGGCAGCATCAGGTTCTCCTAATGCTGTTTTGACCACTGTAATGCCGCAGACCTTGCCGTCTTCATTCACTTCTATGCCAAGCGGCTGAAGGTTAAACATAAATTCAACACCTTCTTCTCTGGCATTTTTGACTTCTCTGCGGGAACCCGGCATGTTTTCTTCGTCACGGCGATAGGCACAAATCACCCTGCCTGCACCCTGACGAACCGAAGTCCGGACACAGTCCATTGCGGTATCTCCGCCACCAAGGACCACCACTTTTTTCCCTGCCATATCAATGAAAGGCTGGTCAGTCTTTAAACTCATGACCCGGTAAGTGTTAGAAATTAAAAATGGTAACGCATCATATACGCCGGAGGCATCTTCGTTTTCAAGCCCGGCCCGCATCGACTGATAAGTGCCGACACCCAGAAAAACCGCGTCGTAACCATCAATGAGTTCCTGCAGGGAAACATCTTGTCCAACTTCGGTATTCAGCCGGAATTCGATGCCCATGTCTTCAAAGATACGGCGGCGATTGGTCATGACTGATTTTTCCAGCTTGAACGAAGGAATACCAAAGGTCAGGAGCCCGCCGATTTCCGGGTAACGGTCAAACACAACCGCTTTCACGCCGTTTCTTGCCAGGACATCTGCGGCTGCGAGTCCTGCGGGACCGGCCCCGATGACGGCTACTTTTTTATCGCTCCACTCTACCTGAGACATATCCGGCTTCCAGCCCATCTCAAAGGCTTTATCGGTAATATATTTCTCTATATTGCCGATCGTGACGGCACCGAAATCATCATTTAAGGTGCAGGAACCCTCACACAGGCGATCCTGCGGGCAAACCCGTCCGCAGACTTCCGGCAGGCTGTTGGTTTGGTGAGACAGTTCAGCCGCTTCAATAATTCTGCCTTCGTTAGCAAGCTTTAACCATTGCGGAATATAGTTATGCACCGGGCATTTCCATTCACAATAAGGGTTACCGCAGTCCAGACAGCGGTCAGCCTGAGCGGTGGCTTGCTGTTTGGTAAAGGGTTCGTAAATTTCCACGAACTCGATCTTGCGTATGTTCAGCGACTTTTTCGCCGGATCAACACGATTCACATCAATAAACTGATAGACATTTTGACTCATGATTCTCTGGCTCCCGTTACTGTGCCTGAACACGCAGTTCTGCAGCGCTGCGGCTTTGGTGTCCCAGCAGTGTTTTCAGATCTGCCGCCTGTGGTTTCACAAGGTAGAACTTCGGAATCCACTCATCAAAGTTTGCCAGAATTGATTCGGCATGGAGTGAGCCTGTTTCTTCCAGATGTTCTGCAATTAAGCCACGTAAGTGCTCCTGATGAATATAGAGTTCCTGCAGCGAAATGGCTTCAACCGATTCTTTATTGACCCGGCCCCGAAAATCCTGATTATGGTCAAGTACATACGCAAATCCACCTGTCATACCAGCACCGAAATTCACCCCGGTTGCACCCAGAATGGCAACAATCCCCCCGGTCATATACTCACAGGCGTTATCACCCGCACCTTCGATCACCGCGACCGTGCCGGAGTTTCTTACTGCAAAACGCTCTCCGGCCTTGCCGGAGGCAAATAATTTGCCGCCAGTTGCCCCGTAGAGGCAGGTATTACCAATAATGGTGGCTTCATGACATTTAAATGCGGTACCGACATGCGGCCTAATGACGATTTTTCCGCCAGCCATACCTTTACCGACATAGTCATTTGCATCACCTGTTAAATTCAGCTCAACACCGCCGGCATTCCAGACACCGAAAGATTGTCCTGCCGTGCCTTCAAAATAGAGTTTGACCGGAGAAGCGACCATGCCCTGATTACCATAGCGTTTGGCGATTTCACCTGACAGGCGGGCACCGACAGAACGATCGGTGTTAATGATATCGTAATACAATTTCACAGTTTGCTGAGTATTTATGGATTCCCATGCATCCTGAACGATAGTTTGATTCAGCTGCCCCTGATCAAATGGTGTATTGGCTTCACTACAGAACATCGGGTGGCCCTCAGGGGAGACCGGTTGTTCCAGAATATCGGACAAATCAAGTTTGGTTTGTTTGGCGGTCTGACCATCAACGACTTCCAGCAGGTCAGTACGGCCAATTAAGTCGGTCAGCTTTTCCACACCGAGTTCTGCCAGATAACCACGGACTTCCTGAGCCAGTCCGGTAAAGTAGTTCACCACCATATCCGGCAGCCCTTTAAAGTAATTACGACGTAGTGTTTCATCCTGGGTTGCAACACCAGTTGCGCAATTATTCAGGTGACAGATACGCAGAAACTTACATCCCATCGCGACCATCGGCGCAGTGCCGAAGCCAAAACTTTCGGCACCAAGAATCGCCCCTTTAATGACGTCCAGGCCGGTTTTAAGGCCACCATCCACCTGCAGGCGGATCTTGTGTCTTAATCCGTTGGCAACCAGCGCCTGTTGTGTTTCTGCCAGACCGAGTTCCCATGGACAGCCAGCGTACTTGACAGAGGTCAGTGGGCTGGCTGCTGTTCCGCCGTCATAGCCTGAAATTGTAATCAGATCGGCATAGGCTTTTGCTACGCCGGTCGCAATCGTACCGACGCCCGGTTCCGACACCAGCTTGACGGAAACCAGCGCATCCGGATTGACCTGCTTCAAATCAAAAATCAGCTGTGCCAGATCTTCAATCGAATAAATATCATGATGCGGCGGCGGTGAAATCAGTGTCACACCCTGTACTGAGTGACGCAGACGGGCAATTTCAGCGGTGACCTTGTGCCCCGGAAGCTGTCCGCCTTCTCCGGGTTTGGCACCCTGAGCGACTTTGATTTGCAGGACATCCGCATTCACAAGGTAATGAGGCGTTACACCAAACCGTCCGGAAGCGACCTGTTTGATCCGGGAATTACGCTCAGTTCCGAATCGTCGTGGATCTTCGCCACCTTCTCCTGAGTTTGAATAACCACCCAGGCGATTCATGGCGGTTGCCAGCGCTTCATGGGCTTCGGGGCTGAGTGCACCGATTGACATTGCGGCGGAATCAAAGCGTTTAAACAGCGCTTTTTCAGGTTCAATCTTTGCCAGAGGCAGCGGAGATGCTGCTTTTTTCAGCGTCATCAAATCACGTAATGTCGCCACCGGTCTTTGATTAACCTGCTGCGCAAACTGCTGGTAATCGAGAAGTGTTCCTGATTTCACCGCGGTTTGTAGTGTGCTGACGACGTCCGGATTGTAAGTATGGTATTCCCCGCCATGGACAAATTTGAGTAAGCCGCCCTGATCAACCGCTTTTCGTTTGGCCCATGCCTTACGGGATAAATTCAGCAGGTCTTGTTGAAAATCTGTAAAATCTGCGCCCTGAATGCGGGTGGTTACTCCTCTGAAGCAGAGATCTACAAGATTTTTGTGTAAGCCAACGGCTTCAAATAACTGAGAACACCGGTAGGAAGCAACCGTCGAAATACCCATCTTAGACATGATTTTATACAGGCCTTTATTGATGCCATTCTGATAATTTGTCATGACTTCCCGGTAGTTACTGTCCAGCACGCCATCATCGATAAGTTTTCCCAGTGACTCATAGGCAAGATATGGATAAACAGCCGTTGCCCCAAATCCAAGTAAAACGGCAAACTGATGAGGATCTCTGGCGGCAGCGGTTTCAATGATGATATTCGCATCACATCTCAGTTGTGTTTCGACCAGCCGGGTTTGTACCGCGCCGACAATCATTGCCGCCGGGATCGGCACCTTCTCCGGGGTTATTTCCCGGTCTGACAGGACGATTAAGACCGTGCCTTCCCGGACAACCTGTTCCACAATATCACACAGGTCCAGTATCGCCTGTTTCAGGTCTTTCTCATCCGGGTTGTAGTTTATATCGAGAATCGTATTTTTATAATGCTGATCACTCAGACCAAGCAGTTGTTTCAGATCGGAATAAAGTAAAACCGGAGAATTGAAGCTTACCCGGTAAGCATGTCCATCCGTTTCACAAAAAACATTCATTTCCTGACCAATACTGGTCGCCAGCGACATGACATGCTTTTCTCTCAGCGGATCGATCGGCGGGTTAGTGACCTGAGCGAATTTCTGGCGGAAATAATCGGTGATGAGCCGCTCTCTTGATGATAAGACGGCCATCGGCGTATCATCTCCCATCGAACCAACGGCTTCCTGTCCCATATCACCCAGCACACGTAAGACCTGATCAACTTCTTCATTGGTCATCGCAAACTGTTTCTGATAAGTCCGCAATTGATAATCATCAAAATCACGTTGTCCGATTTCAGTATCATCCAGCTCTGAAAATGGCGTTAGCCGGTACACATTGTTTTCCATCCACTCGCGGTAGGGGTGGCGGCTTTTCAGGTCATGATCAATTTCTTCGGACTGCCACAGTTTCCCGGTCTGGGTATCAATGACCAGTAGTTCCCCTGGCCCCACACGGCCTTTGACGGCGACTTCATCCGGTGCGTAATTCCAGATACCGACTTCGGAAGCCAGTGTAATCAGTTTGTCTTTAGTGATGACATAACGGGCGGGTCTGAGGCCGTTTCTGTCCAGATTACAGGCTGCATGACGCCCGTCTGAAAGCACGATGCCTGCCGGGCCGTCCCAGGGCTCCATATGCTTGGAGTTAAAGTCATAGAAAGCGCGCAGTTCATCATCCATATCCGGGTGATTCTGCCATGCCGGCGGAACCAGCATTCTCATTGCCCTGAACAGGTCCATCCCCCCGGCAAGGAATAAGTCGAGCATATTATCGAGGCTGGATGAATCTGAGCCTGTTTCGTTGACAAACGGCGCTGCCGATTGCAAATCAGGCAACAGTGGCGAGGCGAATTTGTAAGCGCGTGCGCGTGCCCACTGACGGTTTCCTGCAATGGTATTGATCTCACCATTGTGAGCCAGATACCTGAAGGGTTGAGCCAGCGGCCAGCGAGGTTGTGTATTGGTTGAAAAGCGCTGGTGGAACAGGCAGATGGCTGACTCCATTCGCAGATCGGCCAGATCCAGGTAAAACCTTGGCAGATCGGCTGGCATGCATAGCCCTTTGTAAACCAGTACCTGAGTGGAAAATGAACAGATATAAAAATCAGGATCATTTGTGATTCTTTTTTCAATACGTCGCCGGGCAATATACAAGCGCCGTTCGATATCCTGCTCCTGCCATCCGGCCGGGGCAGAGATGAAGACCTGTTGAATATCTGGTAATGAATGACGGGCGATCGGCCCAAGGACATCCGGATTGGTCGGGACATCCCGCCAGCCTGCAATTGTCAGTGTTTCCCGGGAGAGTTCCTGATGAATAATATCCCGTGCTGATTGTGCCTTCACTGGTTCCTGGCTAAGAAACAGCATTCCGACAGCATACTGTTTTCCGAGTTTCCATTGTTGCTCTGTGGCTATCAGGCGAAGGTAAGAATCAGGCTTTTGCAGCAACAGGCCGCATCCATCCCCTGTTTTCCCGTCTGCGGCAATACCGCCACGGTGGGTCATACGATCAAGCGCAGAGATCGCAGTACGAACCAGCTTATGACTGGCCTGACCTTCCATATGTGCGATCAGGCCAAAACCACAGTTATCTTTTTCAAGATTCAGGTCATACAGAGCCATTGCAAGTCTCCTTTTGCGTGCTGTCTGAAAGACAGAAAATGACTGACTATTATGCTTTTTTATTGTCGTATTCGATTACATCAAGCAATACATTCTTATTTGTTAGTTTAATGCGAACCTTAAAAACTAGCTTTTATAACAATAAAGATCAAGAAATTTAACAATTTTGGGTGCATAAAAATTCATTCACATGAATAATAAGTCATCTTGTATTAATGGAAATGCAGTTGTCGCTATGAACTTTTATGAGAAGATTATGGCAGGAAAAAGCTTCTCCCTGCATCTTTCGATACAAGGAGAAGTATAGCTGATTATGCGGACAACATCAGAGAGTCAGCCTTTGACTCAAGGTTTGTACTACCCATCAGGTAGTCATCGATCGCGCGGGAGCACTCCCGGCCTTCATTGATACAACGAACGACCAGTGACTGACCGGTACGCATATCTCCGGCGGCGAAGATGCCTTTCTGACTGGTCTGAAAATCAGAGGTGGCAACATTGCCTCTTTCATCCAGTTTGATATCCAGCTGAGCTAACACGCTGTCTGGTTCCGGATGCAGGAACCCCATTGCGAGGAAAGCCATATCACAGGGCAGAACCCGTTCGCTGCCTGCAACTTCTTCGAAAGCAGGACGCTCACCCGGTGCTGCATCTTTCCAGACAATGTCTGCAACCCGTAATCCGGTGACTTCGCCCTGATCATTACCAATAAACTCTTTGGTCAGGATATTCCAGTGACGCTCACAGCCTTCTTCGTGAGAAGTCGATGTGCGAAGAATCATCGGATATTGTGGCCATGGCATGTTCGCCGGACGCTTTTCCGGTGGCACCGGCATAATTTCGACCTGAGTGATACTTGCCGCACCGTGCCGGTTTGATGTACCAACGCAGTCTGAACCGGTATCACCACCACCAATCACCACAACGTGTTTACCTTTGGCGTGAATTTCTTCTCCTTTCAGATCCATGCCGTTTGCCCGGCGGTTATTTTGCGCAAGAAACTGCATCGCAAAATAAACCCCTTTCAAATCACGTCCCGGAACAGGAAGATCACGGGGGACTGTTGAACCACCCGTCAGCAGAACGACATCATATTCCTGACGAAGCTGGCGGGCATTGATGTTCACACCGACATGGGCATTCACGACAAATTTGATACCGGCTTCTTTCATCAGATCGATTTTACGATCAATGACATCCATGCCGAGTTTAAAGTCAGGGATACCAAAGCGCAGCAGACCGCCGACTTTCTCGTCGCGTTCATAGACAGTGACCGTATGGCCTGCACTGTTTAACTGCTCTGCGGCAGCCAGCCCGGAAGGCCCGGAACCTACGATAGCAACTGTTTTACCTGTCCGGCTTTTCGGTGTTTTCGGTTGGGCGTAGCCTTCCTTGTATGCTGTTTCCACAATTGTTTTTTCAATATTACAAATTGTGATGGGATCCTGATTGATCCCCAAAACACAGGCACTTTCACACGGTGCAGGACAGACACGACCGGTAAATTCAGGAAAATTATTGGTCGAACTTAAAATTCGCCAGGCTTCTTCCCAGCTTTTCCGGTAAACCGCGTCGTTAAACTCAGGAATGATGTTACCGATAGGGCAGCCGTTGTGGCAGAACGGTACACCGCAGTCCATGCAGCGAGACGCCTGTTCATTGATTTTCTCTCCGAACGCTTCATTCAGGACAAACTCTTTGTTGTGCTGAATTCGCTCTGACGGGTCTGCTTTTGATGGTAGTTCACGTCCGAACTCTAAAAATCCAGTTGGCTTTCCCATTATACTGCCTCCGCTTGAACTTGCTGAATTCCCTGTTCTGCTTTTTGTTGCTGAAGAACGGCTTTATAGTCTCTCGGCATGACTTTGATCAGCGATTGCAAGCTGAGTTCAAAGTTGTCCAGGAAGGACTGAGCCACTTCACTTCCGGTAAACTGGACATGTTTAGTCAACATGTTCCGGATGAGTTCTTCGTCTTCCTTGTCGATCGGATCCAGATCGACCAGCTCCTGATTTAGTTTGTGTTCGAAATCTCCCTGGTTATCCCAGACGTAAGCGACACCACCACTCATACCGGCAGCGAAGTTTCGTCCTGTCGGACCAAGGATGATTGCCACACCACCGGTCATGTATTCACAGCCGTGATCTCCGGTGCCTTCCACAACAACCTTCGCACCTGAGTTACGTACACAGAAACGTTCGCCGGCTTTGCCGCGGATAAATGATTCTCCTGAAGTCGCTCCGTAGAAACAAACGTTTCCGACAACGATGTTGTCTTCAGGCACGATGGATGACTGCTTGTTCGGATAAAGGATCAGCGTACCGCCTGATAACCCTTTACCCCAGTAGTCGTTCGCATCACCTTCGACCTCAAATTGCACACCTTTGGTGGTAAATGCCCCGAAGGATTGACCGGCTGAACCATGAAATTTAACCTGCATCGGCTGTGGCAGGCCGTCCGCTTTATAGACTTTCGAAATTTCGTTGGAAAGCATGGAGCCGACACTTCGGTCTGTATTGAGAATCGGGAACTCTGCCTGAACTGCTTCACCACGCTGAAGTGCCGGTACAGCAGCCTCAAGCAGGCGGCGATCCAGGACTTCTTCCAGTGCGTGATTCTGTTCAGTCTGGCAATAGATACCATCTTCTTTACGCGGCGTTTCCATATGCAGTACCGGCGTCAGATCCAGATGCTTATATTTCCAGTGCTGGATGTCTTCACGGACTTTTAATTTATTCGCCTGGCCTACCATTTCATCAATGGTACGGAAGCCAAGCTCTGCCATGATTTCACGCAGGCCTTCCGCCATATAACGGAAGAAAGTCACGACATCTTCCACGCGCCCGTCAAAGCGTTCCCGTAATGTTTTGTTCTGAGTTGCGATTCCGACAGGACAGGTGTTTTTATGACACTTACGCATCATGACACAGCCTTCAACAACCAGTGCTGCGGTTGCCACACCCCATTCTTCGGCACCCAGCAAGGTGGCAATAGCCAGGTCACGCGGTGTTTTCATCTGGCCATCTGCCTGAACGACGATCCGGTTACGCAGACCATTTTTCAGCAGTGTCTGGTGAGTTTCAGCCAGCCCCAGTTCCCATGGCAGACCTGTATGACGGATTGAGGAAATCGGTGAAGCGCCGGTTCCGCCGTCGTAACCTGCGATCAGGACAACATCAGCTTTTGCTTTTGCCACACCAGATGCGATCGTACCGACACCCGCTTCAGAAACCAGTTTGACGTTCACACGACCGGCACGGTTGGCATTTTTCAGATCGTAGATCAGCTGAGCTAAATCTTCGATTGAGTAAATATCATGGTGCGGCGGTGGTGAAATCAGTCCGACCCCCGGAGTGGAGTGACGTGTTGCACCGATCCAGTCATCGACCTTATCGCCAGGCAGCTGTCCGCCTTCGCCGGGTTTTGCACCCTGAGCCATCTTAATTTGCAGCTCATCGGCATTGGTCAGATAGTAAGAGGTCACACCGAAGCGCCCTGAGGCAACCTGTTTAATGGCTGAGCGCTCCCAGTCACCGTTGGCTTTACGCTCGAAACGTGCCGGATCTTCACCACCTTCCCCTGAGTTGGAGCGGGCGCCCAGGCGGTTCATCGCAACTGCCAGTGTGGAGTGCGCCTCATAAGAGATAGAACCAAATGACATCGCACCGGTTGCAAAGCGTTTCACAATGCTTTCAATTGGTTCGACTTCATCCAGTGAGACAGAACCTGCCGGATTTTTCAAAAACTCCAGCTGGCTGCGCAATGTAACGGCTTTATCTCCCTGCGCATCGACTGCTTCAGCATAGGATTTAAACTGTTCGTAATTCTTATTCCGGGTGGATTGTTGTAACAGACTAATGGTTTCCGGATTGAACAAGTGTTGCTCACCGCGCTGTTTCCACTGATACACACCACCGACATCCAGCATTTGCAGCGGGATTTCACGTTGTGGATATCCAATCCGGTGACGGACAAGTACTTCTTTAGCAATATCGTCCAGAGTCAGCCCCTGAATCCGGGTTACTGTCCCGGTAAAGTAGCTATCGACCACGGCCTTGCTGACACCCAGTGCTTCAAAAATCTGTGCCCCATGGTAAGACTGCAGGGTTGAAATCCCCATTTTCGAGAAGATTTTCAGCAGACCGCCATTGACCCCTTTACGGTAATGATCAAAAAGCGTGCTGATAGATGCTTCCGCATCCAGTTTACCTTTATGCTGCAGGTCAACAATGGTTTCTGTGACCAGATATGGGTTGACGGCATTGGCTCCATAACCAACCAGTGTGGCGAAATGGTGTGTTTCACGCGCATCACCGGTTTCTACCACAATACCGCATTTAGCTCTTAATCCCTTACGGATTAAATGGTGGTGAACAGCACCAACCGCTAACATCGCAGGAATCGCGGCGTGGTTTGAATTAACTGCCCGGTCAGTCAGCAGAATAATTGAATAGCCATCAATCACGGCGTCTTCCGCATACTGACAAATCCGTTTGAGTGCCCGTTTCAGTTTGCCGGGTTCTTCACTGGCCTGAAAAACAATATCCAGTGTTTTGGCCTGTAAGTGCTCGTTATCAATTGCCCGCAGTTTTTCAAGCTCGGCATTCGAAATAACCGGTGACTCAAGTTCGACTTTCACACAATGCTCTGGTGACTCAGACAGCAGGTTCTGGTCCTGACCAATGTAAGTATTGAGTGACATGACCATCCGTTCCCGGATTGGGTCGATTGGCGGGTTAGTGACCTGTGCAAATAACTGTTTAAAGTAGTTTGACAGATGTTGTGACTGGTGAGACAGCACTGCCAGCGGCCAGTCTGCGCCCATTGAACCTAATGGCTCATAGCCGGTTTGGGCCAGAGGCTGGATGATTTGGTTGATTTCTTCAATTGTGACACCGAATGCCTGCTGTTTGTGCAGCAATCTTTCCGGCTTTGGCTGGTTATGGCCTGTATCGGCATCCGGCAGAGATTTCAGGCTTAGCAGATTATCTTTCAACCATTGCTCATAAGGCTGAGCATTAGCAATGCTTTCTTTGACTTCTTCATCAGAAATGATCCGGCCTTCTTCCAGATCAGCAACGAAGATTCGTCCTGGCTGCAAACGCCCGCGATATTCAATGTTGTCAGATTCAATATCGACTACGCCAGACTCGGAAGCCATAATCAGGTAGTCATCTTTTGTGACAGTATAGCGGGAAGGACGTAAGCCATTCCGGTCAAGTGTCGCACCAACAATGACGCCGTCAGTAAAACAGACGGAAGCAGGGCCATCCCACGGTTCCATGACATTAGCATGGTATCGGTAGAATGCCCGGCGCTTTGGATCCATTTGTTGGTTTTCCTGCCATGCTTCAGGAATCATCATCATGAGTGCATGTGGCAGCGTGCGTCCGGACAGAACCAGTAACTCAAGCACCATATCGAAGTTGGATGAGTCTGAACTGTCTTCCTGACAGATCGGCAGCAACATATCAATTTCTGCTTTTGTAAACAGATTGGACTCGATGATTGCTTCACGGGCTTTCATCCAGTTCAGGTTGCCCCGGACCGTATTAATTTCGCCGTTATGTGCGATATAACGGAAAGGCTGTGCCAAACGCCATTTGGGGAATGTGTTGGTTGAAAAACGGGAATGGACAAGCGCCAGTGCCGTCACCATGGTTGGATTTTGTAAATCCAGAAAATATTGAGGAACCTGCTCAGTCGTTAACTGACCTTTATACACAAGAGTCTTGTATGACAGGGAGTTGATATAAAAATCATCGCCGATGTTGGACACACTTTCCAGGCAAACCCGGACGGTATAGTTACGCAATACATATAGTTTACGTTCTAAAGCTTCCGGTGTGGTTCCCGGACCGCCGGTTACAAAGACGTGCTCGAACTGAGGTTCTGTACTCAGTGGATCGGCACCCAGCATATGATTATCAACAGGAAGAACCCGGTATCCCAGAATTTCCAAATCCAGACGACGCGCATTTCTTTCCAGAATATCGCGGCACTGAGCCCGTTTATGTTCATCTTTAGGAAATAAGACGACACCAACACCGTACTGCTCAAATGAAGGCAGGCGGATTCCCAGTTTTACGGTTTCTTCCAGTAAAAATTCGTGCGGCTTTTGTAAAAGAATACCAGCACCATCACCACTACACGGGTCACATCCCTGACCGCCCCGGTGTTCCATGCGGGCAAGCATGTCCAGAGCTTGAGTGACGACCTGGTGTGATTTTCGGTTTTTAAGATGAGCGACAAAGCCGATACCACAGGCATCGTGCTCAAGCTCAGGGGTGTATAACCCTTGTGAGTTTAACATTGATACATCCTTCCGGTTCAATCAAGACGCGCGTGAGATACGACTTACATATAAAAAATCACAATGCGCGACAGGTCCTTTATCCATTCTTGTTGTTTAAAACCAAAATACTTCCAATGGTTTTATTTGATTCCGTTTCTCATAGGAAATAGCGTAAGAAAAACAATCTTTGGTGATAAGCGGTTTATTTTTAAAAGTAACTTGGTACTTTGTTTTGGAGGGAATTGCATATCACCGAATTTTCATCTAAATCCAATTGGATAAATGCCAAAAAATAGAGACGAAATTGTAACTATCCTACACATTTGTTATATAAAATTCCAATAAAAAACTATCGTCTGATTTGTCGATTGTTTGGTTATTCCGGACATCTTTGAGGATCAATTTAACAGAAGCACGTTTTTTACGTTTCTTGATATGGAATAAGACATTAAAAATTAAGCCGAATTAAAATGCCTGCCGGTCGCTCATAAATAGACCGAAACACCTCTGACTCATGACAGAGTGTAATTAATTTTCAGTCAGTGAGGCTTCTTTGAAACAGTTACATGAACTGGTAAACACCCTGGGCCAGGATTTAAAACATCGTTATGGAGAACGGGTTCACAAGTTAACCCTGCATGGCGGTTTTAGCTGCCCGAACCGGGATGGCACCATTGGCCGGGGAGGGTGCACATTCTGCAATGTCGCCTCATTTGTTGATGAAACAGCACAACAAACCAGTATCAGTGATCAGCTTCAGAACCGGGCAAAAGAAGTTGACCGGGCACGCAAGTATCTGGCTTATTTTCAGGCATACACCAGCACTTATGCAGAATTGCAGCGACTGAAGTCTATGTATGAAGAAGCATTAGTTTCATCGGATATTGTTGGGTTGTGTGTTGGCACCCGGCCTGATTGTGTTTCGGATGATGTGCTTTCATTATTGTCGGATTACGAACAGCAGGGCTACGAAGTGTGGCTGGAGCTTGGATTACAAACTGCAAATGAAAAAACACTCCGGCATATTAACCGTGGACATGGCTACGGTGTGTATCATGAGATTACGCAGAAAGCGAGAGCATTAAACCTGAAGGTGTGCACACATTTAATTGTGGGTTTGCCGGGGGAGCAGCAGCAAGACAATCTTGCTACTCTGGACCAGGTACTGGAAACCGGAACTGACGGAATTAAGCTGCATAGTTTACACATTGTGGAAGGAAGCGTCATGGCAAAAGCCTGGCGTGCCGGCAGGCTGGCCGCTCCGACGTTGCCTCATTATGTGGAGACTGCCAGCCGGATGATTCGGTTAACGCCACCTGAGGTCGTTTTTCACCGGATATCTTCAGCAGCAAGGCGTCCGACACTTTTAGCACCACTCTGGTGTGAGAACCGTTGGCTCGCGATGACGGAAATTGAAAAAGTGCTGAACCAGGAAGGTGCTCAGGGAAGTTTGATTCACCGCCCTTTTCAGCGCCATTGAGAGTCTGAAATAGCCGGCTGATTTATCTGAAGTTATGTGAGATGGCGGATTTGCTTCTGAGAGCGGGTCCGCTATTTTTATTCCCTGAAAACCTGTTGATGGAGCTCTGAATCCAGCATCTTGAGGTCATTTGGGTATAAAACCAGACAGAATAAGAACGAACATTTATATGATGAGTGTGGTATAAAATGAAGCAGTATTTTTTGAATTAATGAAATGATGAGGTCGGCTGGAGCATTTTGATGAAACCACTGAAAAATCTGGCGCAATACTATGTTGATCTTCTGGTCAAACTCGGCATTTTCCGTTTCTCTATCCTTTTGGCGTTAGCACTGGTTGCGCTTGCTGTTGTTGTTCAGGTTGCAATTACGCTGGTCTTAAATGGTTTCGTTGATGATCTTGATATTATCCGTTCAGTATTTTTTGGTCTGATTATTACGCCCTGGGCCGTCTATTTCTTATCGGTGGTTGTTGACCAGCTGGAAGAGTCGAGGCAACGTTTGTCTAAGCTGGTGGCAAAACTGAAAGACATGCGTTCACGGGATCAGGAGTTAAACCATCAGCTTCAGCAGAATATCGTCAAACTGAATCAGGAAATTGAAGAGCGGATAAAAGCGGAAGAAGCCAGAGAAGAGGCGATGGTCGATCTGGAAAACGAAGTCTACCAGCGTGAGAAAACACAGCTTGAACTGGCAGAAAGAACGGCTTTGCTTCGTTCTTTTATTGACGCTTCGCCCGATTTAATCTACTACCGCAATGCCGATGGTGTTTTCTCCGGCTGTAACCGCGCGATGGAAGAGCTGACCGGGAAGGTTGAACAGGAGTTAGTCGGTTTGACGCCATGGGACGTTTACAGCAAAGAAGCGGCTCAGCAAATCGTGAATACCGATGAGCAGGTTTTCTCACAAAATTGCGCCATTACTTATGAACAGTGGCTTGAGTATCCGGATGGGCTTAAGAGTTACTTTGAACTGCGAAAAGTTCCCTTTTACAGTAAGGAAGGACGACATCTGGGATTAGTCGGATTTGGCCGTGATATTACTGAACGCAAGCATCATGAAGAGTCGCTTGAAAAAGCAAGCAGAGATAAAACCACCTTTATTTCCACTATCAGTCATGAGCTCAGAACGCCTCTGAACGGTATCGTCGGTCTGAGCCGTATGTTGCTCGATTCTCCGATGAATCCGGAGCAAAGAAAATATCTGCAAACCATTAATGTCAGTGCTGTGACTCTGGGGAATATATTTAACGATATTATTGATATGGATAAATTCGATCAGCGTAAGCTTGCACTGTTTCCTGAGCCGCTGAACTTTGAAGAATTCATTGTCGAGATTGAAAGTTTGTCCGCACTGATGGCGGAACAAAAAGGGCTGCGGTTTGATTTGGAAAGACTGACGCCACTCCAGTTTGTCGTGAACGTTGACGGTACCCGTCTGAGACAGGTTTTATGGAACCTGATCAGTAATGCCATCAAGTTTACCAAAGAGGGGGGCGTGGTGATGACAGTCGAGGCTGAAATTGAGTCCTCAATGGTGTCGATTGCTATTGAAGTCGAAGATACTGGCATAGGAATACCTGAAGCTGAACTGGATAATATTTTTGCAATGTACTATCAGGTCAAATCTGACAACAGTAATTTACATGCGATGGGAACCGGAATCGGACTGGCAGTTTCCCGCCAGTTAATCAATTTGATGAATGGCGACATTTCAGTCATGAGTGAGGAAGGGTATGGCAGTACTTTCCGGGTCACATTACAGGCGCCTTTAGCTGAAGGTTCTTCTCTGTATTCGAGCGTTCCTTTAGTACAGAAAAAGCTGAATATATTTATGGTGGAAGACATTCAGCTGAATGTCACGGTGGCTAAATCATTGCTGGAAAGCCTGGGTCATACCCTGACAGTGGCAATGACGGGCGAAGAAGCGAAAAATTTATTCAAACCTGATATCTATGATCTTGTTTTCCTCGATATTCAGCTTCCCGATATGACCGGATTTGACGTCGCAAAATACTTCCGGGAAACCTATGAGGAGCTGCCGCCATTGGTTGCATTAACGGCGAATGTCCAGAAAAGTAAGCAAACTTATTTTTCCGGAGGCATGGACGAGGTGATCAGTAAACCACTTTCAGTTGTTGCGGTGCAGGAAGTCATTGCCAGATTTTATGGTGAAAATGAGCCTCAGGAACAGCAGGTCGTGACCACGGTGGAAGATGATAAAAAGTTGAAATATTCCCGGTTGTTAGATCTGGATATGCTGACTTCTTACGTTGATATCGTCGGGGAACAGCCGGTGATTGACAGCATTGAAATGTTTGAACAGATGATGCCGGAATATCTCGAAATTCTCGATTCAAATATGGTGGCAAAAGACCAGGCCGGAATCACCTCTGAAGCCCATAAAATCAAAGGTGCAGCCGGTGCTATTGGATTACAACGGATCCAGTCTGTCGCTCAACTGGCCCAGTCTCCGGATGAACCTGCATGGTGGGAAAATATCGGGGATTGGGTGGATGAGATAAAAACTGAATATAAACATGACATTGAAATGTTGAAGCAGTGGTTATCTGAACGTTAGGGGCTCAGAGAATCAGGAGTTCAATCAATAAAAAAGCTCTGTATAGAAACAGAGCTTTTTGTCAATGTAGTTAAAATCAGGTGATGAAATTAATCATCCAGACTACCGCAGAAGCGGTATCCTTCACCGTGTATGGTGGCGATAATCTCAGGCGTTCCGGTAACAGACTCAAAATGTTTGCGGATACGGCGTATGGTGACATCCACAGTCCGGTCATGTGGCTTTAATTCCCGTCCGGTCATTTTTTTGAGCAGTTCTGCACGGGTTTGAATTTTTCCGGGGTTCTCACAAAAGTGAAGAAGTGCACGGAATTCTGAACGGGGTAATTTGTAGCTTTCACCATCCGGATTGATCAGTGAACGGCTATTGATGTCCAGTTCCCAGCCATTAAAGTTATACTTGTCTACCGTTCGTTTTTCTTCCTGAATGGTATTTGGTGTCATGGACCGGCTGAGTAAGTTTCTGGCCCGTATTGTAAGTTCGCGGGGATTAAATGGTTTGGTGATATAGTCATCTGCACCAATTTCTAATCCAAGTATTTTGTCGACTTCATTATCTCTGCCGGTCAGAAACATCAAAGCAACATCTGCCTGCTCTCTGAGCTCACGGGCAAGCAACAAGCCATTTTTTCCTGGCAGGTTGATATCCATAATGACCAGATTGACAGTTTTGTCTGACAATATCTGGTTCATTTCTTCACCGTCACTGGCTTCAAATACTGCGTATCCCTCTGCTTCAAAAATACTCTTAAGCGTGTTACGTGTAACTTGCTCGTCTTCAACGATAAGAATCTGCGGGGTTTGCATTGGCGGTACCTAAATTGTGAAAAATTGTTCTGATAAGTGCACTTATAATCATTATATATAACACAGTACGAATGCTAAATATATGTTGGTAATAAGTTAAAGTATTCTTAAAGAATACAACATAAACTGTGCCGCCATCCATGGATGAGTACTGCAAGGGATCCTGATCTTGCCGGGTTCTATGATCTAATTGTTGCGGTGGATTTTATAATGTTAACAGCATGCTAACAATGGGATATTTTCAATACAACACACTTTGTTGATTTATATCAATAGGATGAAACCTCTGATTATTGGATAAAACAGAGAGATAAATGGTGATAAAACATATGATTGACGAGACTTTATGGGCTGCTTATTCATCGAGCTGCTTTGATTTCAAATCTGAGATGTCAGCCGGGGATTTTTCCATCATTACCGCATGGAATCCGGCAAGTCAACAATTGCCAGAATCAGTAAATTGTGTAAATAATAAACGCTTGCTCAAAATGATTAGTAACTATGAATGGGCTAGTGTCCGGGTCGGAGATACTCAGTTTAAATGGATTGAAGAAAGCTTCGCTGTAGCTGTTGACTTGGAAACTTCTCTGCGTATTGCCCGGGAATTTGGACAAAACGCGATTTATTATGTGAGACAGGGACAACTATTTTTATACGCCTGTATTGATGTCAGAGTTGACAATTTGGGGGCTCTGTCCAAGAGAATTTATAAAAAGCTTGAATGAGAATCATGGAGGAATGATGCAAGATATAACACCCGATATTTGTGATAAATATGAGTCACAAGTGACCTTGCTTGATTTACCTTTACAAAATTTTGGTCAGAAATGTGCGTTTTGGGGAGAAGTGGTAACGGTCCGCTGTTATCACGATAACTCAAAGGTGGCAGAAATGCTAAATCAAAACGGTCAGGGAAAAATTCTCGTGGTAGATGGACATGGTTCCTGCCAACGGGCTTTGTTAGGTGACCAGCTGGCACTGAAAGCACAACAAAATAACTGGGAAGGTATAATAATTTATGGTGCGGTCAGGGATGTCGTGACTTTGTCCGGTATTGATATCGGAATTAAAGCGCTGGGTGTCTGCCCTTTCAAAACGGAAAAACGGGGGGTCGGACAAGTGAATATATCATTGACCCTGATTAATCAAATCATTCAGCCCGGAGATTATATTTATGCTGACTGGAATGGTATCTTGCTCTCAGAGCAGGCTTTAGTGCTTAATTAGTGTGTATCGTACTGATTGTATTATAAAAATATCGTTGTCAGTTTTGTGTTTTAGTGGTGTATTTTTACCGGAAAAGTTAAAATTTATCACTTTTTTCATTGACAGTTTCCCATCAAATGGGTTAAACGTAGATTAAATTTAGTACTTACAATCGAATTGAGAATGACAGTGACCCGCTTAGTAGTAATGACGACCACCATTATTATTACCGACATTACCGATGTTGGGGCAGGCTGCTGAGTTAAATAATTTCAAAAAAGGCCTGTATCCCAGAAGATACAGGCCTTTTTTTTTATGTTTTAAAAATATCGGAGGAATGGATGCGTGTATTAAAGTTTGGTGGGTCGTCATTGGCAGATGCCGATCGGTTTTTGCGGGCCGCACAAATAATCGCTAATAATGCTCAGCAAGAGTCAGTTTCTGTTGTCTTATCAGCGCCGGGTAAAACGACAAATAAATTAGTTTCGGTGATTGAGTTTGCACAGAAGCAGGGAGAAGCGGAGCTTCAGATTGCAGATCTTGAATCATCCTTCTCTTCTTTGTTTAAAGACATTCAGTCTGAACTGCCGAATATCGACGGTACTGAATTTCAGAATACAGTCGAACATTCGCTGGGAATGTTGAGAAAATTTGTTCATGGTATCAGTTTGCTTGGTACATGCCCTGATCATGTCAATGCACGGGTTATCAGTAAAGGTGAGCGGATTTCGATTCAGCTGATGAAGGCTGTGCTTGAAGCCAAAGGTCATGCTGTTAATCTGATTGATCCTATTCAGTATTTAAGTGCTAAAGGTGACTATCTTGAATCTATGGTTGATGTTGATGCTTCAACCAACAATTTTAAAGCTGCGCCTCTTCCTGCTGACCATGTTCATATCATGCCCGGATTTACGGCCGGAAATGAAAAAGGAGAACTGGTTTGCCTGGGACGCAATGGTTCAGACTACTCCGCCGCAGTATTAGCAGCTTGTCTGCGGGCCGACTGCTGTGAAATCTGGACTGATGTCGACGGGGTTTATAATTGTGACCCGCGGCTGGTTAAAGATGCCCGGTTGCTGAAGTCACTCAGTTATCAGGAAGCCATGGAATTATCATACTTTGGTGCTTCCGTCCTCCATCCTAAAACCATCGCTCCTATCGCCCGCTTCCAGATTCCATGCCTCATTAAAAACAGTTTTAACCCTCAGGGTGCCGGTACCTTAATTGGTCAGGATACCGGGGAAGATAAATTGTCGATTAAAGGGATTACAACGCTGAATAATCTGACGATGGTCAACGTATCCGGTCCGGGCATGAAAGGTATGGTTGGCATGGCCAGCCGGGTCTTTGGCGCAATGTCTGCTGCCGGTGTGTCGATTGTTCTGATTACCCAGTCTTCCTCTGAATATTCCATCAGTTTTTGTATTGAAGCAGAAGATAAACTCAGAGCAAAACGTGTGCTGTCTGAATCTTTTGAGCTTGAATTAAAAGACGGTATTCTCGAGCCGGTCGAATTTATCGATGATGTGTCTATCATCACTTTAGTCGGTGACGGTATGAGAACGGCCAGCGGCATTGCTTCTCAGTTTTTCACTTCTCTGGCTGAAGTGCACGTTAATATCATCGCCATTGCACAGGGATCTTCCGAGCGTGCTATTTCCGCTGTGATTCCTGAAGACAAGATCTCTGAAGCAATTAAAGCATGTCATGAGAATCTGTTTAATTCGAAGCATTATCTGGACGTTTTCGTGTTGGGTGTCGGTGGGGTTGGCGGAGAGCTGATTGATCAGATTCACCGTCAGCAGGAAAAGCTGGCTGCGAAAGGTATTGAAGTCAGAGTCTGTGGTTTGGCAAACAGCAAAGGGTTATTGCTGGATGCCGACGGACTGGAACTTGAAAACTGGAAAGAGCGTTTAAATGGTGTGACTGAGAAGTTCAGTCTGGCGCGTTTAATTGCATTAGTTCAGCGTAATCATATCATCAACCCGGTTCTGGTTGACTGTACATCAAGTGATGAAATTGCAGGACAGTATGCTGATTTTCTGGCTTCTGGTTTCCACGTTGTTACTCCAAACAAGAAAGCAAATACTGCCAGTATGGCTTATTACCAGCAACTGAGGGACGTTGCGAGAGTTTCAAGACGGAAGCTGATGTACGAAACCACCGTTGGTGCAGGTTTACCTGTGATTGAAAACTTACAGAATCTGGTCGCTGCCGGTGATGAGCTGGAAAAATTCAGCGGGATTCTGTCTGGCTCTCTGTCATTTATTTTCGGTAAACTTGATGAAGGTTTAAGCTTCAGTCAGGCAACTCAGATTGCCAAAGAGAAGGGATTTACTGAACCTGATCCAAGAGATGATCTCTCGGGGATGGACGTTGCCCGGAAATTATTGATTCTGGCACGTGAAACCGGCATGAAGCTGGAACTGGATGATGTGAATGTTGAGCTGGCGCTACCACCGGGCTTTGATGCTTCCGGAAGTATTGATGACTTTATGGCACGTCTTCCACAGGCTGATGAGTACTTCAACTCACTGATTGAAGAAGCGCGCTCGGCAGGAAAAGTGTTACGTTATGTCGGAGAAATTGCTGATGGTCAGTGTCGAGTTTCTATCGCTGCTGTTGGTGAAGATGATCCAATGTTTAAAATTAAAGACGGTGAGAATGCACTGGCATTCCATAGTCGTTATTATCAGCCAATTCCTCTGGTTCTTCGTGGATATGGTGCGGGAACCGAAGTGACCGCAGCGGGTGTTTTTGCTGATTTAATGCGCACATTAGGCTGGAAGCTGGGAGTTTAATCCATGAGTGAAATGAATGAGAGCGTTGTAGTTTATGCGCCGGCATCGATTGGCAACGTTAGTGTTGGATTTGATGTTTTAGGGGCAGCCGTTTCACCTGTTGACGGAACGAAACTGGGAGACCGGGTTGAAGTGAAACCCGGATCTGAGCCTTTTACGCTTGAAGCGGTTGGTCGTTTCGTTGATCGTTTGCCGGAAAATCCGAAAGAAAACATCGTTTATGATTGCTGGACGGTGTTTGCCCGGGAGTTAAAGAAAAAGAATGTGCCGCTAAAGCCAGTCGATATCACACTGGAGAAAAATATGCCGATTGGCTCTGGTCTGGGTTCCAGCGCCTGTTCGATTGTGGCAGCTTTAGACGCTCTGAACCGTTTCCATAACCAGCCATTAAATGAAAATGAGTTGCTGGCTTTAATGGGGGAAATGGAAGGAAAAATATCAGGCGGTGTACATTATGATAATGTCGCGCCATGCTATTTGGGAGGTTTACAATTAATGGTTGAGCAGTTGGGGATCATCAGTCAGGAGATTCCCTGCTTTGACGAGTGGTTTTGGGTAATGGCTTATCCGGGTATCAAAGTTTCAACCGCTGAAGCTCGGGCTATTTTGCCATCTCAGTATCGTCGTCAGGATGTCATTGCTCACGGCCGTTATCTGTCTGGCTTTGTTCATGCCTGTTATTCCCGTCAGCCAGAACTGGCAGCCAGCATGATTAAAGATGTCATCGCAGAACCGTACCGGGAAAAACTTTTACCTGGATTTTCTGCGGCCCGTCAGTATGCTTCTACCGCAGGTGCCTTAGCGACCGGTATTTCCGGCAGTGGCCCAACACTTTTTAGTATCTGTCAGAGTCAGGACATTGCAGAACGTGTTGCAAAATGGCTGTCAGATAATTATGTACAAAATAATGATGGATTCGTTCATATTTGTCGCCTGGATAAACAGGGTTCAAAATTAACAGGAAGTAAGCTATGAAGCTTTATAACATTAAAGAGAATGATGAACAGGTTTCTTTTTCTCAGGCCGTGCGTCAGGGATTAGGTCGGAACCAAGGGCTATTTTTTCCTTCTGAGCTACCAAAGTTTGACGATATTGATGCCTTACTGGCAGAAGACTTTGTTCCCCGCAGTGCAAAAATTTTGTCTGCATTGATTGGGGATGAACTGCCAAAAGAGAAAGTGGCGGAGATGGTTGGTCAGGCATTTCAGTTTCCGGCACCTATAAATAAAGTGAAAGATAATACCTATGCACTGGAATTGTTCCACGGTCCGACGCTGGCCTTTAAAGATTTTGGTGGCCGGTTTATGGCTCAGTCTCTCGCTGCGGTGTCGGATGGCGGGAAAATTACTATACTGACAGCAACTTCCGGAGATACTGGTGCAGCTGTAGCTCATGCTTTCTATGGCATGGAGAATATTGAAGTTGTCATTCTGTATCCGAAGGGAAAAATCAGCCCGTTACAGGAAAAGCTATTTTGTACTCTGGGTAAAAACATCCATACCGTGGCAATTAATAGCGATTTTGATGCCTGTCAGTCTTTAGTGAAGCAAGCGTTTGATGATCAGGCGCTCAGAACTGAAGTCGGGCTCAACTCTGCAAACTCTATCAATATCAGTCGCCTGATGGCTCAGATTTGTTATTACTTTGAAGCCGCGGCTCAATTATCGAAAGAAGAGCGGGAAAACCTGGTTGTTTCTGTCCCAAGCGGAAACTTTGGCAACCTGACGGCTGGTCTTCTGGCAAAAGCACTTGGATTGCCCGTGAAGCGCTTCATTGCTTCAACTAATGTCAATGATACGGTTCCGCGTTATCTGGAAACCGGTGAATGGGCGCCGAAGCCAACGATCGCGACGACATCGAATGCGATGGATGTCAGTCAGCCAAACAACTGGCCTCGTATTGAAGAGTTGTCCAGCCTCAAAAACTGGGGACTGGAAACGCTCGGAAAAGGTGCTGTGACCGATGAGCAAAGTGCGGCGTCTGTTCGTGAGTTGCATGCGCATGGCTACCTGTGTGAGCCACATGGTGCTATTGCTTACCGGGTTTTGGATGAGCAACTACAGCCGGGAGAAACCGGGTTGTTTCTTTGTACGGCTCATCCGGCGAAGTTTAAAGATGTTGTTGACGATATTCTTGGCAGCGATATTGAACTGCCGGGACCATTGGCTAAACATGCTGAAATGGAATTGTTATCGCAGGAGATGGATGATGATTTCGAAGCATTGAAGCAGGTATTGAGAGCCGTTCAGTCTTAAGATGAATCTACAGGGAAAGGTAAGTAACTTATTTTTCTCTGTCTTTTCAGTTTTGTTTTCGGCAATAATAAAAAGCGGCACAAATATGCTAACTCCGATCAGTTAAGTAAATGATCAGTTGAACGATCCTGTGGTTGGTTGAAAATACCCTCAAGCATTTATGTTTGAGGGTATTTTTATGTTGGCTCACTGGCTTATTGATGTTGATGACTTTGCTTCTCCGGAATCTCTTGCACTCTTTCAAAAAGAGCTTCCACTAGAGTGGATAAATCAAGCACTTGATGAAACAAATAAAGCGAGCATGAGGCGGCGAAAGCTACCTGCTGAGCTCGTAGTCTGGCTCGTTGTTGGAATTGGTTTGTACCGTGACCGGCCTATTACTGATGTACTTGATAAATTAGATCTGAAGCTTTCTAATTCTCTGGGAGAGTCCATTGCTCCAAGCGCTATACCCCAAGCAAGAAAGCGATTAACAGCCAAACCTCTCGAAGCCCTATTCTCTTTAACAGCCGAGCATTGGACAGGTGCGGAAGACAATAAAGATACATGGTATGGGCTGAGACTTTTCTCGGTCGATGGCACCCAGTTTAGAACGCATGATACCAGTCCTCTGGCCGAACATTTTCATTACGTTAAACACAGCAAAACTCGCCATACCGAATACCCTATTGTCAGATTATGTGCACTTTGCTCCCTACGCAGCCGTCTACTCTATAATGTTGCTTTTGGCCCAAGTTCTACAGGCGAAGTGAACTATGCAAAGCAGCTCATTCCCTCAGTTCCTGCCAACTCCCTTACTATTTTTGACCGATGCTACCTAAGTGCAGAGCTGATGATTAACTGGTCACGACAACACGGTTCAAGCCATTGGATGACCCCGATAAAATCTAATACTCAGTATGAAGTTATCGAACAGCTGGATGAGGAGGGTCGAGATTTAATAGTGGAGATGAGCGTCTCTCAACATGCATTAAGGCAAGACCCGAGCCTACCTGAAAAATGGCAAGCAAGGCTCGTTCTTTACCCGGAGCAAGAGCAACCCAACCATATCAAAGGGCTCCTTACCTCTCTAACCGACAGCCAGTATAGTCTCCAATCTCTGCTTGATGTCTATTTTGAGCGGTGGGAAGTTGAGAACAGCTACGGCGAAATAAAGCACGATATGCTTGAGGATGAAGTGTTACTGCGAAGCCAGTCAGTTGAGGGAGTGGAACAAGAAATATGGGGAATACTTATCGCCTACAACCTTGTTCGTTTGGAGATAAGCCGTATTGCTAAAGAGGCAGGGGTATCACCTTTGCGGATCAGTTTTATGATGGCGCTTCGAGATATCCAGGACGAGCTCATGTGGTGTGCAATAGCTTCACCAGGCTCGATCCCCAAAAAACTGAGGGCGATGCGTGAACGTGTAAAACGCTACATCTTGCCTGAGCGAAAAAAACGGCCCAAATCAAGGACCGTTCGTATAAGTAAGACCCGCTATCCAGTTCGCTCCAAGCACCTTAAGTGATAGGAGTTAGCACAAATATGCCGCTTTTTTAATCAATCTGCTTTATTACATTGACTCAGTAAAAGTACGTGCAATCACATCGCGTTGTTGTTCCGGAGTCAGTGAATTAAAACGTACAGCATAACCAGAAACACGAATTGTCAGCTGAGGATATTTTTCCGGATTCTCAACCGCATCTTCCAGCGTTTCACGTTTTAATACGTTCACATTCAGGTGTTGTCCACCTTCAACTTTTGGTGCTGCTTCAATGGAAAGTTCACGGCTTTCATAGTCGCCAAGATCACTCACTGGTACAACTTGATCCGCTGTGTAGCCAGACTCAGCTGCAACACAACGTGCTTCATTTTTTTCTTGATCGATAAGCCAGATGGAGTTAACGAGCTGGGCATTTGCTGATTGAGTTATTTGGATGCCTTGGATCATAGCTTTCTCCTTATTCACAATGATTGTGAGATTTATTGATGTTAATTTATAACCTGGTTGAGCCAGGGATTGAATACCTAATATCCTTATTTTTTATATTGATTTAGGTCAAAAGTCCACCTTTATTTTTCGATGTTGTATCAGGTTTTTCTTGATTCTCATCAATAAAATATTGAAATATAGGGTTATTAATCTTTTTTAAAACTTAAAATTTTTTTTAGTTTTATTTCTTTGTTGTCAATTTACTACGGGATAGACGCATCAAATGGGCAATGTGAGTGACAAAATCCGGAAACAAAATGTCAAGTTTATCGGTGCACATGTTTCTGCTGCCGGAGGTGTTGAAAATGCACCTGCAAGGGCGTTTGAGATTGGAGCAAATGCTTTTGCTTTATTTACTAAAAATCAGCGGCAATGGGCTGCAAAACCACTCTCAGATCAAGCTATCCGGGAATTTAAGGAAAATTGCCGGAAATTTGGTTTTCTGCCGCAGCATATTTTACCGCATGATTCTTATCTGATTAATCTGGGATCGCCTGAACCAGAGAAGCTTGAAAAGTCCAGACTGGCTTTTATTGACGAGATGGCCCGTTGTCATCAGCTGGGGTTGCATCTGCTGAACTTTCATCCCGGAAGTCATTTAAAGAAGATCTCTGTTGAACAATGTCTTGAGCGCATCGCTGAATCAATCAACCTTGCCCACAGACAAGTTCCTGATGTGATTGCCGTGATTGAGAATACAGCGGGGCAGGGAACAAATCTGGGAAACGAATTCGGGCATCTGGCAAGGATCATCGAACTGGTGGAAGATAAGGCGCGTGTTGGTGTATGCCTTGATACATGCCATTTGTTTGCCGCGGGCTATGATTTGAGAAGCGCGGAATCATGTCACAAGACTTTTTCTGAGTTTGATCAGATCGTTGGGATGCACTATCTGAAAGCAATGCATCTTAATGATTCAAAAACAGATCTGGGGAGCCATGTCGACAGGCATCAATCTTTAGGGTTGGGGATGATCGGATGGTCGTGTTTCGAATATATTTCTCAACATGCTGATTTTAATCATATTTCTCTGATTCTGGAAACAACGGACCCGCAATTATGGCCCGGGGAAATATCCCAATTACGAATGTTTTCCTGTGATTAGTCGTTTATTGAGTGCAGATAACGAAGCTGGCATAAAACTTTCATCAAAATGAAATACGGGCGAACAGTACTTCTTTCTGTTTCGGTGAAGTGCTTAAAGCCTGAAGTACTTAAAATCTGAAGTAGTTAAAATCTGAAGTAGTTAAAATCTGAAGTAGTTAAAATCTGACGGCTACACTGAGCTGATTTTGGAGAGTATTATGAAAGATTATATTGATTGCAGCGCAGGTTATTCTGCACCTCCTTTACCTGTTCCTCATCGTCATGTTAAAGGACAAGGGCACCACCGGGCACCACAGCGCAGTCCATCCTAATGAAAAATAGCCATTCCACTATGTCGCAGAGCAGTTTTCTGATTACAATAGGACTTTTCTATATTTTCAGGACTGCTCATCATGACCACTTCACTGACATGGCACGACGTCATCGGATCGGAAAAACAACAGGATTACTTCAAACAAACGATTGATTATGTTGAATCAGAGCGTCAGTCAGGAAAAGTAATTTACCCGCCGGCAAAAGATGTTTTTAATGCATTTCGTTATACCGAGTTTAACAAAGTCAAGGTTGTTATTATCGGTCAGGATCCTTATCACGGGCCAAATCAGGCTCATGGATTATGCTTCTCTGTTTTACCGGGTGTCAAAACACCGCCTTCACTGGTGAACATGTATAAAGAACTGGCTCAGGATATTGCCGGTTTTGCGATTCCTGAACACGGATATCTGAAAAGCTGGGCTGATCAGGGTGTTTTTCTTTTAAATACGGTTCTCACGGTTGAGCAGGGCAAAGCGCATTCGCACGCAAATACGACCTCATGGGAACTTTTTACAGATAAAGTCATTGAAGCACTGAATCAGCACGGTGAGAATATCGTATTTTTACTGTGGGGTTCCCACGCCCAGAAAAAAGGCCGGTTTATTGATCAAACCAGGCACTATGTTCTGAAAGCGCCTCACCCCTCACCACTATCTGCTCACCGTGGTTTTTTTGGTTGTCAGCATTTTTCTAAAACAAATCAATATCTTACTCAGATTGGAGAAGAGCCGGTTGACTGGTTACCAACGCTGAATGCGGGTGAGGTTTAATTTTTCGACGGCAGTCATGGCAACAAAAGCGGACTATATATACAATCTGTTTGACACAATGCACAGGAGAAGCATGATGATGATTGAACGGATTAGACGAGAACATAGTTATATGACCCGGCTGTTAGCAATCCTGAGTAAGAAATTATACTCGCTGCAGAACGAACAGAAGATCAACTATTCTTTAGTCAGGGAGATTGTCGATTACCTTTCCTCTCATTCAGAAGCAGCACATCATCCGAAAGAAGACCTGATGTACAATTACTATATTCAGAATTATGGGGAAAAGGCCTGCATTGCTGATCTTGAAGCCGATCATAAGCGCCTCGCCGAGAAGACGCATGCTTTTCTGGATGTCGTTGATATGATTCTGCAGGATGTCATTGTGCCACAAGACATTTTTATGGATCAGTTAGCTGATTTTATTCTGGTGCAGAAAAAACACCTGGAGTTTGAAGAAAGGGAAGTCTTACCGCTGATTGATAAAACATTCACTGTGGATGACTGGAAGGTGATTGAAAGCCAGTGGACATACAGCGAAGACGATCCTGTTTTCGGTGAAACTATTGCAGATCGTTATAAACAGCTGGCACAGCTACTGAGAGAAGAAAGGAAGGAACAATCCTGACTTTATTCTGCTCGATTATCAATGAAAAGGCTCCCTGTCAGGGGAGCCTTTTCGAATTCATAAATCTATATCATCTTCAAAGCAAACATCCATCTCCATGAGTTCCTTCCGGAGACGCCTCTTGTCCCGTACAGCTTCGATTTCTCTCCACTTGCGTTTGGTTGGTTTAGAGCGGGTTACACGTATTTTTCCGATTTCTTTATCGAGTAGTTCCTCAAAATGCAAGTCGTCCATAATCAGCTCCCCTGATTTACAGTTGCTCTTAATGCTTAATTAGCATAGTTTCTGAAAATCTATCTATGATTTATTTCTCATTTATTTCGGTTTGGTGAATTATTTTCTATTCAAATGTCAATTTTTGTACCAGTGCCACAAAAAAACTGATTATTTTTTGTTCATTTGATGTTTTTTCTAAACATTTCTCTTTTGCTGGTTTGTTAAAAATCTGCTCTTTTTTGGTATATTTTTTATATACACTCAGTTTTTGAATGGTTTTATCTGATAGTTCATCAGTTAGGAAGTTACTCAATCTCTTGCTTTTACTCGTTTCTTCATTTGTCGTTCTCAGAATAAAAAACGTTGATTTTTTGCAATCTCAACGATATGAATGGCATACCGGTGTAAATTAGATGTTGCACATTTTTATTTCAAATGTAAATAAATATAAGTGGAAGTTAACCGAAGGTTTGAAATTAAACATGGAGATGTATATTGATTTTTTGATACTTCAATAGCATTATCTTCTGCCTTGAGTGGATAATGTTTCATCATTATCCAGATGATAGACAAAACAGACATGGATAGTTCTGAGTGATAAATGTTGGTGAAATCAATGTCAGTCGTCATGATATTGAGTCGTTCAGGTGATTGCATCGCGATAAGGATGTCGCAGTACAACGAAAAATAATACTCAGCCGTAAAACGGCATTTGATGCTCTTTAAGAGGTTTCTGTGACAGACTTAATTAATTTAATAAATGACCTGCTTTGGGGGTCAATTCTGGTTTATCTGCTTGTCGGCGTTGGTGTTTATTTTACGATTCGGTTAGGTTTTATTCAGGTCAGGCACTTTTTACACATGTTCAAGGTGCTTAAGAATAGCCGTAAAGCTGACAAGGCAGGTATCTCATCTTTTCAGGCGCTATGTACCAGCCTTGCTGCCCGGGTTGGAACAGGAAATATGGCGGGTGTCGCCGTTGCCCTGACAATGGGTGGACCCGGTGCGATTTTCTGGATGTGGGTGACAGCAATGGTGGGGATGGCCACTTCATTTGCTGAAAGTACACTGGCCCAGTTATATAAAACTAAAGATAAGGATGGAAATTATCGTGGCGGTCCTGCCTACTATATGGAAAAAGGACTCGGCATGCGCTGGATGGGCGTTCTTTTCTCTATCTTCCTGATGATTGCTTTTGGTTTGGTATTTAATGCGGTTCAGGCGAACTCAATTACCAATGCAATGACGACTGCTTTTGGTGTTCAGCCAATGTATAGCGGCCTGGTGATTGTATTGCTGTCTGCGTTTGTCATCTTCGGCGGTATTCGTAAGATCGCAAGAACAGCTGAACTGATTGTGCCTTTGATGGCTTTGGTTTATCTGGCTATCGCTATTTTCGTCTTGCTGAGTAATCTGGATAAATTACCGGCAGTATTCAGTCTGGTGATTAAGAGTGCCTTTGGGTTCCAGGAAGCTGCTGCCGGTGGTATTGGTTACATGGTTGCTCAGGCAATGATTAATGGTGTGAAACGTGGTTTGTTCTCAAACGAAGCAGGTATGGGTTCTGCGCCCAATGCTGCTGCTTCTGCAACACCATATCCGCCGCACCCTGCTTCTCAGGGATATGTGCAAATGTTGGGTGTTTTCATTGATACTATCGTGATTTGTTCAGCGACTGTTGCCATTATCCTCATGTCAGGTGAATATGTTCCTCATGGTGAAATCACCGGTATCGAACTGACTCAGCTTGCGTTGAATTCACAGGTGGGTGACTGGGGTGGTATCTTTATCGCGTTTGCTATCTTCTTCTTTGCCTTTACGTCGATCATTGCAAACTATTCTTATGCTGAAACGAACCTGATCTTCCTTGAGCACAATAATAAGAAAGGTTTGGCGATATTCCGGATAGTCTTCCTATGTATGGTGATGTTCGGGGCGCTGGCGACAGTACCGACAGTGTGGGCTCTGGCTGATGTTTCCATGGGATTGATGGCGATTGTGAACCTTGCTGCGATGTTGTTATTATCCGGTGTTGCGGTGAAACTGGCGAAAGATTATAACCAGCAGTTGAAAGAAGGGAAGTTGCCTACATTTAATGTGAAAGATTACCCTGAACTTCATTCTCAACTGGAAGATGGAATCTGGGATAATAAAGACGACTGATTGCCTGTTTCAATCGTACAGATAGAAAAAACCATGCAGACAATGCATGGTTTTTTTTGTAGGCTGATTTTAAAACAGGGGATCCGGAATATTCAAACCATCTGAATCTACAGATAACAGGTTATAATTGCCTCACAGGAGACCCGGCCAGACCAGTCTGGCGCATACTAAAAGTCAGAGAAAAAGGAAGAAAACTATGCTAATGGTTGTTTCACCTGCCAAAACACTGGACTATGAATCGCCGGTTACGACAGAGCAACATACGATACCTGAATTACTGGCGGATTCGGAATTATTGATAGATGTTTGCCGTCAGCTGACACCGGCAGATATAGCCTCACTGATGAAAGTCAGTGATAAAATCGCCGGGTTGAATGTCGCACGTTTTGCACAATGGCATCCGGATTTTTCTCATGAGAATGCCCGGCAGGCGATTCTGGCCTTTAAAGGGGATGTTTATACCGGGTTTGAAGCACAAACGCTGAGTGACGAGGATTTTGAATTTACCCAGTCTCACCTGAGAATCCTTTCCGGACTGTACGGTTTGCTGAGACCACTTGATTTGATGCAGCCTTATCGTCTGGAAATGGGGACTCGTCTTGCAAATTCCAGAGGAAACAATCTCTATCAGTTTTGGGGCGATATCATTACTGAAAAGCTGAACCAGGTCTTGCATGCTCAGGAAAGTCAGGTATTAGTGAACCTGGCATCAAATGAGTACTTTAAAGCAGTGAACCCGAAAAAAGTTGCCGGGCAGATTATCACACCGGTGTTTAAAGATCAGAAAAACGGGCAGTACAAAGTGATCAGCTTTTATGCAAAAAAAGCCAGAGGTATGATGGCCCGTTTTGTGGTGGATAACCGGATCGATAGCCCGGAGAAGCTGAAAGAGTTTGATGTCGCCGGTTATTATTATGCAGAAGCCGAGTCGACGGCGACTGAACTGGTGTTTAAACGGGATGAGTCTGATCCTTCATCCGTATGATGATGCGTCCTGATTGCCCCGCCTGGTAACAAATATGAGTGATGATGCGAAAAAGCTCAGGTTGTTTGATACCCATTGTCATTTTGACTTTGATGTCTTTGCGGCTGATTTTGAGCATCATCTGCTGGTTGCCAGAGAGAAAGGGGTGGAACGGTTCGTCATTCCTTCTATTGGTGCCCAAAACTGGCAACGGGCAGCTCAGCTGGCAGAGCGTTTTACCTCTCAGATTTATTATGGTCTGGGAATTCATCCATATTTCTTGCAAGCTGACAGTGAAAAAACACTGGCTGACCTTGAACAATCGCTGATACATGCAGGCAGGGAGTGTGTTGCTATCGGAGAATGCGGATTAGATGGTGTTGTTGATATTCCGGCGCCCTTGCAGGAACGTATTCTTCTCGCTCAGTTCAGTCTGGCAACTCAGGCCAGGCTTCCATTGATCTTACACAGCCGTAAAACACATGATCGTTTGATTTATTTACTGAAACAGGCCCGGTTTACTTATGGCGGGGTGCTTCATGGTTTTTCCGGCAGCTACCAACAGGCCAGAGCCTTCACTGACCTTGGTTTTAAGATTGGTGTAGGCGGTGTGGTGACTTACACCAGAGCCGGTAAAACCCGTCGGGCTATCAGCCAGCTTCCGGTTGAATCCATCGTGATTGAAACGGATGCACCGGATATGCCGGTATGTGGTTTTCAGGGACAGCCCAATCATCCAGGACGGCTGGTTGAAATATTTAAAGCGCTGGTGTCATTGAAGGATATGCCGGCTTTGGAATTATCGCAGCAGCTATGGCGCAATAGTTGTCAGCTTTATGGTTTGGATGAGGAGAGATCCGCTGCGGGTCATGAGGTGAAACCATAAAGGAGAGTGTGCTCCCCTTTATGATGAATTCCAACAGATATACCCAAATGACCTCAAGATACAGAATTCAGAGCTTCATCAACAGGTTCAGTTTAAGGAAAACAACCGAAGGAATGATGACGCCTTTCGAGGTTGTTTGACGCAGAAATGAACCGGTTAATGAGCTCCCGAAGGGCGAGATTGATTGGCCCCTGTCCTGTTTGACTGATTTTCAACGTAGAATGACTATGTCTGCAAATCAGTGCCTTGCTCAAAAACCAATCAATCTCGCTGAACATGCATCTTGAGGTTAACCGGGGATACAATCTGTATTATTCGCGCTCTTTTGTATACGGCACGCCAATTGCCTTCGGTGCGACTGCTTTGCCAATAAAACCGGCAAGCAGGAATACCGTTAATACATACGGAAGGGCTTCAATAGCCTGAACCGGTATCATCATACCACCGATGCTTGTTCCCTGAAGCCTGATTGCCAGAGCATCAAGGAAACCAAATAACAGACAGGCAGCAAGGGCATTAAAAGGACGCCATTTACCAAAAATTAGGGCAGCCAGAGCCATATAACCTTTACCTGCACTCATATTGGGAATAAATTGAGCGGTCTGCCCGACAGACAGATATACACCCCCCAGTCCGACGAGAATGCCACAGATAACCATCGCCCCGTAGCGCATGCCTATCACGGAAATACCAGCAGTATCGACCGCTGAAGGCGATTCTCCCACAGCCCGTAACCGAAGTCCGAACCGGGTTTTAAATAACAGATACCAGCTGAGCGGCACGATAATAAATGCAAGGTATTCAATCACAGAGTGGCCGCTGATTAATTCGGAGTAAACTAATCCGATAACTGGCGTATCTTTGACAGCATCAGCACCAGGAAGCGTTAAAGGTGCGAATCTGGCATCTCCGGATAAAGCCGGTGTCTGCCCGCCTTGTGAGAACCAGTAGCGGCCCAGAGTGACTGTCAGCCCGGCAGCAAGAATATTAATCGCCATCCCACTGACGACCTGATCACCTCTGTGAGTGATTGAGGCAAATCCGTGTAAAAGCGCCAAAAGTACGGAAATAAATACCCCGGCACACAGACCAGCCCAGGCAGAACCTGTGATATGTGCAGTTGCTGCACCAGCGAAGGCTGCTGAGAGTAGCTTCCCTTCCAGCGCAATATTGACAACCCCGGAGCGTTCACTGAACATGCCTGCCAATGCAGCAAGAATGAGTGGCGTTGCAACCCGGATCGTTGCATCAAGCATAAGAATTATGGTTTCAAACATGGTTATGCCACTCCCCGTTCGGAAGAAAATAATTTCAGATAGAGACGTTCAAGTGTTGGTCTGAACATATGCTCAAGTGCACCAGAGAAAAGGATCACCAGCCCTTGTAAGACGACGACAATATTCCGGTCTACGCCATACTCAAAGCTCAGCTCTGCACCTCCCTGATATAAGAAGCCAAAAAGCAGACTGGCCAGGAATACACCTGCCGGGTGGTTTCGTCCCATTAATGCGACTGCGATGCCGGTAAATCCAAAGCCTTCAACAAAGTTGAGTTTAATTTGATGAAGTTCGCCCTGAAGTACATTAATGCCAAAAAAACCGGCCAGCATGCCTGAGATTAACATCGCGATTACGACAATCTTCAGATAACTGATACCTGCATAATCGGCAGCAGATGCATTGGCTCCGACTGACCTGATTTCATATCCCCAGCGGGAATGCCAGATAAACAGCCAGACAAAAACACAACATAAGAGAGCAAAAATAAAGCTGATATTGAGCGGGCTTGAGGCGACTTCAATACCAAAGGCTGCAAAGACATCATGAATTTTCGGCAGCCAGCTTGCTTTGGCAAACACCCGGCTTTCTACAGCCATTGTGTTTTCCGGCTTTAATATATCGACCAGCAGATAGGCCATCAGTGAAGACGCGATAAAGTTAAACATTATCGTTGTAATCACAATATGTGACCCGCGTTTTGCCTGCAGATAAGCAGGCAGGAAGGCCCAGGCAGCGCCAAATATTCCCCCGGCAAGGATCGCGACAGGGAATACAATATACCAGGGCGCCACATCTCCGAGAGTCAGGCAAACCAGCCCGACGCCAAGGCCGCCGATATACGCCTGTCCTTCGACACCGATGTTAAACAGACCAGCATGGTAAGCGACGGCAACGGCTAATCCGGTGAAAATAAATCCGGTGGTGTAATACAGCGTATAACCCAGGCCTTCGGCATAGCCAAAAGCGCCGGTCCACATGATTTTCACGGCATCCAGCGGATTAATATCAATGTAGATAAACAAGAGTGCGGAAACCAGAAAGGCAACCATGACATTGATTGCCGGAAGTAAACCGATAGTGACCCATGCGGGGGTTTTTGTCTGACTCATGATTGCTCTCCCCGGGAGGACGGATTTTTAATATGGTCCGGAACAATGTTAGCCATCATTAATCCCAGTGTTTTTTCGTCGGCCTGTGCTGCATCGAGTTCGCCGACAATCGAACCATCAAAAACAACGATAATCCGATCAGCCAGACTCAGAATTTCGTCCAGCTCAACAGAAACCATCAATACGGCCTTTCCCGCATCCCGGCAGGCAATGATTTGCTGATGAATATATTCAATCGCCCCGATATCGACACCCCGGGTTGGTTGTCCGATGAGCAGGACATCCGGGTTTTCTTCCATCTCGCGTGCAATCACCAGTTTTTGTTGGTTCCCGCCGGAAAAATTCGCCGTTTTCAGATGGATGTCATTCGGGCGAACATCCCATTTATTCATGCTTTCCTGACAATGACTTTCAATCGATTTTGTGTCTTGTAAAAGTCCCCGGTTATATTTATCCAGATGATGATAGCCCAATATGTAGGCTTCTCTGGCTTCAAATTTATTGATCAGGCCCTGTTTATGCCGGTCTTCCGGAATATGCCCGACACCCATTGCCCGGACTTTTTGAGGATCGGATGGCTGCTCTGCACTGATGGTATTTCCATTCAGTTCAATTGTACCGGAACTGGGGGGGGTGATTCCGGACAGCAGGTTGAGAATTTCTGACTGGCCATTGCCGGATACACCTGCAATACCGACTAACTCTCCCTGACGGACAGAGAAACTGATGTCTTTGACCCGCTTTACGCCGGCACTATCAACATAACTCAGGTTTTGCACCCGGATCAGTTCTTCTTTCGGGTGAGATGGGGTTTTATCCGCCTGCAGACGAACCTTTCTGCCAACCATCATTTCTGCAAGCTCTTCCCGGTTTGTCTCTGCCGTAGCGACATGAGAGACCATCTGCCCCTGTCGCATGACAGAAACATTATCAGTGATTGCCAGAACTTCACGCAGTTTATGGGTGATGATCATGACGGTGGTTCCCTGTGCCCGGAGCTTATCCAGAATTTTAAATAAATGGTCGGCTTCCTGCGGTGTCAGGACTCCTGTTGGCTCATCCAGAATGAGAATTTTCGCGCCACGGTAAAGAGCCTTCAGGATCTCTACCCGTTGTTGCAGACCGACAGGCAGTTTGCCGACCACAGCGTCCAGCGGTACTTCCAGACCATAGTCCTGTTCAAGCTGAAGTAGTTTTTTCCTGGCTGCGGATAAACTGTCTTCCAGCTTCCATCCTGTTTCAGCACCAAGAATAATATTTTCAAGAACAGTAAAAGTGTCAACCAGCATAAAGTGTTGGTGCACCATACCAACTCCGGCTGCAATAGCGTCCTGAGAGCTGGATGGGTGATAAGGTTGATTATGAATCAGCATTTGGCCTGAATCAGGGTGATAAAAGCCATAGATAATGCTCATCAGTGTCGATTTACCTGCACCATTTTCACCAATGATGCCATGGATTGTTCCGGCTGGAACTTGTAAATCGATAGCCTGGTTGGCATGAACGCTACCAAACCGTTTATCTATATTCTTAAGTTCAATAGCATAATTTTGCGATTGGGCCACGGGACGACTTCCTGAATTAACAATAAAAAACGAAATAGACGAAGATACAAAGTTAATAGTGTTTCATTTGCATAAGAATACGCCACTGGAAACAGCGGCGTATTCATTGATATTGTTGTTTGGGTATATATTTGGTTTTGACGGTTTTCTGTCTGTTACAAATCAGAAATATGCAGGTCAAAATCCATCATTAAAGATTGTGTTCCCTGCTCTCAGTACTTACAGGTATTATCAGACATATAGTCATGAACCTTGATTTTCCCTGAAACAATATCTTTCTTCAGACCGGCCATATAAGCTTTTATATCACCGGAAATCAGTGGCTTATTGTATTTGTCATAGGCCCAGTCAACCGCATTATCTTTCAGTCCCAGAACTTTGATACCAGGCTTCCATTCGCCTTTGATTTCCTCATTCCAGCTGTCTTTTGCGGCTGCACCAACCATTTTAACCATAGATGTCAGCATGGTCCCCGGATGCAGGTGGTTTTGATTCGAATCGACACCGATTGCATATTTTCCGGCATCGGCAGCAGCCTGATAAACCCCCAGACCTGTACCACCGGCAGCGGCATAAATCACATCCGCTCCTTTAGAGAATTGTGATTTTGCCAGCTCTGAACCCTTAGCCGGATCCGCGAAAGCAGCCGGAGTTGACCCGGTCATATTTTGCAAAACATTGATTTCAGGGTTGGCATATTTTGCGCCCTGTTCATAGCCACATTCGAATTTACGAATCAGCGGGATATCCATACCGCCGACAAAGCCGACTGTACCGGTTTTGGACATCTTCGCCGCAAGTGCGCCAACTAAAAAAGAACCTTCATGTTCTTTAAATACAACAGACTGTACATTCGGTTTGTTGACAACCATATCCAGAATAGTGAAGTGGATCTTAGGGAATTCACCGGCAACTTTATCAACTGCAGAAGCCATGTTGAAACCGACGGCTACAATCGGAGAATATCCCCGGCTGGCCAGACGGCGCAAACCCTGCTCGCGTTGTGCTTCATTTTGAGGTTCATATTCCCGGACTTTGACGCCTTCTTCATTTTTCATCGCGATAACACCGTTCCGGTAAACGGCTTCATTGAACGATTTATCAAATTTTCCGGCAGTATCATAAATCACGGCTGGTTTTGCCTGAGCAAAAACGTGAAATGAAGTGATGGCTAAAGTCAGTGCAGATAGCTTCAGGATGGACTTTTTCACTCTATAAATCCCTATTTGTTGTCATTCTGATATAGATGTCTTCCGATGAAAGATAAGAGAGACGTCTGTTATATGGTTTTATCATCATCAGTTTATCGTTTGCCTGTAAAAAAAAAAGTGCGTGTTTCAAATTAAGTGTCATTTCTATAAAGACAATCAATAAAGCTGGGAAGAAGTGTTTTTTTATTGTTTTATTTTTGTTGCATTTTTTACGATTCCTTTCGTTGGTGAGCGCCAAAATGGTGCATTTATCATTAATGATATCTGTCCTGTTTTCAGGTGAGATAACCAGATAAATCAGGAAAAAAAACACATGTATATAAATGCCTTTGCTGATTCCTTTCAGCTAATGATGACAAAACTATTATCAGGGGGAGTGGCTTTGCTCATGTTGCTAGTTTGTAAATCATATTGCTTGATAAATTTGATTTCAATGGCCTTGGTGTGACCAGCTTCTCTTTTTTTTATGTATGAAATGTTTGTTTTTTATTAAAGCGTGATTGATCATTACTTTTAGTCATTTTGCTCAGTATAATTGCCACATGAATTCCACTTCATTCATTATTTATTAATTAACCGCTAAGGAACAACATTAACTATGAGTCTGCTAATGAGCCTGATTGGCATTGTGGCATTGCTTGGCATAGCTGTTTTACTTTCCGAAAATCGTAAAGCGATTAATTTGCGAACTGTAGGTGGTGCCTTTGCTATCCAGTTTTTCCTGGGAGCATTTGTACTTTACAGCCCATGGGGGCGTGATCTTCTTGCTGGTATTACAAATGGTATTCAGCATGTCATTAACTATGGTAAAGACGGTACACAATTTCTGTTTGGGAATCTGGTGAATTTCTCAGTTGATGGAATTGGGTTCATCTTTGCATTTCAGGTTTTGCCTGCCATTGTTTTCTTCTGTTCACTAATCGCGGTGCTTTACTATATCGGGGTGATGCCTTGGGTCATTAAGATTATTGGCGGTGGTTTGCAAAAAGCGTTGGGGACTTCCCGTGCAGAGTCAATGTCTGCTGCGGCCAATATCTTTGTTGGCCAGACAGAAGCACCACTGGTTGTTCGCCCTTATATTGCCAAAATGACTGAGTCTGAACTTTTTGCCATTATGTGCGGTGGTCTTGCGTCTATCGCAGGAAGTGTTTTAGCTGGTTATGCACAACTTGGTGTGCCTCTGGAGTACCTGATTGCTGCTTCATTTATGGCTGCTCCCGGCGGGTTATTATTTGCGAAAATTCTGAAACCGGAAGTTGATCAACCGGTGAATGATGAGATGAAAGATTTTGATGAAGAGAAGCCTTCAAACTTTATTGATGCTGCCGCTGGAGGCGCTTCCACAGGGATGCAACTGGCGTTGAATGTGGGTGCAATGCTGTTGGCCTTCATCGGACTGATTGCTTTACTCAATGGTATTCTGGGTGGCGTCGGCGGCTGGTTTGGCATGCCTGAGCTATCTCTGAACAGTATTCTGGGCTGGTTATTCTCTCCGCTGGCTTTCATTATCGGTGTGCCATGGTCAGAAGCAACAGTTGCCGGTTCTTTTATCGGGCAGAAAGTCGTTTTAAATGAGTTTGTTGCTTATTCTAATTTTGTACCTTACATCGGAGAACACGCTCAGGTGGTTGCTTCTACTGGTCAGGTGATGTCAGAAAAAACGTCGGCAATCATTTCTTTTGCGCTGTGCGGATTCGCTAACCTGTCTTCAATTGCAATCCTGCTGGGTGGTTTAGGTGGCATGGCGCCTGGTCGTCGCCACGATATTGCCAGAATGGGAATTAAAGCCGTCATTGCAGGAACTTTGTCTAACCTGATGGCTGCAACGATTGCCGGTTTATTCCTGTCAATTTAATCGTCGGGTTGAATGTTATTTGATATGCTCCGGAGTGAATTCTTTGGAGCATTTTTATTTTAATGAGATGAGTGTCCGACTCATTTTTTAATAGGGGTTTAAATATGAATGATTTGAACGCTGAAGCTATCAGAGCGCTTCAGTTAATGGATCTGACAACACTGAATGAAGATGATACTAACGATAAGGTGATTGCTCTTTGCCATAATGCAAAAACACCTGTCGGGACACCGGCAGCGGTCTGTATTTATCCTCAATTCATTTCTGTTGCCAGACAAACCCTTCAGGCACAGGGAACACCGGATATCAAAATTGCAACGGTGACTAATTTCCCTCATGGGAATGATAATATTGAAGTCGCAGTTTCTGAAACGCGTGATGCTGTTGAAAAGGGCGCAGATGAAGTTGATGTCGTTTTCCCTTATCGTGCGTTGATGGCCGGAGATGAAAAGACAGGCTTTGAGCTGGTCAGGCAATGTAAAGCAGCTTGTGACGGGAAGTTACTTAAAGTCATTATTGAATCCGGTGAATTAAAGACAGAAGCGTTAATCAAACAGGCTTCTGAGATTGCTATCCGGGCCGGGGCTGATTTTATCAAGACTTCTACCGGTAAAGTGCCGGTGAATGCAACTCCGGAATCAGCAAGAATGATGATGGAAGTGATTCGTGATCTGGATGTCATTGATAAGGTTGGTTTCAAAGCTGCTGGTGGTGTCCGCACTGCTGAAGAAGCCGCTCATTATTTAGCGATTGCTGATGAAATTTTGGGTAAAGACCATGTTGATCGCCGTCATTACCGTTTTGGTGCTTCCAGCCTGTTGAATAGTTTACTGTCAACGCTGGGAGTGTCTGATGATTCGTCTGCCGGGGCAGGCTCATATTGATTCTGCGGATATCGAAACTATCCATAAAAGAATGCTGATTGAATAGGAGATAATTATGGCAACGCCACATATTAATGCTGAACCAGGTGATTTTGCAGATGTTGTATTGATGCCCGGAGATCCACTGAGAGCAAAGTTTATTGCGGAGACTTTTCTGGAAGATGTCGTACAGGTTTGTGATGTAAGAAATATGTACGGCTATACCGGTACCTATAAAGGCAAAAAAGTATCAGTGATGGGGCATGGTATGGGAATTCCATCCTGCTCAATTTATGTCACTGAGTTAATTAAAGATTTTGGTGTTAAGAAAGTTATCCGTGTGGGTAGCTGTGGTGCAGTCAGCAAAGATATTCATGTCAGAGATGTCGTGATTGGTATGGGCGCTTGTACAGATTCTAAAGTTAACCGTATTCGCTTTAAAAATCATGATTTTGCTGCGATAGCAGATTACCAGATGGTCAAAGCAGCTGAAGAAGCAGCAAAGAAGAAAGGCATTCCGGTGAAAGTTGGTAACCTTTTTTCAGCAGAACTGTTCTATACGCCTGATCCTGAAATGTTTGATGTCATGGACAAATACGGCATTGTCGGCGTAGAAATGGAAGCCGCCGGAATTTATGGGGTTGCTGCTGAATATGGTGCTAAAGCATTAACAATTTGTACCGTATCCGATCATATTAAAACCGGTGAGCAAACGACCGCTCAGGAGCGCCAGACAACATTTAACGAGATGATTGAGATTGCACTGGAATCTGTTCTGATTTCAGAGTGCTAATTCCTGAATCTGTCACATACGGGATATGATTTATCCCGTATGTTTTAATAAGATATTATCAGAACTGCGTGTATAGCTTCTCTTGCGGAGCAGAAAAGCCAGTAAGAGTCCGCTGATAAAGCTTGTGACAATCATCATGTACATATACCGATCACTCTTGCGGTAGTGATGATCTGAGATCGCTGTCACTTTGCCTGTTTCGAACGTAATCCGGATAAAACCAATCACATTCCCTTCATTGATCACCGGCTCAACTAATTGCTGACGACCAATCCTGGCGGTTTGAAGCGGGGTATCCAGCCCGAGAACATCTCTGACACTCAGTGCTGAATCGCTGGATGCAACCAGAACGCCTTCTGCATCGTAAACGGTCGCATCGAATACCAGACGATCTTTGGATAACTGATTTGTCAGTGCCTTTAATCTTTTTTCATCCTGTTCACTCAGAAACTCACTCGCTGTTAATGCTGCCTGTGAGATCAAAAGTTTTGTCAGGGTTTCCAGCTGATTTGCCTGAATTCGCTCATTGCCTTTACTGATCATGACACTGTTTTCCGCCATAAAGAAAAACATAGCAACAAGACAGAATACGGCGATGATTCGTAAAACGACCCGTAAAGAGAATAATGAACCGTTCATTTGTTCTGACCGAAAGAAATTACGTATAGATCCATATTGATGCTTGCGTTTTTAAATTGCAATAGGGTAACGTCGGGTTACGTTTGTTAAAGGTGAATTTCATGGACTCGCAAAAGACATTGTTGACAGAAAAAACAAGTCCCCTGGCAGGACGCTTATCACAGGATCGCTTTATTCAGTCCGATCCATCACAGGCCCAATGGTTCCTTTATGGAGAACATGTCACACCAGATGTTTTCGAACAAATGGATCAGATGACAGAGAAGACGAATTATATTATCCGGCTATGGTGTATCGAAAATTATGATGTTGCCCTGATGCAGGGGGAGTTTACACCGCAGCATCAGGATATTTTGACGCGACATCAAATTGATTATGCGATGACTGCTGATATTCCGGATCTGAATCAACCCGGTTTGCTGTTAATGGACATGGATTCAACAGCGATTCAAATCGAATGTATTGATGAAATCGCCAAGCTTGCCGGTGTGGGTGAAGAAGTCGCAGCGGTGACTGAGCGTGCGATGCAGGGAGAGCTGGACTTTGAACAGAGTTTACGCCAGCGGGTTGGAAAACTGGCAGGCGCCGATGCCGCAATTCTTGAGCAGGTGAGAAGTCAGCTTCCTCTAATGCAGGAGCTTGAAGAACTTGTGGCTGCTTTGAAAGCGTACCAGTGGAAAGTCGCGATTGCGTCCGGGGGATTTACGTATTTCTCTGATTATCTGAAAAAGCTTCTGTCATTAGATTTTGCGCGATCAAATGTGTTTGACATTGAGCAGGGAAAACTGACCGGACATGTAGTTGGTGATGTTGTGTCTGCAAAAACAAAAGCCGATATTCTGGTTCAGCTGGCAAGAGAATATGAGATTCCCCGTGAGAATACAGTTGCCATTGGGGATGGAGCCAATGATTTAACCATGATGGGGGTTGCCGGGCTTGGCGTTGCTTATCATGCTAAACCCAAAGTTGAAGCGCTCGCGCAGTCCGCGATCCGGTTTAGCCATCTCGGAGGCGTAATGTGCATTTTATCTGTTGGAATACAGATGCGGAAATAGGTCTTGTGCCCGGATAAACCAGTTTCCCCCGGATATAGCAGATAAGTCCGGGGGAAACAGACTCTAGTTATTAATTTCCAGTCTGTTCAGAACTTCATCTGTAATATCAATAATCTCAGCATATCCCACCAGCGATGCAATTGATTTCTCTATGTTTTTGGTATGATAGAGATTAATCGCTGCCAGATCATCCAGATCCTGACGAAGCAGGGTACTCATTGGATGAAATACCGGAATAGCACAGAATCTGAGAACAAAAATTTCCCCCAGAACCTGAGCATCTTGAATAAAGGATGTTCTTTCTTTCAGGCCGGAAAAGTCTGTAATCAGCCGGCTCTCAAGTGACTGAATTTGTGACCCAAACTTTTTAACCGAAAGATAAATATCGAAATACTGAGGGGTCGCGCCATCAATATGTCTCATCGGGGTTGCCAGAAGTGTATTGGTATGCCCTTTTAATATGGGTTCCAGCGACAGTAGATTCTCCCGGCCTAATTTAGCCAGTAATGTCAGGTAGGCGGTTGGAGGTTCGCTGATACCAATGGCGGCCGCTCTCATATTCGCGCCCTGACGTTCAACAAAGACCGGCGCACAGACAACCCGGTTGAGTAAAATATGATGCAGATTTTCCAGCAACGTGATACTGGGTAAGACCTCAAGGCTCTCAGTCAGTCGATCCTGGTTGTTTTCGATCAACTTATTAAAGAACGCAATAATTCGGACAGTATGACTGTTCTCTTCTATCACGAGTTGAATATGCTGGCCATTTGGCGCTACCCGGACAATGTTATAAGAAACATGAGCCAGCGGAAGTTTGTTGTCATATAACTTGAGTTCAAGATAATCGATCGTAACCTGATCGCCGACTTTTAATTTTGTTGGCTTTTCCAGTAACAGGCTTAAACCTCTTTTGGATAAATCAATCGTGTTTCCTTTGATGATCGTATTATCTTCCAGCTTCATTTCTAAGGGGGAATTCAGCTGATAACGGGGTTCTTTGCGTTGGGTTCTTGCATCGAAGAAAATAGAAATCGGTGAGTGTGAAGCTTTCCGCGGATGTCGGAACTGATTCAGTTCTGTACCGGGTAGGTTGGGTTGCTCTGAGTAGAGGTAGTCTTTCGCGCTATCGGTATTCGAGATCTCCTGAAGGATGCCACAATGCGTCAGAGATGATAAATGCTTTGTGAGTTCAGGTGATTTGGTGGATAAGGTTTTTCGCTCGCTTTCTGATAGTTCAAAAATTGAAAAACGAAATGCGCGCCATGATTCTTTCTTTGCACCAAGATGCCAGAAAAGCTTCCTTAGCTGCGGGTTCGCTTCAGGTTTCATCATAGAAAAGAATAATGTTTTTTCCTGATGTGTATGTTTGAAAGCGTAAATCGTGTTACTGCTTTCTGAAACCCCTGATTTGGTCAGAAGTCTCATTCGTTGCGCAGTAAACAGATTACTTAATGTCTGTTGATTTCTCTCATCATGCCAGTAATGCCAGATATCATGGTTACTTTCGGTGAGCAGAACGACTTTCAATTCATCTTTGCTGAAAAATACCGGAAGCTGGCAGGCATGTTTCAAAAACATATGTTCATAGGCGCGTGTTCTGGCCCGGATAATTTTATCCTGATTGTCATGCCGGAGTTTTTGTTTTTCATTTTTTAATTGTTCTTCGATGACATATTCAATCAGATCGGTATCCGTCAGTTTTTTTATCCGTAAATACTTCACCGCATCATTTTCAAATGACTCATCTACGCCAATTAAACGGTATTCTATGGGTTGAAATAAACCTTGTATTTCAGTTTTTTTGTCCAGGTCCGTATAACGGACATGAATCACTTCTCCAAGCTTATAATCAAAAGCAGCAGGAACCTTCAGCTTTGCTCCTGACGGTGATAAATCGACAGTCAGTGCATTGACCAACTGACCATTTGCAAGTTTGATCTCTGCCTGAGATGAGAGTTTTAACCGGTTTTCCTGACGGAGTAAATCATAGCCTAAGTCAATGATTTCAACGAGAAATGGATTATTTTCAGTGGTGAGATCTTCTTTCGCTGAGTTTTGATTTTCACCCATGACCCGGAAGTTGTTTCTGGTGTTGTATAAAGCTTCCCAGACACCTTCAGTGTAGCGACCAAATTTATTGACGTTTTTATGGTAATCATTGAAGGCAACATCATCCAGCCAGTGGGTCAGGCCATCCAGAATATATTCTCTGCACTCACCCTGAACCCGCCCTCTTAAATCAACAGGCTTGGAACATGGCGCCATTTTTTTGTTCAGCTCCATTTTCACCAGCAGTTTTACAGATGGTGGTTGTCCCTTTGTAATCTGAGACAAAATCTGTTCAAACTCTTCAGTGTTATAAATGGGAATGAGCTTTTCCGCTAGAGATAGTATTTCAGATTGTTGCATATTCTTATCAAGTTTCCGGCCTGAATATCATTATCGACTTTTTTAATCGATCTTTAGTGTTATCTTGTTATATTTCAAAACATGTTAAAGATAAAATGTTTTCTGGATCACATTAAATTATTTACCGGGGCAGCATGGCTAAATTAAAAAGAGCGTATGTATGTAATGATTGTGGAGCCGATTATCCAAGATGGCAAGGTCAATGTAGCGCATGTGGCTCGTGGAACACAATTACGGAAGTCAGAATGCCGGCATCGCCTCAGGCAGCAAGACATGAGCGTCTGACAGGGTATGCCGGTTCTTTATCAGAGTCACAGGTGCAGGTACTGGCAGATATTGATTTGCAGGAAGTTCCCCGCTTTACCAGTGGCTTTAAAGAGTTTGACCGGGTTTTAGGCGGCGGTATTGTTCCCGGTGCAGCCATTCTCATTGGTGGAAGTCCCGGCGCCGGAAAGTCCACTTTATTATTACAGGTGATGTGCTATCTGGCGGATAACATGCCGACGCTGTATGTTACCGGGGAAGAATCCTTGCAGCAGGTTGCAATGAGAGCCTCCCGGCTTGAATTACCGAAGCAAAATCTGAAGATGCTTTCAGAAACCAGTGTTGACAAAATATGCCAGCTTGCAGAAAAAGAACGTCCCGGAATTATGGTCATTGACTCGATACAGGTCATGCATGTTTCTGATGTTCAGTCATCTCCCGGCAGTGTGGCGCAGGTGCGGGAATCGGCAACGGCACTGACCCGGTATGCAAAACAGAATAATGTTGCGGTATTTATTGTTGGTCATGTCACAAAAGACGGAACGCTGGCCGGGCCAAAGGTTCTGGAGCATATCATTGACTGTTCTGTGCTGCTGGACGGCGGAACGGATAGCCGTTTCAGGACACTCAGAAGCCACAAAAACCGGTTTGGTGCCATCAATGAACTCGGTGTATTTGCAATGACCGGAAACGGCATGAAAGAAGTCAGTAATCCTTCTGCTATATTTCTGTCCAGAGGGGAAGAAGAAACGTCAGGCAGCTCTGTGATGGTGATCTGGGAAGGAACTCGTCCTTTGCTGGTTGAAATTCAGGCACTTGTCGATTATTCTCAGCTCGCAAACCCTCGCCGGGTGGCTGTCGGTCTGGAACAGAACCGGTTGTCATTACTTTTAGCTGTCTTGCATAAGCATGGCGGACTCATGATGGCAGATCAGGATGTTTACGTGAATGTCGTTGGTGGGGTAAAAGTGACTGAGACCAGTGCTGACCTGGCTTTGGTCATGGCATTGCTCTCCAGTTTCCGTGATCGTCCCCTGCCAAAAGATGTCGTTATTTTTGGGGAAGTGGGGCTGGCTGGTGAAATTCGCCCGGTTCCCAGCGGACAAGAGCGTCTGAACGAAGCATTTAAACACGGATTCAAAACAGCGGTTATTCCAGCAGCCAATATGCCAAAAGGTGGCATATCCGGGATGCAGATTCATCCGGTGAAGAAACTTTCAGAGGCAATTGAAGCTTTTGATGAGTTATAGAGTGAAAACATAATTAAGGTGATGCATTTGTATCACTGAACTTGTAATCAGTCGTTTGAAACAGCCTATAATGACTATCAGGTCATCGACTGAAATTATTTTTAACCAAAGTGCAAGCAGGGCTATCAGTCTGGATAGATTATGATATACTCTGCGCGCAATTTATACCTTATTAACAGAGTAAGACAATGACTGATTTATCAAAGTACAGAAACATTGGTATTTTTGCTCACGTAGATGCGGGTAAAACTACCTCTACCGAGCGTATTCTTAAGCTAACTGGTAAAATCCACCGTACCGGTGAAGTTCACGATGGCGCTGCTACAACAGACTTCATGGAGCAGGAAGCTGAACGTGGTATCACTATCCAGTCTGCAGCAACAACCTGTTTCTGGAAAGACCACCGCCTGAACATTATCGATACTCCTGGACACGTGGATTTTACTGTTGAAGTATATCGTTCACTCAAAGTTCTTGATGGCGGTGTTGGTGTGTTCTGTGGTTCAGGTGGTGTTGAACCTCAGTCAGAAACAAACTGGCGCTATGCGAACGAATCACACGTTGCACGTCTGATCTTCGTCAACAAACTGGACCGTATGGGTGCAGATTTCTACCGTGTTGTTGAGCAGGTGAAAAACGTTCTGGGTGCAAACCCACTCGTCATGACACTGCCTATCGGTATTGAAGATGACTTCAAAGGTGTGATTGATCTGCTGAACATGAAAGCGTGGATCTGGGATGAATCTGGCCAGCCAGAAAACTACACACTTGAAGACATTCCTGCTGAGTATGCAGACAAAGCTGCTGAATATCGTGAAATGATGATCGAAACTGCGGTTGAGCAGGATGATGAGCTGATGATGGCTTACATGGACGGTGAAGAACCAACAATTGACCAGCTGAAAGCTTGTATCCGTAAAGGGACTCGTGATCTGGCGTTCTTCCCGACTTTCTGCGGTTCTGCATTCAAAAACAAAGGGATGCAGCCAATGCTGGATGGTGTTGTTGATTATCTGCCAGCACCAACAGAAGTTGACCCTCAGCCACTGACTGATAAAGATACTGGTGAAGCAACTGGCGAAGTTGCTAAAGTTGATGCAAGTGAGCCATTGCGTGCGCTGGCATTTAAGATCATGGATGACCGTTTTGGTGCCCTGACCTTTATCCGTATCTATTCAGGTGTATTGAATAAGGGTGACACAATCCTTAACTCTGCAACAGGTAAAACTGAGCGTATCGGCCGTATGGTTGAAATGCACGCGGATGAGCGTAATGAAATTTCTTCAGCTCAGGCGGGTGATATCATTGCTGTTGTTGGTATGAAGAACGTTCAGACTGGTCATACACTGTGTGATCCTAAAAATGAATGTACACTTGAGCCAATGATCTTCCCAACACCTGTTATCGAAATTGCTGTGAAGCCTAAAGATAAAGGTGCATCTGAGAAAATGGGTATCGCGATCGGTAAAATGGTTGCAGAAGATCCATCATTCCAGGTTGAAACTGATGAAGAAACAGGTGATACCATCCTGAAAGGTATGGGCGAACTTCACCTGGATATCAAAGTTGATATCCTGAAGCGTACTTACGGTGTTGAGCTTGAAGTGGGTCAACCACAGGTTGCTTACCGTGAGACAATCACGCAGCCTGTTGAAGACAGCTACACGCATAAGAAACAGTCTGGTGGTTCTGGTCAGTTCGGTAAAATCGATTACCGCATCAAGCCTGGCGAAACTGGCAGCGGCTTCACATTCTCTTCAACTGTTGTGGGCGGTAACGTTCCTAAAGAATTCTGGCCAGCAGTTGAAAAAGGCTTTGCAAGCATGATGCAGGAAGGTGTACTTGCCGGATTCCCTGTACTTGACGTTGAAATCGAACTGTACGATGGTGCTTTCCACGCAGTTGACTCATCTGCAATTGCATTTGAAATCGCAGCGAAAGGTGCTTTCCGTCAGTCTATTCCAAAAGCGGGCGCACAACTGCTTGAGCCAATCATGCACGTTGACGTATTTACACCAGAAGATCACGTTGGTGATGTGATTGGTGACCTGAACCGTCGTCGCGGTATGATCAAAGATCAGGAAGCTGGCGTTACAGGTGTACGTATTAAAGCTGATGTACCTCTTTCAGAAATGTTTGGTTACATCGGTCACTTACGTACAATGACTTCTGGTCGTGGTCAGTTCTCTATGGAGTTCTCTCACTACGCACCATGTCCTGCAAACGTTGCAGAAGAAGTGATTGCTGAAGTGAAAGCGAGAAAAGAAGCGAAGTAATTCTTCTTTTTTCCGACTGATTTGAAAAGCCCGTCATATTGATATGACGGGCTTTTTTACATCCGCTTTAACTTACAACTGAAGACTGATTTTCTGATGAAATGACTTCAGTCTGATGCGGATATTGTCGCTGAAATTGCTCAATTTGTTCACGCAGCCAGTGATGGAAGCGCGTGACTTTTTCTCTTCTCATATAACTTTCAGGTGCGCACAGATAATAGCTGTATCTTGACTGAGTGCTTTTATGACCAATTCTGACCAGCTTGCCTTCCTGAATCAGACGATAAGCCATACTGTGCTTCGCCAGTCCGATTCCCTGAACAGATAAAGCCCCTTCAAGTACATAAAGTGCGCCATTATATTTGAGTGTCGGACGGGCGGCGGAGTGGTTCTTTGCACCCACAGATTCCAGCCAGAGCCCCCAGTTCATATCCGGCCACATATCTTCGATCAAGTCTGCATGGTGAAGATCATCAATATCGTAAATTTGGTGTTGCTGCTGATACAGAGGGTGACAAACAGGATAGAGAACTTCATCCATTAACAGAACAGCATCCAGATTGTCATACTCTCCTTTTCCATAGCGGATACAAATATCGACAGAAGAATCTTCAAAGGAAGCCAGTTTACTGATGGGTTCAACCAGTAACAACATATCCGGATGTTGCTGGCGAAAAAGTTGCAGGCGCGGAACCAGCCAGTGTTGAGCAAACGATGGAATGGTTGAAATGGAAAGGCGTTTGGGATCGGGATCCTGAGTTAACAATCTCACCCCATGTTTGATTTCAGTAAATCCTTTACTGGCTGACTGATACAAAATTTTCCCCTCACCAGTCAGCAAAACCTGACGGTGTTGTCTGACAAATAACTCACATTTCAGCCACTCTTCAAGCTGACGAATTTGCTGGCTGACTGCGGCAGCGCTGACGAACAGCTGTTCTGCTGCATCTTTAAAGCTACCGGTTTCAGCTGCGGTACAGAAGTAATACAGGGCCTGTAGAGGAGGAAGTCGCTCTTTCACTTAAGTATTCCTTAACTGAGTGGTGATTTTTATCGTTTGTCGCTAACTGATGAGTTTGTGATTATCACCCATGAGTTTAGTGATAATCAAGGAGTTGTTATGAATGAGTTGATGAGTAAACCAGAGAAATATCATGTGTCGGTGATCAGTGTGAGCCGTATTTTGATTAAGGAAATCTTATCCCTGCTAACGTTGTGGATACAAAAATACCGGACCCGCAAGCAACTCAGGGAGCTGCCGGAATCACTATACGATGATCTTGGCGTAGATCGATCCATGGTGAAAAAGGAATCCGAGCGTCCGTTTTGGGATTAACCATGAGAAGCCGGAGACTGGTTTTGAATATCATCTTCCCACAAAATTAACTTGTTCTCCGGCCACTGATAGCCCAGTTCATGGTATTTGCTTTCGAGTAAAAACCGTTTAATTTTGAGTGTAGGTGTCAGCACACTATTTTCGATTGTCCATGGTTCTTTTATCATCAGAACACCTTTAATTTGTTCATGTGCCTGGAGCTGCTGGTTCATTTTCTGAATGATTTTGCAGGTTGAATGCTCATATCTTTGTCTGTCAAAATCAGGAAAATCATGAGGAACAACAAGCAGGATTGGCCCCGGAAGCCCTAAACCGATTAAGCAAAGCATTTCGAACCGCCCAGCCTGATACAGAAGTTTTTCGATAGGAACAGGAGAGACAAATTTCCCCTTTGCTGTTTTAAAGGTGTCTTTTTTTCTGCCGGATAAACTCAAATAATCTTCAGCATCTATCTTGCCCAGATCGCCGGTTTTCATCCAGCCTTCATGATCAAAAATACATCTCGTTGCGAGTTCGTTCTTATAATAGCCGGAAAATACTCCCGGACTTTGCACCAGAACTTCCCCTTCACCGTTGGTTGTGATCCGGACGCCGGGCGCAGTGATGCCAACAGTACCAATTTTGTCCTGATTGTACGGATAGTTAAGTGTTGTGAGTCCAAGAGATTCCGTCATTCCCCAGGCTTCAGTAATCGGTAAACCAATTCTGTCGTACCATGCCAGTAATCCCGGTGAGACGGGTGCAGAGCCGCAGCCCAGAATTCTTGCCTTATCCAGCCCCAGTCCCCGTGCTATTTTGTGTTGAATGAGATGTCTGATGAAAGGTATTTTTAACAGTAAGTTCAGGCGGCTTTGCGGCAGCTTATCCAAAATGCGTTGTTGAAAGAGCGTCCACAGCCGGGGAACAGAAATGAACAGCGTCGGACGCTGCATTCTGACATCTTCGATGAAAGTTTCCAGAGATTCAGGAAAGGCGGTTTGTACGCCAGTCATGATGGATACACCAAAGATATAAACCCGTTCAGTAATATGTGACAGCGGCAGGTAGGAGAACAAACGATCCTGAATACGAACTGAGATTAAATTGGTCAGTTGTCTGACAGTCCAGAAAAAAGCACCATAGCTCAACATAGCGCCTTTAGGTGTTCCTGATGTGCCTGAAGTATAGACAATGGACATAATTGCATCTCTGTCATGTTTTGGGATAACTGATGCTGGCTCATGTTGCTGAATGAGCGCTGAAAATTGAGATTTACATTCAGGTGCTGACGGGTAAGGTAAGGCGATACTGCTGAGCTGTTTATGTTTATCCAGAACCTGACGCACGGTATCGGCGTTATCTAACTTACCGACAAATACAGCCCGACATTCACTATGACTGATGCAATAATCAATCGTGTCAAAGTTCGCTGTCGGAAAGATCGGAACGCTGATAAAGTCGCCCAGCATCATGGCTAAATCGCAGATAAACCACTCAGCACAATTTTTAGAAATAATGGCAATTTTATCCTGGGGTTTTAATCCCTGTTCTTGTAATGCTGTTACCAGACGCAGTGCCTGATCTGCAACCTCAGAGAAGGTATACGTATCGAATTTTCTCTCTCTGATCTGTTTCAGGTAAATATCATCCGGGCGTGACTGAGCCCATTTCAGAAGATATTCGTCCGGTGTTATGAATAACTCGTCATGTCCTTTGCTGTCACCCATTGTCAGGCTCCAATCCTTTTTGTTGTGTTGATCGCGATTCCACTGTCATTCTATGTGTAGTAGGTATCAGATAAATGACTGGGATCGGGCTCAGGATATTTTTCAATCACTTTTTTCAGATATTCCTGATTGTTTCTCAATGCATTGACACAGTGGCGATCCAGTTTTTTTTCTGCCACCATTTTTTCCAGTTCAAGCAAAGCGAACGGTACTGAGCGTGCCTGTTTGTATGGGCGGTGGCTGGTCAGGGCATCAAATATATTGGCAACGGTAATAATCCGGGCGGAAACAGGAATCTCCTGGCCTTTTAAATTGTATGGATAGCCGGAGCCATCCATCAGCTCGTGGTGATAAGCCATGATATCTTTCAGAATTGCAATACAGGCATGATTACCATTTTCAGTTTCAGGGAGAATCCGGTTAATCATTTCAATCCCTTTCTCTATGTGCCCGGTGACCTGTTTTCTTTCAACGTTTGCAAGGGCACCTGGTTTAGTCAGCAAATCACAAGGCAGAGATAGCTTGCCGATGTCATGCAGGCGGGAAAACAGAGTGATGAAGTCAATTTGCTCATCATCTAACTGATATACCTCGGTTAACCCCTGAGCAATGACTTTGGAGAAAAAATACATCCGCTCCTGATGATCTTTCGCCTGCTTAAAATGCTTTGGATTGCGCTGCAGAATATTTTCCGTCTCTTTTAAGATCGCGTGAATGATTTGATACTCTTTCAGGACGGCTTCTCTGATTTGTTCCAGATAAGGGGCCAGCACTTTGTCGGACGACTCATCGAAAATGAAATCCTCCGATGCATTGATAAAGATGAACCCGATGAATTCATCGTTGTAGTAAGTGGGAGAAGCAAAGGATGAGGAAAAGTTTTGCGCTCTTAACCAGTTGTTATGATGACTGTCTTTCTCCAGACGTTTATATAAATGATTAATATACCGGTTCGAGCCTTGTTCGGCACATTTTTTCAGGGATGGAATTTTACTCAGAGGATACTCATAGTGAATCAGAATTTCACCTTTGGGTGTGCTGTCTGCATAAGTTTTCAGGTGGTCCGTCATCTGATCATAAATCGCGAAGGAAATCCGGACTATCTGAGGTATTTGTTTGCAAATGCTTTCATGAAGCAGGGCGAGTTGGGAATTCAGACTTTTAAATTTCTCTGGTTGCCGAGAGTCATGTTGCACTTCACCCATGAGCTTTCCCCTTGATTAAATACATTGTTGGTCGTTGTATATAATTTTAGGCGATGAATTGACTAAGAGGTGAATGATTATCTGCGAAATGAACAAATTTATTAATATTTTTATTATTAACAGCTATTGACCTTTCGGGGACGTTTTTATACCCAAACAACCTGCATCTTCAGGTTGTTTGGGTATACATCGAATTGATACGTAAAAGCAGCGGACCTCATGATCCGCTGTTTTGGTATTTGAATAAAGGGGATAGCCCGGTCAGACTGAATTAATTCACGGTGACCAGGTAATCAAGCACACGCTGCGTCATGGTGTCCTTGTCTTCCTGTGCAATAAAACTGGCTTCAATCGCATTCAGGGTAAATTGTGCTAACTCATTTTTAGTCAGTTCATGCGCTTTGGCAACCGCGATAAAGTTGGCATTCATATAACCCCCGAAATAAGCAGGATCATCTGAGTTAATGGTGACACACAGGCCTTTTTTCAACAGATTTGCAATGTTGTGCTGCTGCATTGTGTCAAATACACAAAGCTTGATATTGGAAAGCGGGCAGACGGTCAGAGGCATGCGGGTTTCAGCTAACTGCTGAACCAGTTTTTTATTCTCAACACACCGGACACCATGATCAACCCGGCTTACGCCAAGGTCTTCAATCGCGGTGATGATATTGTCAGCCGGGCCTTCTTCACCTGCATGAGCGACGGTGAGAAATCCTGCATTCCTTGCCATTTCAAATACTTTTGAGAATTTTTCCGGCGGATGTCCCTGTTCGGAGGAATCGAGTCCCACACCCGCAATTAATGATTGATACGGCAGCGCCTGATTGAATGTTTCGATCGCATCTTCTTCACTCAGATGACGAAGAAAACACATGATTAACTGACTGGAAATACCAAGCTCTGTTCTGGCCTGTTCCAGTGCCCGGTTGATCCCCTGAATAACGGTTTTGAAGGGGATGCCGCGGGCTGTGTGAGTTTGCGGATCAAAGAATATTTCAGTATGGATAACGTTCTCTTCATGGCAACGTTGCAGGTAAGCCCAGGTTAAGTCGAAGAAATCCTGTTCATGAAGAAGCACATTGGCTCCCTGATAGTAGATATCCAAAAAAGATTGTAAGTCAGTAAACTGATAGGCGTTTTTTACTTCTTCCGGGGTTGAAAAGGGAATTTCAACCTGATTACGCTTGGCGAGCTCAAACATCAGTTCAGGTTCCAGAGTGCCTTCAATGTGCAGATGAAGCTCTACTTTTGGTAATTCTTGAATAAATTGTTGCATATTAGCCTCTGTTATTCTCTGCGGAAAGTGGATTTATTTACACCCAACCCTGTAGCCTCAAGGTTGTCCGGGTATAGTTTAAGATACAGAAAAGGCTGGCATGATGACAATGCCAGCCTTTTTTACAGTCAGAATCAATTAATTATTACTGTGAAGTTCATCATTCAGCTCGACTGCTGATTTATTGGCCAGACATTCAACCTGACCTGTTTGCGAATTACGGCGGAACAGCAGGTCGGAAACACCTGCTAAATCTCTGGCTTTTACGATTTCTACCGGGTTACCACTTTTGTCCAGCATTTGTACTTTTGTACCGGCTGTGACATACAGGCCGGACTCAATGGTGCAGCGATCGCCCAGTGGGAAGCCTAAACCTGCATTGGCTCCGAGTAACGAGTTTTCTCCGATAGAAACGATGACTTTACCACCACCAGACAGCGTTCCCATGATTGATGCGCCACCACCGATATCCGAGCCGTTATTGACCATCACACCGGCTGAAATCCGTCCTTCAACCATGCTGACACCCGTTGTACCCGCGTTAAAGTTGATAAAGCCTTCATGCATGACAGTTGTACCTTCGCCAACATGCGCCCCGAGCCGAACACGGGATGTATCTGCGATACGAACACCGGCAGGTACCACGTAATCGACCATTTTCGGGAATTTATCGACGCAGTCTACCGTCAGTGTTCTTCCGGCCAGGCGCGCTTCAATTTGACGATCGGCCAGTTCAGGCAAATCAATCGGGCCTTCATTCGTCCACGCAATGTTGTGGAGTAGTCCGAAAATTCCATCCAGAACCGTGCCATGAGGCTGAACCAGACGGTGTGAAATGAGCTGAAGCTTGAGGAAGCCTTCAGCAACTGACTGAGGTTTTTCATCCGTCAGCAGAACAACCAATACCAGTGGTTGTGATGCTTTTGCTGCTTTTTCGGCAAACCCGGCGCTGGCTGTTTCGCCGTGTTCCTGAAATGCTTGTGCAAGTTTTGCGACCTGCTCTGCTGTGATCTCAACTGAGTGGTTTCCACTTTCACCCGTGATTGCTGTGATACTTTTAACCAGTGCTTCAGAGGGGTGAAGTACCGGGGTCGGAAAGTAGGCTTCTATAATTTTGTTGTCGCAGTTTTTCGTTGCAGTACCAAGAGCAAGTGCAAAGTCTGACATGATATATCTCCGTGAATCTGTGCGCATTAAGTCGTAAGTTAAATACGAAATCTGAGTGTTGGAGATATCATAAAGTGCGATGAAAAAGATAAAAGTCTTCTGCCGGATAAAGTCCGTCAAACGATATGTTTTGTCTTTTTACCGATATATCTCTTTAATCAGAATTCGAATAAGACTGAATCAATGCCGTTTTCCTGTTATTTTTTGATGATCAGGCTGCCTGCTCATCCGGATCCTGAGGTTGATTTTCTGCAACAGCCTTTGGTTTTTTTGGCGCTGGTTTACGCTTCGCACCGAGGGCATACAAAACTTCCTCTTTGTGTTTTGCCAGATATAAAGCCAGTTCTTCCTGCTTTTCTTCGTTATCTAATAGCTCGCTCTGGCCGAGTAAAGTAAACAGTTCATCTGCCATATCGAGCATTTTGTCATAAGCGTCTGCTTCGGCCTTGGAAGTGAAAGTCATTTTTTCTTCTCCGTTGCGCTCTACCACATACTTGACGATTACAGTCATGGTTTTTCCTCTATGTGATTATTAATTTGTACTGTTCTTTTATACAGTATTTCATGTGTCGGATAATTTCAAATTAAACTGAATCGCTCACCGGCCATTCAAAGCAAAACCGGATAAAGTGTTTCAGTAAAGGATTCTGATATTTCTCTTTATGGACCAGCAGCCAGTATCGCCGCCGCATATTGAGCGGCACGGAAATCCGGACGACCCGTCCGTCTTTCAGTGCAGATTGTGCAGCCAGTTCGGAGAGACAGGCATATCCGAGATTTGCAGCCACACTGTTGATTAAAGCTTCTGTCGTATTGAGCTGAAATGTTTCCTGCCAGCGTTCCAGACGGGGAGCGACAGTGCGCAGAAAGAATTCTCTGGACCCGGACCCGGCTTCCCGTAATACCCAGTGACTGTTTTCAAAATCAGCCAGCTGAATATCAGGATGACCGGCCAGCGGATGATCCGGTGAGCCGATAATGCACATTTGATCATGGCTGAACTGTTTTGCGATCAGTTCCGGGTGCTGGGTTTTGCCCTCGATTAAGGCGATGTCCAGCTCATAATCTACCAGCTTTTGGCAAATCAGGGCTGAGTTCGAAATAAATAAGGTTTGCGAAGTATGTTGAAAATCCTGTCTGAATGCACTTAGTAGCCAGGGAGCGACCTGATTACCAATTGTATCACTGGCACCAATTCGGATTTCGCCGGTCAGGTTATTTTCATTCTCAAACAGTTGTTGTATGTCATTGGTCCGGTGCAGCAGCTCATCAGCCAGAGGTAACAGTTTTTTCCCTTCCTGATTCAGAATCAGCCGGTGATTGACCCGGTCAAATAAAACATGACCCAACTGCTTTTCCAGTTCTGCCAGTGCCATGCTGACTGCGGCTTTAGACAGAAAAAGCGCTTCTGATGCCTGAGTTAATGTTTCATGCTGCGTAATCGCGGTAAAGATATGTAGTTGTCTCAGAGATATATGATACATAGGTCACAGGACTTATAAACAGCAGGGAAAATATCATCTTAGGTATTTTAAGCGTTTGATCAAGCCGATGCATTGAATACTTTAATCTTCATCCGGATCAAACCTGAGTGGTTTCTGAATCTGTTCGGGGATGTAAGAGGCTTATGCTATTCTGATACACATTCACTTATCTGATTTTTCCGGATGGACACTTGTTTACTGTTTATCATTCTAATCAACTGGATACATTGAAAATTATTCTGCTTCATTTGATCAGAAATGAACCTTTGGCGCATCCGTTTGACACCGAGCAGATACTGGTACAGAGCTCGGGGATGTCACAATGGCTGAAGATGGCACTGGCACAAGAGTTTGGTGTCGCAGCTAATCTGGCTTTTCCGCTGCCGGCGGCTTTTATCTGGGATTTGTATACTTCAGTGTTACCGGATGTGCCGCAACGCAGTGCATTTAATAAAAATGCGCTGGTCTGGAAAATCATGCAGACATTACCGGCAATGCTGGACATGCCAGCGTTTAAGCCTCTGCAGCAATATCTTGAGAAAGATGGTTCGGACCACAAGTGTTATCAGCTGGCAGAGAAAATTGCCGATATATTTGACGGGTATTTGGTTTACCGGGCTGACTGGATTGAAAAATGGGAAGCCGGAGAAATCGTCGAAGAGTTGCAGGGCAAGCATGAGTGGCAGACTTTGCTGTGGCAGCGTATATATCAGGACACCATTTCTCAGGGACAGTCTCATTATCACCGGGCGAACCTGTATCAGACCTTTGTTGATTCCCTTCAACGCGGACAAATACCGGAAGGCGCGTTGCCAAAGCGTCTGTTTATCTTTGGTATTACTGCACTCCCGCCACATTATCTTGAAATATTCAATGCACTCGGTGAACATATTGATGTTCACCTGATGCTGACGAATCCCTGTCGCTATTATTGGGGCGATATCCGGGATCGGCGATACCTTGCAAGGCTGGCAAATAAGCAGCGCAAATCGTTGATGCTGCAAAAAGGCAGGTTGATGACCGGTGGGTCTGCTTCTTTGTTAAAAGAAGAACCGGTATTGTTAAAAGAAGAGCCTGTACTGCCGGAAGATGAGCAGCACCTTGAGGCTGCTACCGGAAACAGTCTGCTGGCATCAATGGGAAAACTTGGCCGGGATCACCTGCATCTGCTGTCCCAGCTTGAATGTGAAGAGCATGAGTTTTTTATCGATACTGCCCGCGACAGCCTGCTTCATCAGATTCAGGCAGATATCCTGCATCTGGAAATGCATCAGAATGATGAAATCTTTGCTTCAAGCCACCATAAGCAACGCATTCAGCCGGATGACTATTCGCTCTCCGTGCATGTTTGCCATAGTGCTATGCGCGAAGTCGAAGTGTTGCACGATGCCCTTTTAACCTTATTTGATACGCATCCGGACTTAAAACCGCGGGATATTATCGTCATGGTGGCTGATATTAATACCTACAGTCCGGCCATTGAAGCCGTATTTGGTAATGCACCGGGAGAGCGGTTTATTCCTTTCTCTATCTCTGACCGGACGGCTGACCGTGAAAGTCCGGTGCTGCAGGCTTTTCTGCGTTTGATCCAGTTACCGGCGTCGCGCTGCCTGTCCTCCGAGTTACTGGAGTTACTTGAAACACCGGCGATGATGGCCCGGTTCGATATCTCTGAAGCTGAGTTTGAACAGGCCAGAAACTGGGTCAAAGAATCCGGCATTCGCTGGGGGTTGAATGAAGAGACCGCCCGCACGCTTGGGCTACCGGCGACGCATCAGAATACCTGGGAATTTGGGATCGAGCGCATGTTGTCCGGCTATGCGATGTCTCATACGGTGGATGTGTTTGAATACGGCTCCTGGATTGTCGCGCCCTATAATGAAGTTCAGGGGCTGGAGGCTGCGTTGGCGGGGAAACTGGCGGCGTTTATCAGCCGGATTCGATATTACCGGACGATTCTGGAACAACCGGAAGAAATTCATGGCTGGCGTCAGTTGCTGAATACGTTACTGGATGACTTCTTCGCGCCGTCCGTGGAAGAAGAAGTTATTTTTCAGAATATCCGGGATACGCTGGCCCGGATGAATGAATATCTGGATGATGCCGGTTATGACCGGGTGGTTTCCCCGGAAGTGATGGTGCAGCATTTAACGGATCAGCTGACCGGTGTTCGCGGGAGTCAGCGCTTTTTAGCCGGTCAGGTCAATTTCTGTACTTTGATGCCGATGCGTTCCATTCCTTTCAGCGTGGTGTGTCTGCTGGGGATGAATGACGGCGTTTATCCGCGGAATATGCCGGCGGAAGGTTTTGACTTAATCGCTGAATATCCGCGATCCGGAGATCGTTCCAGAAGAGATGATGACCGGTATTTGTTTCTTGAAGCGCTGCTCTCCGCTCAAGAACGCATATATATCAGTTATGTCGGCCAGTCTGTCCGGGATAATACGCCCTGTCAGCCTTCCGTGTTGGTGACCGAACTGATGGAATATTGTAGTCAGAATTACTGTTTATCCGGTGAAGACGATTTACCCTGCGATTTGTCCGGAGAGCGACTGATCGATAATCTGACCCATGATCACGCAATGGTGCCCTACAGCCGGAAGACATTCCGTCAGTATCCCGGCAGCTATGCCCGTGAATGGCTGCCTGTTGCCAGAGGCGATGAACCTGACATATCCCCGGTGCCGGATGCGTTGCCTGATTATCTGAGCGGGATAACTTTCCCGTTTGAACTGGAGCTCAGTGAACTCCGGCGTTTCTGGCATTTGCCGGTAAAATACTTTTTCAACCGGCGCTTGAGAGTGGTGTTTGAGGCCTCTTTACTGGTGATGGATGATGAGGAGCCGTTTGCATTAAATGGGCTGGAAAGCTATCAGCTACTGGATGAACTGGTAGCGGTGTTGCTCGACGCTGAAAGTGATGATGCATCAGCATCACAGGCTGAATCTTATATCAAAGCGAAACGGGCTCAGGGACTTTTACCGGTCGGTGCATTCGGAGAGCTTGAATTTACCCAACATCTGGAAAAGGCGAATCTGATGGTGGATGCGCTGCGGGACTTATGCAGTGAACCTTTGCCGGATCAGGAAGTGAACCTTGTGTCGGCCGTGGCGGGTGAGGCGCGGGAAATCAGGCTGGTGGGCTGGATTTCCCGTTACTACAAGACCGGTCTGGTCCGTTACCGGACCGGAAAAATCCGTTCACAGGATTATCTGGCTGCATGGCTGGATCACCTGATGATGGCTGCGGCGGGAAGTTCATGTCCGACGCATTTGATTGGCTATGAGAAAAAAGCAGGCATCCGGCATCTGATTTTTGATGCAATCCCTCATGCAGAAGAGGCCATGTTGCTGATTGATGAACTATTAGGCTTGTATCTTGAGGGGATGAACCGGCCATTGCCTTATTTCCCCGTAACGGTGCTGGCTGGTGTTGAAGCGAATATTAATAAGCAGGGACAGTGGCAGGAAGATGATGAAAAGACAGCAAAAAAAATGGCTGATGCGTTTATTGGGAATCTGTTTATTTCCGGAGAAGGCAATTCACCTTATATTTCCCGTCTGTGGCCTGAGTGGTCGGAATCACTGTCAGATGAAGTCAGACAATCTATGTTGAAAGTGATGAAAAGACCGAGACTAAGTGCAAAAGAGGCTGGTGAAAAGTGATGTAGGGTGGCCGCCAGAAAATCGTTATTTTGTAGGGTGTTTGCTGTGCGGCCACAAGGTCAGAGGGACCATAAATTGGTTGTCGGATGACGATGGGCGAATGTTAATGATTGACTTACTGATTAACCGTGAGTCAGATCCCACTCCCTGTCATGTCATTTTACATAATCATTACTTTATTCTTTTTTTATTGGTTTGATCACAATCTTATTCTGATTGCTGATCGGGATGAATGCTCTGCAGAGGTATATGTTTGAAAATGCCGGAAAATAAAATCACTCAGCTTGACCCGCTTACATTTCCTCTCTCCGGTCTGAGATTGATAGAAGCCTCAGCCGGAACAGGAAAAACATATACAATCACCGGATTATATTTACGCCTGCTCCTTGGTCATGGCGATGCAACCGCTGCCTATCCCCGGCCATTATCGGTTGAACAGATTTTAGTTGTCACATTTACAGAAGCCGCGACAGCCGAATTACGGGGCAGAATCAGGGAACGTATTCATCAGGCCCGGCTGGCTTTTGCCCGCGGAGAATCAGAAGATCACTTTCTTCGCTCTTTACTGAGTGATACAGATGATCACCAGCAAGCCGCGCATTTGCTGCTGCAGGCTGAGCGGGATATGGATATGGCAGCCATCTATACGATTCATGGTTTTTGCCAGCGCATGCTGGTGCAGAATGCCTTTGAATCAGGGAGCCGGTTCCAGCATGAATTTATTACTGATGAAAGCCGGTTGAAAGTGATGGCGGTCGCCGATTTCTGGCGGTGTAATTTTTATGGTTTGTCTCTGGAACTGGCAGAGCAGGTCCGGCAACTCTGGCCGACACCGTCTCACCTTTTGGATGAGATCGGTTCATATTTATCCGGCAGTGAGCCGCATTTGTCAGCCACATTTCCGGCAGCTGACCTTGAATCACTCCATCAACAGAATTTATCCCGCATTCAGGAAATAAAGCAACAGTGGCAGCAGGGCAGCCATGAGTTTCAGGCATTGATTGCCGCTTCCGGTGTGAATAAGCGTAGCTATACGAAGAAAAATTTACCGTTATGGATTGAGCAGATTTCGGCCTGGGCTGAAACAGAGACGAACAGCTATGACATTCCCGATAAGCTGGAACGTTTTTCACAGCAGATGCTTGATGAAAAAACACAGAAAGGTGAGCCCCCCTGCCATCCTGTATTTAAAGCAATCGAAGTGTTTCTGGCGCAGCCTGTTTCACTGAAAGCGCCGTTGCTGGCCCATGCGATTAAAGAGTGTCGCAACATTCTGGCCCGGACCAAGCAGGAGAAGCACTGGTTATCCTTTGATGATTTGCTCGCGTACCTTTCCGATGCTTTGAAAAATGATCCGCAGCAACTGTTAGCAAAACGGATTCTGAGTTTATATCCGGTTGCCATGATCGATGAGTTTCAGGATACGGATCCGCTGCAATACCATATTTTCAGTCAGATTTATTCGGGGCAATCCGAGACGGGATTGCTGATGATTGGCGATCCGAAACAGGCGATTTATGCGTTTCGCGGTGCGGATATTTTTACTTATATGAAAGCCCGGCGGCAGGTGTCTTCACACTTTACACTGGCAATAAACTGGCGTTCTGGTGACGATATGGTGACCGCGGTTAATCAGCTGTTCTCTTCGTCTTCCCGGGCATTCATCTATGAAAATGATATTCCCTTTGAGCCTGTTTCTGCTTCTCCTCAGGCGAAGGGACGCTATTGGGAACTGGAGAATCAACGTCAACCAGCCATGACCTGGTGGTGGCCGGAACATCAGGAAAGTTATCTGTCTAAAAGTGATTACATGCAGCAGATGACCGGCGCGACAGTCGCTCAGATTCAAACGATTTTGCAGGCGTCTGAGGCGGGACAGTGCAGTCTGGTTTCCGGGGAAAGCAGAAAACAGGTACAGGCTGGTGATATTGCGGTGTTAGTCCGGACCGGCCATGAAGGACATATGATCAAATCTGCGCTGGCAAAACAGGGGATTGCCAGTGTTTACCTGTCAAACCGGGACAGTGTTTTTACCGGTGTTGTGGCCCGGGATATTTTGCGTTTACTGCAAGCGGTTCTTGCGCCTGAGAATGAACGATTGTTAAAGGCTGCACTGGCTTCCGCTTTTTTTATGCTGGAGATTTATGAACTCGATCAGCTCAATACCGACGAGTTATTGTGGGAGCATGTGATCCGGGAGTTCCGGAGTTATCGCCAGATCTGGTCTGAAAAAGGCATTCAGCCGATGTTGCGTACGGTGCTGTACCAACGTCAGTTAGCCGAAAAGTGGCTCCGGCACTCAGAAGGGGAAAGGATACTGACAGACTTTATGCATATTGGTGAGCTATTGCAGCAGGCGGCCTCAGAAACCGATAGTGCACACGCGCTGGCCAGGTGGATGATGCAATCCATTGAAGATTCATTACAGGGGTTATCTCATCAGGATGAATACATTCAGCGGCTTGAATCTGAGAGAAATCTGGTCAGGATCATTACCATTCATAAATCGAAAGGGCTGGAATTTGATTTGGTTTTCCTGCCGTTTGTGATGAATTATCGCGAAGCCCGGGAAGCAAAATATCATGATGATGACCAGGGCAAAGTGATACTGGATTTGTTTCGCTCTGATCTTGCGCTTTCTCAGGCGGAAAAAGAGCGTCTGGCAGAAGATTTGCGGTTACTTTATGTGGCATTAACCCGTGCCGTTTACGGTTGTTTTGTTGGTCTGGCCGCCATTGCCGGACGCTCCGGAAGCGGTGACAGCCGTGCGCATCTCAGTGCAATGGGCTATTTGCTGCAACAGGGGCAGCCGGGTGATGTGGCATTACTGAAACACGGGATTGAAAAAGTACTCAGCACATCGTCTTCCGCTGGTGTTTTATGTCCGCCGCCTGAACCCGGAGAAATGTCCTGCTTATCCCCACTGGCGGAGAGCGATGATTTACATGCCAAAACGCTGAATCATGCGATTGAACGCTACTGGAGAATGACCAGTTATTCAAATCTGGTGAAACAGTCGGGCCATCAGACATTTCTGGATGCACCACTTGAGCCGAAAGGGTTTGATATTGACTCTGCCGGTGAATCAGACGATATCTTATGGGCAGAGGAAGAGAAGAATATTTTTACCTTTCCCAAAGGGGCTGCTCCGGGAACTTTTTTGCATAGCTTGTTTGAAGAAATCGAGTTTACCGAAGCGGCTGATAGTGAGGAAAATACCCGGATTGTGTCAGCCCTGATGGAAACCTCATCGGTTGAGCCGGAATGGCTTCCGGTCTTACTGAAAATGATTCGGCAGGTACTGACGACACCGCTGGATGGTCAGTCATTATGTCTGGCTGATATAGAAAAGAACAGACGCCTGACCGAAATGGAGTTTTTACTCCCGGTTGAGGTGCTCCAGTCTGCGGGGCTGAACCGGTTGATCCGGCAGAAAGATGCTTTATCGGCTCAGGCGGGAATGCTTGGATTTGCGAAAGTAGAAGGTATGCTGAAAGGTTTTATCGATTTAGTGTTTGAATACCGCGGCAAATATTACATTCTGGACTGGAAATCAAATCACCTTGGTTATCAGATTGAAGACTATAGCCAGTCACAGCTTCAGGCCGCGATGATTGAACATCGTTATGATTTGCAGTATCAGCTTTATACGTTGGCGTTACACCGGTTTTTATCCGCCCGGATTCCCGGATATAGCTACAAAAAACACTTTGGTGGCGTCTATTACATTTTTTTACGGGGCGTTGCCGGAAATGCTGACTATGGGGTTTTCTCTCATCGTCCTGAAGAAGCTCTGATTCTGGCACTGGACCGGCTGATTGCCGGTCAGGCTGAGCCTGAGAATTCCCCGGAAAGCGGACAAATGGAGATGGATTTGTGACAGGTTTTCTTGCAGATATCCTGAGTTACTTCTGCGAAAAGCAGCTGATTCGCCAGCTGGATTACCAGTTTGCGATGTTTATCGCCAGACAATGCAGGCAGGAGCAATCTGAAGTCGCCTGGTTATGTGCTGTGGTGAGTTATGAACTCGGACATGGGCATATCTGTATCCCTGTTTGTGATACGGATGGCCGGATGAATGATGCATGGCTGTATTTTGGCCTGAGTTTTGATGAATCACTCCGCTTCAGAGATCATGTGGCGTGTGTGGACTGGCTGGGTGTGATTCAGCGTTGTCCGTTTATCGGTTCGCCTGAAGACCATTGCCCGCTGGTTTTTGATGGTCAGCGTCTCTATTTACACCGTTACTGGTTTTATGAATCAAGGCTGGCTGAGCGGTTGCATCAGCTATCGGCACCGGTCCATCTGGCCGATGAGGATGTTGAATTATTAACCATTCAGTTAAAGCAGTTGTTCAGCCGGAATTACCCGGCGTTATGGCAGCAGCTATCCGGGATTGAGTCATCTGAACAAATTCAGCAGCTAATTTGCCATTCATTGGATGTGATAGATCCTGATGCCACAGACTGGTCTGCTATTTGTCAGCGGGTCAGGCAAGCTACTCGTTGTAGTGAACTGGAAGAACTGGATAAATTTATCCCTGACAGTATTTGTCTGAACTGGCAGAAAATTGCTGCCGCGACGGCTTTAACACGTCAGTTCACGGTAATTTCCGGAGGGCCGGGAACCGGCAAGACGACAACGGTTGCCAGATTACTGGCCGCATTGGTTGTTCAGGCGCAGGCGCACCGGAATTCTCCTTTAATCAGACTGGTTGCCCCGACGGGGAAAGCGGCTGCCCGGCTGACGGAGTCGATTGGTCAGGCCGTCGATAAACTGCCCATTTCATCAGACATTAAAGCTTTACTTCCTATACAGGCCAGCACGTTACACCGGCTGTTGGGTGTGATTCCGGGAAGTGCCGAGTTTGTCCATCACGAACAGAATTTGCTTCATGTTGATATTCTGGTTGTGGATGAAGCCTCGATGGTGGATTTGCCAATGATGTATAAGTTACTGATGGCATTGCCAAAGCATACCCGGGTTATTTTATTGGGCGACAAAGATCAGCTGGCCTCAGTTGAAGCTGGTGCGGTTTTGGGGGATATCTGCTCAATCCAGTCTTATGGTTTTTCCCGCAGGCAAACCCGGTTACTGGCGCGGTTAACCGGGAATATCTTACCGCATCCGGCAGCGGAACAGATTCCGGATATTGCTGATGGCTTGTGTATGTTGAAAAAAAGCTATCGTTTTCATGCTGATTCCGGCATCGGTTTTCTGGCATCACTGGTGAATGCCGGAGAGTACTTGCCATTGAGTGAAATTCATGCCATGGCATATTCGGATATCAAAGTGCAAACACTTGATGGTGGCCATTATAATCAAATGCTGAATACGCTGGCAGACGAATATGGTCGCTATTTCTCAGAGCTGCAAACGTGTCTGGCAGAGCAGAATTATCCCACAGAGCAGACAGCAAAGCGGGTTCTCCGTATTTTTAATCAGTGTCGTTTATTGTGTGCACTCAGGGAAGGCGATTTTGGCGTATCCGGTCTGAATCAAAAAGTAGAAAGTTTGTTGCTTCGTCGTGGCATGATTCACAAAGATCAGGAAGCCTGGTACAACGGCCGGCCGGTGATGGTGACGAAAAACGATCACTATCTGGGAATTTATAACGGCGATATTGGTATTTGTCTGCAAACCATAGAATCGGGCAAAGACGTGTATAAAGTTTATTTTGAACAGTTTGATGGCAGTGTAAAGGGAGTGATTCCCAGCAGGCTTCCGGAACATGAAACGGCCTACGCGATGACGATTCATAAATCCCAGGGAAGTGAATTTGATTTTACACTGATGATTTTACCGCCTGAGTTTAGCCCGGTGCTGACCCGAGAGCTGATATACACCGGAATTACCCGGGCTAAAAATAAACTCAGCATTTACACTGATCCGGCGGTATTCAGGCGTGCAATACGGACCAGAACGAAAAGGTTAAGCGGGCTTGTGACTCAACTGGCTGGGTTGTGAATCATCCGCCTGGTGATGCGTACTCAGGAAAAGGCTCTGGTGAATGTGATCTCATGGATTTTATAGCGTTCTTTCGATCCGAGAATAAAACCTTTGATACGTTCATCTACCGGAAATACGCAATGAACATTTAACCCTTCCAGAAAGTGGTTATCACCCATATCCCAGAAACTCTGTAGTGAATTGCAAATAATGGTTCTCATACTCTATATGCTCTTAATTACACTTTTTGATAGAAAACAGTCATGGTGCGTAGTTTATTTATCACGATAAAAGTGAGATATAAATCACAAAAGACAATATGAATATGTCTCATTATCGGGAATTCTACACAATCTCCATTATGAATCAAAGTGTTTAATCATCCCGATTCATCTTTGTTAGAAGTTGATTAAGACCAAATCAAAGTTCTGTGGATTTGTATTGATGACTCAGTCAGATGGCTGCATTGATGAGGAGAACGGGCTGAACCGGTGAAAGGTGAAGCAGCCCGGTGAGGAAAATTGAAGGGGGGTTACAGACTCAGACAAAGAATTTTAGAACGACGCTGATAGTTATACAGGTTTTGTTTTGTGACCGGCAGTGATTCGACGCCTGTTTCAACAAAACCCTGTTCCCTGAACCAGTGGACACTATGTGTGGTCAGGACAAAGATCTGCTGGATTCCCATGCTTTTTGCCTGATTTTTGATATGTTTCAGAAGCATTAATCCTCTGTTGCCATCTCTGTATTCCGGGTGAATAGCCACACAAGCCATTTCAGCCATCTGCTCTTCCTGATAAGGATAAAGTGCCGCGCAGCCAATGATCAGTCCATCTTTTTCGATAATGGTGAACTGATGAATTTCCTGTTCCAGCTGCTCACGGGAACGCCGGACCAATATCCCTTTTTCTTCTAAAGGCTGGATGAGATCAAAGATACCGCCGATATCATCGATATTGGCTTCCCGGACTTGTTCTGAGCTGGCCATGACCAGTTGTGTTCCGATGCCATCGATAGAGAAAAGCTCCTGAATCAGCGCACCATCTTCCTTATAACTGACCAGGTGACTGCGGGGAATTCCGGCTCTGCAGGCGGCAATCGCAGCCCGCAAAAAACGGAACCGGCCCCGGTTGACATTATCCGGTGCATCTGTGGTTTGTTCGACACGCTGTAACATGGTTTCTACGTCGGCCGGGAAAAGCTCGGCAATCGAGTTGCCCTGCTCATCAAAAATTCCCTGCTCAGAGCAGAAACCAATCAGCTTTTCTGCTTTTAAACGGATGGCAACTTCGGTTGCAACCTCTTCCGACAGCAGGTTAAAGCACTCTCCGGTCACTGAGCTGGCAATCGGCCCCAGTAAAACGATGGAGTTCTGGTTCAGTGCCTGATTAATGCCATCGATATTGATACGACGGACTTTCCCGCTGTGGCAGTAGTCGATACCATCATCGACTCCCAGAGGCTGGGCAATCACAAAATTTCCGCTGATAACACTGAGCTGGTTTCCGGCCATTGGCGTGTTATTCAGGCTCAGAGACAGACGGCCGGTAATCGCCAGCTGCAGTTGTCCTGCAGCCTGGGCGACATAAGGGAGAGCGGCTTCATGGGTAATCCGGATACCTTTATGATAGGGCGTATTGCAGTCGTGGGCATCCAGTAGTTGATTCATCTGTGGCCGGGCGCCATAGACCAGAACGATTTTTACTCCCAAACTATGGAGTAAAGCAATATCACTGATGATGTTCGCGAAATTTTTGTCAGCAATCGCTTCTCCACCAATCATAATCACCATGGTTTTCCCTCTGTGAGCATTCACATATGGGACAGACTGGCGAAATCCTTTGACGAGTGCAGTACTTCTGATTTTCACAGTTCAGGTATCTCCGTGTTTAATTATGCTGAAATAATGACTTTTTATTCATCTGCAGGCAAGCGTTTTATGACTTTGGTTTTTATGATGGGCTGCCATGAGCATTCTCATTAAATAATATGACGTTTTACCATATTGATTTTTTATGACATTCAGGTGATAAACTGTACGTGAAAGGTTAACAGACCCTGAGGTCTGATTTGTGATTAAATATAATTTGGTACAGAGGATGAGGAATACAGGTGAATTTATATAAGCTATTGGCTCTGATGGTCAGTGCCTTTTTTTTGGGTGGGTGTGTGAACCCCACAGACAGAGCGCAACAATATGCTGATGGTGTATTACCTGAAATATTAAATAAAACCGATCATATCCGGTCGAATTCACCCAGAGACTTCAGTGAATTTACCCGCCAGAGTGAGCTGGTGACCGAAAAATCACCTTCCTTGTCAAAAATATACCAGCCATTATATTTACGGCTTCGCGATTGGGCTGAAAAAAGCGGAGATCCACAGGCTTTGGGACAATATGGTATTCAAAGCGCGCAGTTAGGCGGGGCCGACCAACGGGGCAATGTGTTGTTTACCGGATATTTCTCCCCTGTCATTGAACTGCGGCATACGGCCAACAGGCGTTTTCGTTTCCCTGTTTATCAGAAGCCCGGTTGTATCGATGATTGTCCGACAAGGGCGGAAATATATGCCGGTGCTTTGGAAGATAAAGGGCTTGAGCTGGGATACGCCTCTAATCTGATTGATCCATTTATCATGGAAGTTCAGGGTAGTGGTTTTGTACACTTTGGTGATGATGACTCTCTGGAGTACTTTGCCTACGCAGGTAAAAATAAAAAGGCTTATGTCAGTATTGGCCGGGTTCTGATTGATCGTGGTGAGGTGCCGAAGGAAAAAATGTCACTGAAAGCGATTAAGCATTGGGTGATGACGCATCCTGAGAATCAGGTCAGAGAGTTACTGGAACAAAACCCTTCTTATGTATTTTTCTCACCGAAGGCTGCGGCGCCTGTGACCGGAACTGCCGGGATTCCTTTAATTCCGATGGCATCTGTTGCTGGCGACCGGCGGATTTTCCCGATGGGAACACCAATTCTGGCCGAAGTACCACTGTTAAATGCAGACGGAAGCTGGAGCGGCACCCATGAATTAAAATTGTTGATTGTGCTCGATACTGGTGGCGCAGTAAAAGATAATCATCTGGATTTGTACCACGGGATGGGAGAGCGTGCCGGTACTGCTGCGGGACACTACCGGCATTTTGGCCGGGTATGGAAACTCGGGCTGGATGGAACGGCAACTCAGGCGCCCTGGGCTTTACCACCAGAGAAATCAGAGTAAAGAATTTTTGTGATTTCAGGATGGCTGGTCGCTGGACTTTTGATGAAGGAGTGCGTATAAATCGCACTCCTTCTTGATCTTTTCCTGTAATAACAATTTTGGGTGCTTTTTATGCGACAGTTAACTTCACCTGCTTCAGAAGCTTATCAGCAGCGTTTTGGCGGTACCCGCCGGCTTTATGGATATGATGAAGTTGAAATCCTCCGGGCTGCACATGTATGTGTGATTGGCATTGGTGGTGTGGGCTCCTGGAGTGCAGAAGCGTTAGCCCGGACAGGCATTGGTGAACTGACGCTGATTGATATGGATGACGTTTGCGTCACGAATGTGAACCGGCAGATTCATGCGATGGAAGAGACCGTTGGCCAGAGTAAAATTGAAGTGATGGCTGAACGAATCAGGCAGATTAATCCGGAGTGTCGCGTTAATCTGATTGATGATTTTATTTCGCCGGATAATCTTCAGCAGTACCTGACACATGAATTTGATTATGTGCTGGATGCGATTGACAGCCTGAAAGCAAAAGCTGCGTTACTGGCTTATTGCCGCAGACAAAAAATCAAAGTGATTACGATCGGTGGTGCGGGCGGGCAAACCGATCCGACACAGATTAAAGTGGCTGACCTGACCAAAACGATACAGGATCCTTTAGCCAAAAAGCTCAAAGATCGTCTGAGACGGGAATATAATTTCTCTAAAAACCCGGCGCGTAAATTTGGGATTGAATGTGTATTCTCAACAGAACAGCTTAAATATCCACAACCTGATGGGTCTGTTTGTGCTGTTAAATCAACCGCTGAAGGTCCGAAAAGAATGGATTGCGCCAGTGGCTTTGGTGCGGCGATGATGGTCACCGCCAGTTTTGGCATGATTGCAGCTGCCCGCGTTGTGGATAAACTGATCAAAAAACATCACTCATAGAAGTATTTTCAGAAATGCAAATTGTGACAACTTCACCTTTTGGTGATCAAATAACTGCCCGGGATATTCTTCAGGTTATGCAGTATTTACATGGCTGGGAAGATAAATACCGGCAATTGCTGTTGTGGGGAAAACAGCTTCCTGCCATGTCAGATACGCTGAAATCTGATCAGATTATGGTTGCCGGGTGTGAGAGCCGGGTCTGGCTGCTTGCGCAGCGGCATGAAGGACGATGGTTTTTTACTGCGGACTCTGATGCGAGAATTATCCGTGGATTGATTGGGATAATTATGGCTGCCTGTCAGGGAAAAACCAGTTCTGAAATTATTTCATTCGATATTGAAGGTTACTTTGAGCAACTCAATTTACTTTCCCATCTGAGTCCGACCCGGGGAAACGGCATCCGGGCCATTGTCAGCCAGATCAAATCAATGACACAGGAGTAGGACGGGTTTACTGGTTTGAAGCTTCATCCCGTTTGCCCAACTGATGGTAGTTCAGGTTGGGCGCTGTGACCATTGGTTCGGCTATTTTCCATGCATGCGCTTTTCCGGATAAATAGATAACGATTTCCATGGCAAATTCAAGCGCAGTTCCGGGGCCCTGACTGGTGATGAGCTTGTGATTTTTATCATAAGTCACCCGTTTTTCACGCCACTGTGCTGCCGGAATGGTATCTTTGAATGATGGATGGCAGGTCATGATTGCTTTCGGATACAACTGATGATGCTGCAGAACCAGTGCCGGTGCAGCACAGATTGCGGCAACAAGTCGTCCGTCATAGAGCTGTTGTTTTAGCATTTCCACCAGCAATGTGCTGTCTCTGAATGTTTCCGAACCTTCCACCCCGCCGGGAAGTATGATGGCGTCAAATTCTTCATCTGCTACATCGATGAGCAGACAATCAGCCGTCAGGGTGACGCCGCGGGAGGCCTTCAATGTCAGCTTGCCTTCAAAATCGGCACTCGCAACGGTGACTTCGTAGCCTGCTCTGACCATAATATCGATGATCGTCACGGCTTCCATTTCTTCCGAGCCCGGGGCAACCGGCACCAGAATTCTTTTATTCATCTTGTTTTCCCTTCATTTCAATATGCTTGATTTGGTGATAGACCTTTTCATGTTCCGGGATGGCAATCTGGTGTTTTTCAGCAACCTTCAGTAAGTATCCCGTGATGTAATCAATTTCTGTGGTTCTGCGGCGGAATATATCCTGATACATCGAGGAATAGTTTTCACCGGTGTTTTCAATGACCTGATAAATCCGTTTTTTTAACTGCCCGGTATCTGTTGTAAGGCCTTCTGCATTCATCACCCGGCTGATTTCGGTGATCAGTGCTGATATTTGCCGGGTGAACTCAGAAGAAGCAAGCTGGCCATTCACACATTGATTGATTGCCGTCAATGGATTGATAACACAGTTCACCGCAAGTTTTTGCCATTGAGCCTGCGTCATATTGTGATGCCAGTATACCGGTGCAAACGCATGATTGAGCACATCAGTCATGAAGGTACAGTGTTGTCCGGCCTGATTTGCAGCGCCTATCCAGGTTTCTCCCTTACCGGTATGTGAGACTTGTACCGGAAATGTCCGGGACTCTTGTTTTAACGCACCATGACTTGTTGTAGCAATCAGACATGGATGTGTTTCAAGATATATCCCGAGTTCTTCGGTTACCCCCATGCCATTATGCATCAACAGAAGCATGGTTTCCGGCTGAAGCAATTTGCTGACAGAGTCGAGCGCAGCGACGATTTGCCATGACTTCACTGTGACAAAAATCAGATCAGCCTGTCTGATATCTTCATCAGTGTGATTTTGAAAGTTCACTGGCAGGAGACCATCAAGGCTGACGGGATATTCGCGGTCTGCTTGTCTGGCCCAGACAGAAACACGATGCCCGGCCTGCCGGAGTTTTACAGCCCATAGAGCGCCGATAGCGCCCGGTCCCAGAATGACAATATTCATGGCAGATGATGAGTGATATATGAGTGATTCATAATATATCATCAGAAAATAACGATGATTGGAAGATGAAATTGTTAAATCGGGTGGATCTTATTCAGGCTGCGCTCTCCTGACGCTCCTGTTTTGCTTTGATCAATAAACGCGAGAAATAGTGACGCAGTGAATAAAGCATCACCAGGCTGGGAATGACCATCACTGCTGTCAGGATAAAGAACAGGGTCCAGTTATCGAGATAATCGGCCAGCGCACCGCTGAAAGATGCCAGAACGGTTCGTCCTGCATTTCCCAGTGAAGCCAGTAAAGCATACTGAGTTGCAGAAAATGCCTGCCCTGTCATTAAGGTCAGGAAAGAAACAAAAGCCACGGTTGAGAAAGCTGTTGTAAAGTTGTCCACAATCACTGTGGCTAAAAACAGATGTTCATCCGGGCCGGTTTCAGCTATCCAGGAAAACATCAGGTTACTTGCGGCCATTGCTGTTCCGCCAATCATCAGACCTTTGACAATACCGAACCGGACATTGACCACACTGCCCAGAAAAGTGAACAGCATGGTTGCTCCCCAGCCAATCAGCTTGGAATAGTAACCAATCTGTTCATTAGAGAAGCCGATTTCTTTATAGAAGGGTATCGACATCCGTCCGAGAAAGGCTTCGCCAACTTTAAACAGAAAAACAAACAGCAATAAAGTCAGTGCAACTGAAGCACCATTTCTGCGGAAAAAGTCGATAAATGGTTCAAATACAGTCACTGTCAGCCAGGTTAACACCGGAGAGTGAGTATAATGCTCATGGCGCTGTTCTGCTTTCTGTTGCAGTAAGTCTCGGTGAGTCTGGGGTTCTCTGACCAAAAGTGTGAAGGTGATTAACAACAGAATAATTACAGCCATGCCGTAGTAAATATGTCCCCAGCCATATTCATTTGCATAAGTAAATGCTAAGAAGCCGGGTAACGAATAGCCGGTCCACCAACCAATTACTGCCATCGCTGATGCCTGTGGCAATTTTGATTCTTCTGATTTTTTGAATGAATCAATCCTGAATGCATCAATGGCAATATCCTGAGTTGCTGAGGCTGTTGCGATCATCAGTGCGATCAGAGAAGTAAACATCAGGTGGCTGGCCGGATTAAGGGTAGCAATAGTCAGCGTCCCGCCCAAAATAATGAGCTGGCAAAATAAGATCCAGCTTCTTCTTTGCCCGAGCCAGTGGCCTAAAACAGGAAGTCTTACCCGGTCAACAAGAGGTGCCCACAGGAAATTAATCGTATAGACAGTAAAGATGCTGCCAAAATAACCAATCGCGGAACGGGTCAGGCCTTCATCTTTGAGCCAGCCTGACATATTCGATCCAATTAACACCCACGGAAAGCCACTTGAACACCCGAGCATCATTACCCAGGCGAGTCGTTTGTCCATGTAGCTTTGAAATGTGGCTTTCCATGAGGTGGTATTTGAAGACATCTTCAATCAGCCTTATTTTGCTGTTTTCTGCTGTTCCGGCGGATTATTATCCTTTACCTGAACCCGGGTGATTAAGATTGGCTTCACTGGCACATTCTGCATGTGACCAGCAGATTTTGTTTTCTGTTTTCCTATGGCCTGAATGGTTGAAAAGCCTGAAGTGACCCGTCCGAAAACAGCATAGCCGGGAGGGCGTTCACCATAATCAAGGAAGTGATTGTCGACAAGGTTAATATAAAATTGCCTTGTGGCAGAGTCAGGGTTCTGAGTTCTTGCCATAGCAATCGTCGCTGTTAAATTTTTCAGGCCATTACTGGCTTCGTTCCTGATGGGCGGGTAAGACTTCAGTCGTTTCATTTTGCTGTTGAAGCCACCTCCCTGAACCATGAACCCCGGAATCACCCGGTGAAAGATACTACCGGCGTAGCTTCCGTCTTCAACATAGCGCAGGAAATTTTTAACCGTCACCGGCGCTTTTTCAGCATCGAGCTCAACCGTAAAATTACCCAGTGTTGTTTCAAACACAACACTGGGAGCAGAGACTGCACTAAAGCTTGCCAGACACAGGAGCAAAAACAAATGTCTCAACATTTAAAAGTGCTCCTTCATGTAGGTTTTCAATTCATCGTCATCAGCGATTTTTTTCAGGACCAGATTCACGACGTCATTAAAGACCATTTCAATGTCATCATTTGATGCACTGAACGGAGAAGTTTTCTTCGCTGTACCACGATAAGTTTTGACGATTTTCCCGGTTGGTGTTTCTGCGGTCAGCTCAAGGATGATGCTGGCATTCATTTCACTTTCCATGATGGAATGTTTCACGGAAACAAGCGCTTCCTGAACTTCTGCTGTGACCGTATTCTCACTGTTTACACTCATATTAAAGCCTTGAGATGCAAACTGTTTTGATAGCGCATTTTCAATCGTAATGCGTACATTTTGGTGAGAATGTACCGGATCGATGTTGGCGTGCCCGCTGTCAACGAGCGCAACATATTGAGCCGTTCTAACGTCTTTACTCATCATGGTGAAGGACTTTCCATCAACAATACGACTGTGACTCAGAGTTGGCTGAGGGGAAAAGTCAATTTGCTGTTGTTGTGGTGCTGAACAGGCTGAAAGCAATGCAATAGATGCTGCAATAACCAGTTTTTTCATGATCGATTCCTTTTCAAGATGTATCACATAAGTTGATGTGCTTTTATTGTGCAAATCGGTACGAAACAGCGCCTAAAGCGCTGAATATGAATGACCCGGCTACATGATTGTAGCCTTCTTTCATTGCTTCTGATTGCAAAAGTTGCACGTTACTCAGATGAAGTTAACCTTTAGTTGCCTGTAAGATAACAAATTTTTTATTAGCAGCGACAGTTTTTACGCTGGTTTTTCCAAATATTCTTGTCAATTTTCCATCGTAGCCGAGGTGACGGTTGCCGATCACTAATAATTGCCCTCCATTGTTCAGAACATGCTTTGCATCACAGAACATCTGCCAGGCAATATGATCAGTAATTGCAGTTTGCTGGTGGAATGGTGGGTTACAGAGAATCAGATCGGCAGATTTTTCTTCGATATCATCGAGGCAATTGTTGGCTACACAGCGGATATGACTGCAATCTGAAAAGTGGTGGTGTAAATTTTGTCTTGCTGATTCGACAGCCATAAAGCTTTCATCAATACAGGTCACTGATGCTGCCGGATTCAGTTGTTTTGCCTTAATTGCAAGCACGCCATTACCACACCCGAGATCTACGATGTGCTTAAACAATGGGTTTTCCGGTATATGTGTCAGAAAAAAGCGAGCGCCCTGATCCAGTTTTTCACCAGAATACACATTGGGAAGGTTGATTAACCGGATAGATTCTCCTTCCACTGCCCAGGTTAATTCAGGTTCACAGGCTGAATGTATCAGAGGTGCATCTGGCATGGAAAAAATCAGACGGTGCTTTTTCCATGCCAGAGATGTTGTTGTTCTGCCCAGGTATTTCTCAAATAATTTTAAAGTGGACGTATGAATTTCTTTCACTTTATTGACCGCAATGATTTGACATGCGGGATGCAGGTATTTGCGCAGTTGGCTTAATTGCCAGATTAGATGCCGGTTGATCTTGGGAAGTTTAAGAAACACCAGATCAACATTACTGGGTATGTCATCCATCGTTGTCAGTAAATTGATTGAAGGGCATTGATTTTCTTGCAGGTTATGCTGGATTCCCTGGTGTGAAAGAAAGGAGTCACTCATTGTAGTGACTTGATGTCGCTGTGAAAACCAGCACGACAGTGCACCAAAATGGTCGTTCAGAATGAGTATACGTTGACCGGAAGCAAGTGACATTTCTTCTTCTGTGTGATGAATTATATATTCATCGCCCGCATCCCACGCTTGCAACTTATCATTTGAACGATATGGGTAGCGAGATAGTTTTAACGTTCGATCATAAAGTTGTAGTTCATTTTTCATCTGATTGCATATAGGTCTGTCAATTAAATATCCGATTATTGTCTCAAATGCAGCATAAACTAGGAACCTAAACCTTTCTTGATTGACTGATGAATAGTAATATATGTCGCTGTAGGTGTGTCACCGGGTATAAGTATTATAATTAAACAGATTCATTCCCCGGGATGCCTGAAGAGGAAGTTAAATGATTCAAGATGTGATCGAAGCCAAGTTAACAGAAGCGTTTCGTCCAGACTATTTACAAGTGCTCAACGAAAGTTATATGCATAATGTTCCAAAGGGCTCAGAGAGCCACTTTAAAGTGGTCATAGCCAGTAAGTTTTTTGAAGGTAAACGTCTGATTGAACAGCATCGTGCTGTGAATCAGGTATTAGCTGAAGAACTTGCGGAATGTGTGCATGCGTTATCAATTCATACATATACGCCAGAGCAATGGAGCAAGAACCAATTGGCTCCAGATAGTCCGATGTGTTTCGGTGGTAGCCTGAAAGATTAACTGGCAGTATCCCATCATATAAATTCGCTGTCTAAAAAATTAGTTTTTAGTCAAGTGGATCTTTTTGAAAAATAAGATTGAGCAGACAAACAAGTGTATAAAAAATCAGATAGTATCATGATGTGTGTTTTATTTCATATCTGAGGTAAATCTGTTCTGGTTCGATGCCTGTTTATCAGAGCATAACCGTTCATTTTATGCATAGTGTTATGAGGTTAAACGGTGGTACACTTTTTCGTCTGTGATTCATAACCCTAAGTTAAAAGTGGTTATATTGCAAAATGACAATAACAACTCCGGTCAATATAACGGAGGGTGTTTAACGAATGTCGTGTCAGATTGATTGAACTTAGATTGATAATATTAAAGTCTGAGTTAAGCTGATGAATAATACAGTCAAAAGAATCTTTTTCCCGATAAAATAGTGCAAGTGCGTATGATTACAATAAAAAAAGGGTTGGACCTTCCTATTGCCGGAGCTCCTTCCCAGGTGATAAATGATGGCAAAGCCATCAGCAAAGTCGCCTTGCTTGGCGAAGAGTACGTCGGCATGCGTCCAACAATGCATGTTCGCGTGGGTGATGAAGTAAAGAAAGCTCAGGTCCTTTTTGAAGATAAGAAGAACCAGGGAGTGAAATTTACTTCGCCGGTGAGTGGTAAAGTTATCGAAGTAAACCGTGGTGCAAAGCGTGTGCTTCAATCCGTTGTGATTGAAGTTGCGGGCGATGAACAGGTGACATTTGATAAATTTGAAGCCTCTCAACTGGGTAATCTGAATCGAGACCAGATAACAACACAGCTGGTCGATTCCGGATTATGGACTGCGTTTCGTACCCGGCCATTTAGCAAGGTTCCCGCTATTGATTCTTCAACCAAGGCAATTTTCGTAACAGCTATAGATACGAATCCCCTGGCTGCAGACCCCCAATTAGTTATCAACGAACAAGCTGATGCTTTTACTGCCGGTTTGGATATTTTATCCATACTGACCGAAAGTAAAGTTTACGTTTGTAAACATGGAAAGAGCTTACCCCGCTCTTCTCAGTCCAATGTTGAAGAACATGTATTTGAAGGCCCGCACCCGGCAGGGTTGCCCGGCACTCATATGCATTACCTTTATCCGGTTGATGCAGCGCGTGTTGCCTGGTCTGTCAACTATCAGGACGTTATTGCGATCGGCCATCTGTTCCTGACCGGAGAGCTGTACACTGATCGTGTGGTCTCTCTTGCTGGTCCGGTTGTTAACCAACCTCGTTTGGTCAGAACTGTTATGGGTGCCAGTCTGGATGAGTTAACAAATAACGAGTTAATGCCAGGTGAAGTGCGTGTTATTTCCGGTTCGGTTTTAACCGGAACAAAAGCATCTGGTCCTCATGCTTATCTTGGCCGTTATCACCTGCAGGTTTCTGTGCTTCGCGAAGGTCGTGATAAAGAATTTTTAGGCTGGGCAATGCCCGGGAAGCGAAAATTCTCTGTGACCCGCTCTTTTCTTGGACACCTTTTCAAGGGACAGCTTTTCAATATGACCACTTCTACCAATGGTAGTGACAGGTCAATGGTTCCCATTGGAAATTATGAAAAAGTAATGCCGCTTGATATTGAGCCAACATTACTGCTTCGTGATATCTGTGCAGGCGATCTGGAAAGTGCTCAGCGTTTAGGCGTTTTAGAGCTTGATGAAGAAGATCTTGCATTGTGTACCTTTGTATGTCCGGGCAAATACGAATATGGTCAACTCCTTCGTGAATGCCTCGATACGATTGAGAAGGAAGGGTAATTCTCATGGGTCTTAAAAAATTTCTAGAAGACATCGAGCCTCATTTTGAAGCGGGTGGTAAGTACGAAAAATGGTTCCCGTTATATGAAGCGGCAGCAACTGTTTTTTATACGCCGGGAACCGTGACTAAAAGAAGCTCTCATGTTCGTGACAGTGTTGATTTAAAGCGGATCATGATTATGGTCTGGCTGGCTGTTTTCCCGGCAATGTTTTGGGGAATGTACAATGCGGGCGGGCAGGCAATCGTTGCTCTGAATCATTTATATCAGGGTGCAGACCTGACGAATGCGATTCATGCGAACTGGCATTACTGGCTCGTTGATGCACTTGGCGGAACCATGGACCAGGATGCGGGGTGGGGAAGTAAGATGCTCTTGGGAGCAACGTACTTTTTGCCCATTTATCTGGTTGTGTTTCTGGTTGGTGGCTTCTGGGAAGTCTTGTTCTGTATGGTACGCAAACATGAAGTCAATGAAGGCTTTTTTGTTACATCCATTTTGTTTGCGTTAATTGTTCCGCCAACATTACCGCTTTGGCAGGCCGCTCTCGGGATTACTTTCGGGGTTGTTGTTGCGAAAGAAATCTTTGGTGGTACCGGCAGAAACTTCCTGAACCCGGCTCTTGCCGGCCGTGCATTCCTGTTTTTTGCGTATCCTGCACAGATCTCAGGGGATGTCGTCTGGACTGCTGCTGACGGTTTTTCTGGTGCAACTGCACTGAGTCAGTGGGCTCAGGGCGGAAGTCATGCATTAATTCATAATGTAACCGGTGAAGCGATTAGCTGGGCTGACGCATTTATCGGTAATATTCCCGGCTCTATCGGTGAAGTGTCTACATTAGCTTTGGCTATTGGTGCGGCATTCATTGTTTACATGGGCATTGCATCATGGCGGATTATTGCCGGTGTGATGATCGGTATGATTGCATTGTCGACACTGTTTAATGTCATTGGTTCTGACACCAATCCTATGTTTAGTATGCCATGGCACTGGCACCTTGTTTTAGGTGGCTTCGCTTTTGGTATGTTCTTTATGGCAACCGACCCTGTATCGGCATCCTTTACCAATAAGGGTAAGTGGGCCTACGGTATATTAATTGGTGTAATGTGTGTGCTCATTCGGGTTGTGAATCCGGCATATCCGGAAGGGATGATGCTGGCGATTTTATTCTCGAACTTATTTGCACCATTGTTTGACCACATTGTTGTTGAAAAGAACATCAAACGGAGATTAGCGCGTTATGGCAAACAATAACGATAGCATTAAAAAAACGCTGTTTGTTGTTATCGCATTGAGTCTAGTTTGCTCAATTATCGTTTCGGCAGCAGCGGTTGGACTGCGCAGTAAGCAGCAGGCCAACGCAGCATTAGATAAACAAGAAAAAATTCTGGAGGTTTCTGGTGTAGATACGACTTCCGGAAGTGTTTCTGAACTCTATAACACTTACATTGAACCAAAGCTGGTTATTTTTAAAACCGGTGAACTAACTGATAAAACAGCAAATGGCGTCAGTGCTGCTGATTATGATCAGAGAGTCGCTGCAAAAGATAAAAAGCAGTCCGTCAAACTCACACCAGAGCAGGATGTGGCTAAAATTGGTTCTCGTGCTGATTATGGCCTTGTTTATCTGGTGAAGCAGGATGGAAAAGTGACCCGGCTTATACTACCTATTCATGGTAATGGTCTTTGGTCGATGATGTATGCATTTGTTGCAGTTGAAACAGATGGCAATACGGTCGATGGGATTATCTACTATGAACAGGGAGAAACTCCGGGACTGGGTGGTGAAGTTGAAAACCCCAACTGGCGGGCTCACTTTGTTGGTAAAAAGCTTTTCGATGAAAATCATCATCCAGCCATCAAGATTGTAAAAGGCGGTGCTCCAGCAGGTTCAGAGCATGGCGTTGATGGTCTGTCGGGCGCAACACTAACCAGTAATGGTGTTCAACACCAGTTTGATTTCTGGTTAGGTGATATGGGCTTTGGGCCATTTTTGGCGAAGGTCCGTGATGGGGGACTGAACTAATGTCTAGTAGTATCAAAAATCTGAAAAACAGCTTAGTTGCACCCGTATTGGACAATAACCCGATTGCCTTACAGGTTCTTGGTGTTTGTTCTGCACTGGCGGTGACAACGAAGCTTGAAACGGCGTTTGTGATGACGTTAGCGGTGACATTTGTTACTGCGTTATCCAATTTCTTTGTTTCTCTGATTCGTAATCACATTCCTAACAGTGTGCGTATCATTGTTCAGATGGCAATTATTGCTTCACTGGTTATTTTGGTGGACCAGATTCTGAAAGCTTATCTATACGATATTTCCAAGCAGCTTTCAGTTTTCGTCGGGTTGATCATTACAAACTGTATTGTAATGGGACGTGCTGAGGCTTATGCGATGAAAGAGCCGCCACTTCCTTCATTCATTGACGGGATCGCAAATGGTCTCGGATATGGTTTTGTACTGATCACTGTCGGTTTTGCGCGTGAACTTTTTGGTTCAGGTAAAATCTTCGGTCTGGAAGTTCTGCCATTGGTAAATAATGGTGGATGGTATCAACCCAACGGCCTGATGCTGCTGGCTCCGTCAGCGTTTTTCCTGATCGGTTTCATGATTTGGGTGATCCGTGTGTTCAAACCTGAACAAGTGGAACCAGAGGAGTAATTGAATCATGGAACATTATATTAGCTTACTGGTTAAGTCTATTTTCCTTGAAAATATGGCGCTTTCTTTCTTCCTTGGCATGTGTACTTTTCTTGCGGTATCGAAGAAAGTAAAAACTGCGTTCGGCCTGGGTATTGCGGTGACAGTGGTTCTGACGATCTCTGTTCCAGTCAATAACCTGGTTTACAACCTGGTGTTAAAAGAGAATGCCTTGATTCAGGGAATTGACCTGACTTTCCTCAGCTTTATTACCTTTATCGGGGTTATTGCTGCTTTGGTTCAAATCCTTGAAATGGTTTTGGATCGTTTCTTCCCGCCTTTGTATAACGCTTTGGGGATTTTCCTGCCGTTGATCACAGTGAACTGTGCAATTTTCGGTGGTGTATCCTTCATGGTTCAGCGTGACTATAACTTTACTGAATCGGTCGTGTACGGATTGGGTTCCGGGGTTGGCTGGATGCTGGCGATTGTCGCGCTTGCAGGTATCCGGGAGAAGATGAAGTATGCCGATGTGCCACCTGGATTGAGAGGTTTGGGTATCACATTTATCACGGTAGGTTTAATGGCGTTAGGCTTCATGTCTTTCTCTGGTGTTCAACTGTAAGTCGGGTAAACCGCAGCAATTAAGGAATAAAGTCTATGGACATAATTCTTGGCGTAGTGATGTTTACTCTGATTGTACTCGCATTAGTTTTAGTGATTTTGTTTGCTAAATCGAAGCTGGTGCCAACAGGTGACATTACAATTTCAATCAATGGTGATCCGGAAAAAGCGATTGTAACAACCCCTGGCGGAAAGTTACTTGGTGCGCTTGGAGGATCTGGTATTTTCGTATCTTCTGCCTGTGGTGGTGGTGGTTCTTGTGGTCAGTGCAAAGTCAGAGTGAAATCTGGCGGTGGTGATATTTTGCCTACGGAACTCAGCCATATCTCTAAAGGTGAAGCACGGGAAGGTGAGCGTCTGGCTTGTCAGGTCTCAGTCAAAACCGATATGGACATTGAGCTGCCTGAAGAAATTTTTGGTGTCAAAAAATGGGAATGTACTGTTATTTCAAATGATAACAAGGCAACTTTCATTAAAGAGCTGAAGTTGCAGATTCCTGATGGTGAATCCGTACCATTCAGAGCGGGTGGATATATTCAGATTGAAGCACCTGCGCATCATGTGAATTATTCAGATTACGATGTACCTGAAGAGTACCGGCCTGACTGGGATAAATTTAATTTATTCCGCTATGAGTCAAAAGTTGATGAAGATATCATTCGGGCTTATTCAATGGCGAACTATCCGGAAGAAGAAGGCATTATCATGCTGAACGTTCGGATTGCGACACCGCCACCAAATAATCCGGATGCGCCTCCGGGTCAGATGTCATCTTATATCTGGTCTCTGAAAGCTGGCGATAAGTGTACTATTTCTGGTCCGTTTGGTGAGTTTTTTGCCAAAGATACAGATGCCGAAATGGTCTTTGTTGGCGGTGGTGCTGGTATGGCGCCGATGCGTTCGCACATATTTGATCAGTTGAAACGTCTGAAGTCACAAAGAAAGATCTCTTACTGGTATGGTGCCCGTTCGAAACGTGAAATGTTCTACGTTGAGGACTTTGATATGCTTCAGGCTGAAAATGACAACTTTGTCTGGCATTGTGCTTTGTCTGACCCGTTGCCGGAAGATAACTGGGATGGTTATACCGGGTTTATTCACAATGTGCTTTATGAAAACTATCTGAAAGATCATGACGCGCCGGAAGATTGTGAATATTACATGTGTGGTCCGCCAATGATGAATGCAGCAGTGATTAATATGCTGAAAGATCTTGGTGTTGAGGAAGAGAATATCCTCCTTGATGACTTCGGTGGTTAATTAATCATCTGACTTAATAATGGCTGGCTTTACGCCAGCCATTATTTTAAGTGGTGGCTAAATTATGCTTGGAAGGTTAAGACAGTCCGGATGTTTTGGTGTGCTCCGGTGCATTCAAAGATTTATTTCAAGACTCATGTGTGTTTCAGTTTTCAGGCGGGTAAAGCCGGGACAACTGAGTATTTTGCTTGCCTTTTCTCTTTTGTTAGGCGGATGTGAAAATGGTCCGGATTTGGTCCATCTTCATGGTTCCACTATGGGAACAACATATAACATTAAGTATTTAGCGGATACTCAGTCTCTTCCGTCTCCTGAACATCTTAAATCAGAGGCAGACCGGTTGCTCGAAGAAGTGAACAATCAAATGTCGACGTACCGGCCCGATTCTGAGTTAAGTCGTTTTAATCAGTATCAGGGAACAGATTCGGTTCCCGTTTCGGCTCAGTTATATGCTGTGGTCAAAGAGGCGATACGCTTAAACCAAATCACTCAGGGAGCATTAGATGTGACGGTTGGTCCGTTGGTGAATCTGTGGGGGTTTGGGCCGGAAGGAAGACCTGAGGTGATTCCCACTGAGGATGAATTATCGGCCCGCCGGAAAATCGTAGGTATCCATCATTTAAATCTGACTGAGCAGGGGATTCGTAAAGATGTTCCTTCGTTATATGTTGATTTATCGACAATTGCTAAAGGATGGGGAGTTGATGTGCTTGCCGATTACCTTGCGACCCACAACATTGACAACTACATGGTAGAAATCGGTGGAGAGCTCCGGACAAGCGGCCAGAACCTTAGTGGTTCCGCCTGGCGAATCGCAATTGAGAAGCCAACGGTTGATAAGCGTTCTGTGCAGGAAATCATTGAACCTGGTGATATGGGCTTGGCGACTTCCGGAGATTATCGTAATTATTTTGAGAAAAATGGCGTTCGATATTCTCATATTATTGATCCTTCAACCGGAAAACCGATTACGAATAAAGTGGTTTCTGTTACGGTGATCGATAAATCTGCAATGACTGCTGATGGACTGGCAACCGGGCTTATGGTTCTGGGAGATGAAGAGGGCCTCAGAATTGCCGAAAAATATGAAATCCCGGTATTAATGGTTGTTAAAACTGAGCATGGGTTTACTGAAGTCACATCCAGTGCTTTTAAGCCATACTTAAAGCATTAAGAAGAGGTAATGAATAATGAGTACTTTTTTGATTACTTTTGGAATGTTTCTGGTCGTTATCGCTGCAATGGCTATTGGGTATATATTTCAGAAGAAAATGGTTAGCGGAAGCTGTGGCGGCTTAGGTGCAGTTGGAATAGAAAAGGTATGCAATTGCCCTGAACCTTGTGATGCCCGAAAAAAGCGGGAAGCGAAGGCAGCAGCAAGGGCACAAAAGCTTGCTGACTGGGAAAATGACCGGATTGTTTAGTTTTTCCTGATTGACTCAGTGAGCTGCTCTGGATTCTTTCCGTGCAGCTCATTTTTTATCCCGAAAAAATTGTACGCTGGTTAATAATTGTTGAAGGTGACATAAGAATAGCTATAATGCTGTATAAATAAACAGTATTTATTTGCTTATGTCTGCGTCAGAATCCAAATCCAACTCCAGAAATAATCTGAATGGCCGGGGAACAGCCTCAACAATCCCGGGCAGGTTTGAGCGCTATCTGATTGAGTCAGTACCATGTGAGGAGGTAACGGATTCAGGTCCGGCGACCGAAGTTCGTTTTGAAAATGCCAGAACACTCATTTCAAAAAATGAGTCTCCCGATGTTCCCTTCAAATTGTCCGTCAATCCTTATCGTGGGTGCGAGCATGGATGTATCTATTGTTTTGCCCGCCCGGGGCATGCTTACCTTGAACTTTCTCCCGGGCTGGACTTTGAAACAAAGATCATTGCAAAAGCGAATGCTGCTGAAGTATTTGAACATGAGTTGAGACGTCCTCAGTATGTTTGCCAGCCTATCGCTGTTGGTATTAATACGGATGCTTACCAGCCAATAGAAAAAAAGCTGAAGATAACCCGGTCGCTTTTGAAAGTCGCTCTGAAGTATAAGCAACCAATCTCTCTGATTACGAAAAGTCATCTGATCTTGCGTGACATTGATTTATTACAATCACTGGCAGAAGCAAATCTTGTTCAGGTTGCGGTCAGTATCACTACGCTCGACAATCAGTTAAAGCGTCAGCTTGAGCCCAGGGCAGCCTCTGGCAGTAATCGCTTAAAAGTCATTGAATCTTTATGTACGCAAGGTATTCCGGTGAGTGCACTGTTTGCCCCGGTGATCCCATTTGTGAATGATCATGAATTAGAAAATATTGTGTCTGCCTGTGCTTTAGCCGGGGCTAATTCCGTTCACTATATTTCTTTGCGCCTGCCTCATGAAGTTGCTCCTTTATTTGAAGAGTGGCTGAGACATTATTTGCCAGACAGAGCTGATCGGGTTTTAAACCGCATTCGAGACATGCATCAGGGGCGTTTGTATAGAAGTGAATTTGGCACAAGAATGACTGGTACCGGTGTATATGCAGACCTGATACGTCAGCGTTTCCACCTGGCCAGAAAGCAAGCCGGTCTGAACCACCGAAGAGTGAATCAGTTAGATGTCAGCCAATTCAAGATTCCTCCGGAAGCCGGTGAGCAGTTTAGTCTGTTTTAGATGTGAGAATTATTGATGTCCCGACCGATCAGGAAAATCATTCATATTGATATGGACTGCTTTTTTGCTGCGGTTGAGATGAGAGACTTCCCGCAGTACACAGGTATGCCGCTTGCTGTCGGAGGAAGCCAGAAGCAGCGGGGTGTGATTAGTACCTGCAACTATGAAGCCCGTCGCTTTGGAGTCAGATCGGCCATGCCGACGGCACAAGCATTCAAGCTTTGCCCGAATCTGACACTCGTACCGGGACGAATGCAGGTCTACCGGGATGTTTCAAGGCAAATACATGCCATTTTTCAGCGTTATACAGGTTTAATTGAACCGCTATCCTTAGATGAAGCTTATTTAGATGTCTCTTCAGCGACGCAATGTCAGGGATCAGCCACATTGATTGCTGAATCAATCCGGGCTGATATATCCCGGGAACTGAACCTGACAGCATCTGCCGGCGTTGCCCCGGTTAAGTTTCTTGCCAAAGTTGCATCAGATATTAATAAACCTGATGGCTTATATGTCATTACGCCTGACAGGATGCAGCAGGTTATTAATGATCTTCCTCTGGAAAAAATACCGGGTGTTGGCCGTGTGTCCCTTAACCGTCTCAATCGGGCTGGGTTATATTGTTGTGCCGATGTCAGGGCAATGGATTACCGGCAGTTGTTGCTTGATTTTGGTCGTTTAGGCGCATCGTTATGGAAGAAAAGCCATGGGATTGATGAGAGAGAAGTGATGCCGGAACGGGAGAGAAAATCAGTGGGCGTTGAAAGAACGTTATCTGTAAATATTAAAACATATCGTGAATGTTGGGATTTGATTGAAAGCCAGCTCTATCCGGAATTAAAAAAACGTTATCAGGCACTGGATGGCCAACGGGAAATTATCAAACAAGGCATCAAAATTAAATTTGCTGATTTTCAGCAGACAACCATTGAGCATATTCACCAGGAATTGAGTCTGAAGGACTTTGAGGGGTTACTGCAGCGTATTATTGAGCGTCAGCAGGGAAGAGAAATTCGTCTGGTAGGTTTGCACCTGATGCTCAGGCCCGAAGATGAATCGGGGCAGTTGAGTTTGAGTATCTGATTATCTCTAAAAATGGTGATGAAAAATATATCTGAAATCATGGTGTGTGCATTATCTTTAGTTTGTTTCTATAAATAGATTTTTATGATGTGTTCAGATTTATTGACAGATTGCCGTGATGGTTTTTATGCTAAATGTAGATTTTTGAACTGTCATTAATTGTGGTTGTGTTCTTTTTGTATTACTGTACTCGCAGACTAGTTTATTGATATGTGAGTGAAGGTTTATGTCACAAGCTTCTTCACGTGATCTTTTTGCATCACGTCTGGGATTTATCCTGTCTGCCTCTGGCGCAGCTGTTGGGTTAGGGAATATCTGGGGGTTTCCTACTCAGGTTGCCAGTAACGGTGGCGGGGCATTTTTGTTGGTTTATTTATTACTGATTGTGTTTGTCGCTTTTCCGATGTTAGTTGTTGAAATGGCGATAGGTCGTCAGGGACAAGCGAATCCGGTTGATAGTGTGCGTGCACTTTCGGACGTTCCTGTGGTGAAAAATGTCGCCAGTGGCGTTGGATGGCTTGGGTTGAGCGTACCAAGTGTTGTGCTGGCATTTTACAGTATTGTTGGCGGCTGGATTGTCTGTTTCTTTCTGGCAGCTCTCAGTAAGCTTTCCGGCGGACTGCTTGGTGATGGCACCTGGCTGGAAACATTTTCTGTGGGCCGGAATCTGCTTGGAACCGTTATTTTTTATGTGCTGACGATTCTGATTGTCCAGGGCGGGGTCAAGCAGGGGATTGAAAAATGGTCAACTCGTTTAATGCCGGCTCTGTTTATCTTATTTGCCATCTTATTCATCTATATCCTGATGCAGGATGGTGCTATGGCAGGTCTGAAGCAGTATTTGATTCCTGATTTTTCAAAAGTCTGGGATAAAGACTTAATTCTGGCTGCGATGGGGCAGGGTTTTTTCTCTTTAACCATTGGCGGTTGCTCGATGCTGATTTATGGTTCTTATCTGAGTAAAAAAGAGAACTTACCGAAAATGGCGATGAGTGTGACATTTGTTGATACTGGCGTGGCATTTATTGCCGGACTGGTTGTGATGCCTGCAATGTTTGTTGCAATGAGCAATGGTGTTGAGATTTATGCGCAGGATGGACATTTGCTGAATGCTGATACACTTGTTTTCCGGGTTTTACCAATGATGTTCGAGAGCCTTGGTGTATGGGGACAAATATTTTCTGCGGTGTTCTTTTTGTTACTGACAATTGCAGCATTAACGTCTTCTATTTCAATGCTGGAGTGTCCGGTTTCTCTGGTCAGTGAACGCTTTCATATCGGGAGAAGCCTGACAACCTGGCTGCTTGGCGGGTTGATTGCCATCGGAAGTGTGGTGATTTTGTTTAATTTTTCTGCTTTGTTTGGTCTGGTTGTGAAAGTTGCCACGCAATATCTGCAGCCTTTAGCCGCACTGATGTTCTGTTTGTTTGGTGGATGGGTATGGAGTCGCCGTTCTAAAATTAAAGAACTTGAACAGGGCTTTCCTGAATTTTCTCAGCATTGGTTCGGCAGAATATGGCCGGTGTATGTCAGGTTTGTTTGTCCGTTGCTGGTGATTGCTGTCTTGTGGGGCGCTTTGTCATCTTAATCTCAGATTTTGTGTGATTTGAATAAGCTGAATGCCTGTATATACAGGCATTCAGTCATTGATTATTCAGTCTGTTTATGCTTTTTCAGGAATGGCGGCAAGTATCTGGACCATTTGTTCCCAGAACTGAGCCACCGTATCGATTTTGACCTGCTCATCCGGTGAGTGAGGATTCCTGATTGTTGGCCCGAAAGATAACATATCCACATCCGGATAAGGCTTTTTGAATAGTCCGCATTCCAGCCCGGCATGAATCACCATAATATTCGGCTTATGGCCGTACAGTGACTCATATTTATCCCGGAAGATAGCAACGATTTCAGAATCCGTATCTGGTTTCCAGCCAGGATAAGCACCGTTGAAATCAATGTTTGCCGCTGAGAGTGCAGCCAGAGAAGTTAACGTGCTTTCAACCTGCTGACGGCCTGAGTCAATCAGAGAGCGGATTAATCCCATCATTGAGATTGATGTATCTTTAGTCTGGATAACGCCGATATTCAGTGAAGTTTCTACCACGCCGGCAATATCATCACTCATACGAACGACGCCATTCGGACAGGCATTTAAAGTCGCGATGAAACGTTGTTGGGTATGTGTATCAAACACCTGTCGTTTGATCTCACTGGATTCGAGATGCTTAATTTCTGTCGTGATATTCTCTTCAACCTGAGATAACTCCTGCTTTATCAGCGTTGTAAATGTATCGAATGCTGCTGTCAGTTCTCCAGTCTGAGACTCAGGTAAGCTCAGCGTAACTGTTGCTTCCCGGGGAATGGCATTTCTTAAACTTCCACCGTTAAAATCAACCAGTCGTAATTGCAATTGCTCAGCATAGTCTGCCAGAAAGCGTCCCAGAATTTTGTTTGCATTGCCACGGCCTAAATGTATATCGCAGCCAGAATGGCCGCCTTTCAGCCCTTTCAGGGTTAATTTGCGGGTAACGTAATTTTCCGGAATAGCCTGTCTGTGAATTTCAAATGATATTTTACTGTCAATACCACCGGCACACCCCACATAGACTTCCCCTTCCTGCTCTGAATCTGTATTCAGTAATATTTCACCGGTCAGGTATCCTGGTTCTAACCCGAATGCGCCTTCCATCCCGGCTTCTTCATTAATGGTTAACAGAACTTCGAGCGGGCCGTGTTTTATATCAGAAGAAGCAAGTACGGCAAGACAGGTGGCCATACCCATGCCGTTATCAGCACCAAGGGTTGTGCCCCGGGCTTTCACCCATTCGCCATCAATATAAGGCTGAATCGGATCTTTAGTAAAATCATGGGATGTTTCATCATTCTTTTGTGGCACCATATCTAAATGTGCCTGAAGGATAACACCTTTGCGGTTTTCCATGCCTTGTGTGGCCTGTTTACGAATAAAGATATTGCCGGTTGGATCTCTGCGCACTTCGAGGCTACAGGACTGAGCCCAGTCAACAATATAAGCTGCGAGCGTTTCTTCATGGTGAGACGGATGCGGTATTGAACAGATCTTATCAAAGAATTGCCAGACGCTTTGGGGAGAAAGTTGACTGATTTCAGATTGTAGTTCAGACACAGAAAGCTCCTTCTAAAAAAATAAAGAAATAACAGACCCCGATTGATAAAAATAAGGGTATTCATATCATTAAATGAATAATGAAAAGCATATTACTCTCTTCAGTTCCGCGATAGAAGATGAGTTGCGCATTTTTATTTCCAGTGATTATTACTCAATTGTTATGTTTGGTAATTTAATTACCAAATGATTATTTTTTGTCTTATTTGGTGACTTTTTTTTGCGTCCCATCACTATTTTATTGTAATTAATTTTCTTTATGGTATATTTGTAACCGTCTGTAGAAGTTCTGTTTGTTCCTTGAAAAGATAGGTTTACAGGAGCTTTTCCGCCGGTTTTAACGGGTGTGAAGTTTTTCGGCTCGCAGTTTGTTATGTCTATTAACAACTGAGGTTCAATGGAAATTTTAGTTCGGACATTATGTTTACCCCTATTTTTGGAAAGAATTGTTAGATGAACAGAGATTTATCTGTTCTGAATCCATCGCCGCATTGTTTGATGTGGCGTTTTTTTTATGCGTGAAATATGAAACTGCTCTCTTTTTGGGCGGTAGCACAAACTTCTGCCGGTCATCGGGTGTGGCCCGGCCTGAAATGATTTCATCTGGAATTTATGGGTGTAAATCTCTATAATCGCCCCCCAATTGTTGACGCAACCGTTTACTTGAACTTTACATACAGGGATCTGGGTATGTTAGAAAAATTATTTAAACTGAGTGAGCATGGGACAAGCATGCGAACAGAAGTCATTGCCGGTATTACTACCTTTTTGACAATGGCTTACATTATTTTTGTGAATCCGGCGATTCTGGCTGATACAGGTATGGATCGGGGCGCTGTTTTTGTCGCAACCTGTCTTGCTGCCGCTGCCGGATGTTTTATCATGGGATTTATTGCCAATTATCCAATCGCTCTGGCTCCCGGAATGGGACTGAACGCCTTCTTTACTTATACCGTTGTATTGGGGATGGGGCATTCGTGGCAGGTTGCATTGGCGGCTGTGTTTGTTTCAGGTCTGCTGTTTATCCTGTTAAGTCTGTTTAAAATCCGGGAATGGATTATTAATTCGATTCCGATGTCTCTGAGAACGGGTATATCTGCAGGTATCGGGCTTTTCCTTGCTTTTATTGCACTGAAAAATGCCGGAATCATCGTCGATAACCCGGCAACGCTTGTCTCTCTGGGACCAATTACCTCTTTGCCTTGTGTTTTGGGAGCTTTAGGCTTTTTCCTTACTATCGGATTAGTCTACCGCAATGTTACCGGAGCTGTAATGATCTCTATTTTAGTCATCAGTGCTCTGGGTCTTTTGCTTGGTAACGTTCAATGGGCCGGACAGCTTGTTTCATTACCACCAAGTATCGCTCCAACATTTATGCAGCTGGATTTTTCTGCCCTGACTGATGTGGGTATGGTTTCCGTTGTGTTTGCATTTTTATTTGTCGACTTATTTGATACAGCCGGGACACTGGTTGGTGTGGCGCAAAAAGCGAACCTTATCGGCAAAGACGGAAAAATTCCACGCTTGAATCGTGCCCTGTTAGCCGATTCTTCAGCAACCGCTGTTGGTGCGGTTCTGGGAACATCAAATACAACTTCTTATATTGAAAGTGCATCAGGCGTTGCAGCTGGCGGCAGAACCGGTCTGACAGCTGTTGTTGTCGGTGTGCTTTTCTTACTGGCATTGTTTTTTGCACCACTTGCCGGGATGATTCCTGCCTATGCGACTGCTGGCGCATTGTTGTATGTTTCCATCCTGATGCTTTCAGGACTGGTTCATATTGACTGGCATGATTTAACTGAAGCTGCGCCTGTTGTTGTTACCTGCCTGATGATGCCTTTGACGTCTTCGATTGCAGAAGGTATCTCGATGGGCTTTATTTCTTACGCAGTAATTAAGCTATTTAGCGGGAAAGTGTCGGCAGTGTCATCAAGTGTATGGGTTATGGCGATTATTTTTGCTGTAAAATATATTGTTGCGTAAAGAACAAAGAAACAACTGGATGGATGTATGAGTAAAAAGTTTCTGATTACCTGGGATAATATGCAGATGTATTGTCGTGAACTTGCTGAACGACAAATGCCTGCAGAGCAATGGAAGGGCTTGATTGGTGTAAGTCGTGGTGGTTTGGTTCCCGTTGCAATTCTTGCCCGGGAATTGGGTATTCGGTATGTTGATACGATTTGTATCTCAAGCTATGACCACGATCATCAGCGCGATATGAGCGTATTAAAAGCCCCTGAACACGATGGTGAAGGGTATTTGATTGTCGACGATCTGGTCGATAGCGGTGATACTGCACGTAAAATTCGTGAAATGTATCCGAAAGCGAAGCTAATTACAGTTTGTGCAAAACCAGCCGGGAAAGAGCTGGTCGATGACTATGTCGTTGACATTTCTCAGGATACCTGGATTGAGCAGCCCTGGGATACAGCGATTCATTATGTTGAGCCAGTGAATCGAAAGTTGAAATAATCTGAGAAGGCCCTTTCACCGGGCCTTTTTTTTTGCCTGAACAAAGCAAACAGGATTAACTTTGTTTGTTATGCTTTCTATACGTCATTTTTTCGGGAAATACGCCGCGTTTCTGGTTCATTTGATACGAAGCAATGTATCCTCAGACAATTTGGTTTACATGTGGTATGTCGTTTCTGAGGATAACATTACGTCCTTATTGCGTAAGTTATTTTAATACAGTTACCAGATGACATATTTGCCATGGTTAAAATGTCATGGTGTCCCGTTATTCTTTAAAGGTTTGAAAGATGTTAAAAAACAGAAGTAAAAATCTGTCTGAAAAATTATTCTCTAATCATAAGCCTGCAAAAGAGACATCATCACTGACCCGGTATATGCCAAGCAGTCAGCCTTATATTGATTCGAAAATTTCAGATGAGGGGGCATGGTACCGGACATTGAGAAGGATGCTTTGGGCCTGGCAGGGATTGAACCCTGTGGATCAGGAAGAAGTACTTGCGCGGATCGCCTCTTCCAAACATACAAGGACCGTTGATGGCTGGCTTGACACGGTGATGGGATACCGGGGAGGCAATTGGGCTTATGAATGGAACCGTCTTGGTATGCAGTATCATCAGGCGTCATCTGAACTACAGGGAAATGAAGCTGCGGATAAGCTCTTTTCTGCCTCGCTTTGTTACAGTATTGCGGGTTACCCGCATTTGAAAAATGATAATCTGGCAATTCAGGCTCAGGCTCTGGCAAGTTCGGCTTATACTGAAGCAGCAGAGCTTTCATCATATATTGTGAAACAGATTGAGTTTCCATACAAAAATAAAAAAATCACCGGACATTTACACTTAACCAATACCGATAAGCCTCACCCTGTGGTCATGGTGAGTGCCGGACTGGATAGTTTGCAGACGGATATGTGGCGCCTGTTCCGGGATTATCTGGCCGAGCTTGATATTGCTATGTTGACGATTGACATGCCTTCCATTGGGTATAATTCCGGCTGGCAACTGACAGAAGATACTTCAGTTTTACATCAGGCGGTTCTGAATCAGCTTTCTGACCTGCCATGGGTGGATCATCACCGGGTTGGGCTGGTTGGCTTCCGTTTCGGTGGGAATGCAATGACCCGGTTATCATTTCTCGAGCCGACCAGGGTCAGAGCTTGTGTCACCTTAGGTGCTCCGATTCACGATATATTGTCTTCTCCTGAACAGTTAAAGAAAATGCCAAAAATGTATTTGGATGTTTTAGCGTCCAGGCTGGGAAAGGATGTTGTTGATATTGATAGCCTTTCCAGACAATTGAAGGCCTGGTCTCTGAAAACACAGGGATTTCTCGGAGGACGAAAAACATCCATACCTATCCTTGCCCTGGGGCTGGAAGGCGATATTGTTTCCCCTTACTCTGATAATCAATTAGTTGCAATGTTTAGCTCACAGGGAAGAGCAAAGGAAATAAAATCCAGAACATTACTTTCAGGATATGAGCAAGCCCTCGGTTTAGCTATAAATTGGTTGGAAAATAAACTAATTAAGTGACAATTGCTTTTGTTTTCGTTAAAAAGCGTGTAACTAGTTGAATATGTGCTTTTGGCATGAATACAACGTTCTGTAAGTTTATAGGGAGAGTCCATATGTCACAGTTAGTGAAGGAACCTACTCATCATCGGTTAAATATCGCATTTAAATCACTGGGGCCATATCTGAGAGAAGAAAAGTACCATGAAGGTGTTTATCTTTTCGATTGCTTAGCCGTTTGTATCGATGATAAGAAATCACCTGAGCACAGGGAATTTTGGGGATGGTGGATGGAGTTGAAGTTTGACCATAATTTTTTTGAGGCAAGTTATGCGGTTGGCCGTTTCGATTTAGAAGGTAAGTGGGTTGATGAGACGCCGGAAGATCATGTCATGGAAGAAGTAATCAGAACCAAAAATGTCTTTCATGAAAAGTTAGTCAAAATGCTCCATGATAAATTTAGTTGTGATGTAAAAATTGTTGAGCCATTGGTTGAAACAAAGTAATAAGTTGTCTTTTCTTATAGAAAAGGTGCCATCCGGCACCTTTTCCCCTTGTTAATTCCTCTTTTGATTGTTAAAACGTTTATTCTGATTCCCCTTAAAATGTAATAACAATGTCTATAGAGCAATGTGAGCAATCGTCTCAGTCACAAACTGTCATTATCAAGCTGGGTACCAGTGTATTGACCGGAGGTACGCTGGCCCTGGACAGGGCTCATATGGTTGAGCTTGTCCGCCAGTGCGCAGTGCTGAAAAATCGCGGACACTCGGTTGTTATGGTTTCTTCCGGAGCGATTGCCGCAGGCCGGGAGCATCTCAACTACCCTGCACTGATAAATACGATTGCCAGTAAGCAGATGCTTGCGGCTGTAGGACAAAGTCATCTGATACAGACCTGGGAATCCTTATTTGATATCTATGGAATTAAAATTGGCCAGATACTTCTCACCCGGGCTGATTTAGAGGACCGGGAACGATTTTTAAATGCCCGGGACACAATTAATGCATTGATTCAAAATGATATTATTCCTGTAGTGAATGAGAATGATGCGATAGCAACAGCTGAAATTAAAGTGGGTGACAATGATAACTTATCGGCTTTAGTCGGGATTTTGTGTGGTGCAAATAAGTTATTACTTTTGACGGATCAAAAAGGTCTGTTTACCGCCGATCCCAGAAAAGATCCAAATGCTGAGTTAATCCGCGAAGTGAAAAAAATTGATGATACTTTGCGTAAAATAGCCGGGGGAAGCGGAACAACACTTGGTACCGGCGGTATGGCAACCAAGCTTCAGGCTGCAGATATTGCGCGCCGGGCCGGAATTGAGGTGATTATTGCTGCTGGCAGGGCGCCGAATGTCATTTCCGACTCATTGAGTGATATGCCTCAGGGCACCCGTTTTTTGCCTTTGGAAGAAGCATTGGAAAACCGTAAGCGCTGGATTCTTGCCGGTCCTATTGCTTCGGGAGATATTGTTATCGATGATGGTGCGGTAGAGGCGGTATTGACGAAAGGAAGCAGTCTGCTTGCCAAAGGTATTACCCGGGTCAATGGCGTTTTTGCCAGAGGAGATGTTGCCCGGATTTCAAACCGTAACGGGAAAACAATCGCTCGTGGTATATCTGCCTATTCGAGTCACGATCTTGAACAAATTCAGGGTAAGCATAGTAAAGATATAAATGATATTCTTGGTCATGATTATGGCTCTGAAGTCATTCATCGCGATGATATGGTTGTAATTCAGGAATAAAAGGGAAGGGTATCGTGGATTTAGAATATATGGGGAAAGCGGCAAAAGAAGCGGCTTTTCATTTATCGACAGCGACAACAACACAAAAAAATTACGCACTGGAGTTAATTGCTTCTGAATTAGAAGCTCACTCTGATGCCATTTTAGCCGCGAATAAGAAAGATATTGAACTGGGGCGTGAAGCCGGGTTGAGTGAAGCTTTACTTGATCGCCTTTTGCTAAATCCGGACCGTCTGGCTGGCATTGCCAATGATGTGCGTAATGTTATTGGATTGAATGATCCGGTTGGTCGTGAGTTTGACGGACGTGTATTAACCAACGGGATGGCGCTGTCAAAACGTGCCGTGCCATTAGGTGTGGTTGGTGTGATCTATGAAGCCCGTCCCAATGTGACGATTGATATCGCTTCTTTGTGCCTGAAAACCGGTAATGCATCTATTCTCCGGGGGGGTAAAGAAACCTTTTTTTCCAATATGGAACTGGTTAAAGTGATTCAGGCCGCTTTAGCCAAGGCTGATTTCCCGGCAGCATCTGTACAGTATATTGAAAAGCCGGATCGGCAGCTGGTCAGTGAACTACTTAAACTGGATCAATATGTTGATATGATTATTCCCCGGGGCGGGGCCGGATTACATAAAATGTGCCGGGAGAGCAGTACGATTCCGGTGATTATTGGCGGATTCGGAATCAGCCATATCTTCGTTGACGATTCTGCCAGTATTGATGATTCTCTGGATATTATTGAAAATGCGAAGCTTCAGCGGCCGTCAGCCTGTAATGCATTAGATACACTTTTAGTTCATGAAGATATTGCAGCAACACTTTTACCAGCTTTGGTCCGGAGAATGTCTGATAAGGTGACATTTGTTGGTGCTGAAAATACACAGCAATGGCTGTCGGAGGCTGAATTATACCGAAACGCTGAAGCCGGTGACTTTGATACAGAATGGCTGTCGTATACTTTAGGTGTGAAAGTGGTGAAAAATATTGATGAAGCGATTTTGCATATGCGGGTTCACAACGCCAGCCACTCGGATGCCATTTTAACGAATACGCTGACTCATGCTGAGATTTTTGTGAATTCAGTTGATTCAGCAGCAATTTATGTCAATGCGTCAACCCGTTTTACTGATGGTGCTCAGTTTGGTCTTGGGGCTGAAGTTGCGGTTTCAACCCAAAAACTGCATGCCCGTGGTCCAATGGGATTGGATGCATTGACCAGTTACAAATGGGTTGGCCGGGCTGATTATCTGAGCCGGAGCTAACCTTTCCGGGGCTGCCTGGTTATTCAGGCCTGCCCTGTAAAGTAAGTCTATTCAGATTATAATTTTCAGATATCTGACGTCAGTGAAACGGAGGTGGCATGCATTGTCCATTTTGTTCTGAAAACGAAACCAAAGTGATTGATTCCCGACTGGTTTCTGATGGCCATCAGGTTCGCAGGAGAAGAGAATGTCTTGCTTGTCATGAGCGCTTTACAACATTCGAAACCGCTGAACTGGTCATGCCGCGTGTGATCAAATCAAATGGCAACCGGGAGCCATTTGATGAGCAGAAAATGGTCAAAGGGATGCTGAAAGCACTTGAAAAGCGTCCTGTGAGCGCAGATTCAATTGATTTGTCTATCAGTACAATTAAATCTCAGCTCAGGGCTACCGGGGAAAGAGAAGTGCCCAGTGACTTGATTGGTAATCTTGTTATGGAGCAATTGAAGGAACTCGATAAGGTTGCTTATATCCGTTTTGCTTCAGTGTACCGAAGCTTTGAAGATATCCGGGAGTTTGGTGAAGAAATTGCCAGACTTGAAGATTAAGGAATTAATGAATGTCGCTTTATACGCAGTTCGATTATCAGATGATGTCGAGAGCAATTGCGTTGGCCGGAAAAGGAATTTATACCACAGCACCAAACCCAAATGTTGGATGTGTGATTGCCCGGGATGGGCAGATTGTCGGTGAAGGCTTTCATCTCCGGGCGGGTGAAGCTCATGCAGAAGTGAATGCACTCCGGATGGCTGGCGATAAAGCCAAAAATGCAACCGCCTATGTGACGTTGGAGCCCTGTTCCCATTACGGCCGGACACCGCCTTGTGCGGCTGGTTTAATTCAGGCGGGGGTCAAGAAAGTCATTTGTGCGATGCAGGATCCAAACCCTGAAGTTTCCGGACGTGGTATCCGGATGCTCCGGGAAGCCGGAATCGAAGTTTATAGTGGTCTTCTGGAACAGGATGCAGCCTCATTAAATCCTGCCTTTATCAAACGAATGACAACGGGTCTGCCTTGGGTGCAGTTAAAAATGGCTGCCAGTCTGGATGGGCAAACGGCACTTGCAAATGGCCAGAGTCAGTGGGTGACGTCACCACAGGCCAGAAGTGATGTTCAGCGCTATCGGGCGATGGCCGGGGCGATATTATCCACCAGTCAGACAGTGATAACGGATAACGCATCCTTAAACGTTCGGGCTGGTGAATTACCAGGGTCTGTTCAATATCTTTCTTCGTCTGTCAGGCAACCTCTCAGAGTCATTCTTGACCGGCATCATCGTTTACATTCGGAACTGAAATTATATCAGGCCGGTGGTCCAGTGCTGACTGTAGGGCATTCTGATTCGGATTTAAATGTCTCTCTGATGGATAGTGGGTTGTTAAATTTGACTCAGGTGATGGAAGATCTCGCTTCACAACACCAGGTTAATCATGTGTGGGTTGAAGCCGGCGCCTCTCTCGCTGGTTCATTGTTGAAATCCCGGCTGGTTGACGAGCTGATTCTTTACATTGCGCCTAAAATTATGGGGAGTGACGGGCAGGGATTGTTTGGTCATATGGGGTTTGAAAGGATGGAAGATATTCTGGAACTCGATATAAAAGCTGTGTCTGTTGTTGGTCCCGATATCCGGGTTACAGCAGTTCCCAAGTATAAAGGTTAATTTATGTTTACAGGTATCATAGAAGCGACAGGAACAATCAGAGCGCTGACTCCGAAAGGTGAAGATATCCGGATTGAAATTGATTCCGGCTTGCTGGATATGTCTGATGTTCAACCGGGAGATAGTATTGCAACTAATGGTGTTTGTCTGACAGTCGTTCATAAAACGGCTAATAGTTACCAGGCCGATTTATCCCTGGAGACATTAAATAAATCAGGCTTTGCCCGTGCTCAGGCTGGTGACCAGGTCAATTTAGAGAAAGCCATGCTGCCAACAACCCGGTTTGGCGGTCATATTGTTTCTGGTCATGTTGATGGTGTGGGAGAAGTCATTGAACGAAGTCATGCAGGCAGAGCGATTGAACTGTGGATAAAAATGCCGAAGGATATTACCCGGTATGTTGCAGAAAAAGGTTCTGTGACTGTTGACGGAATCAGCCTGACGGTGAATGAAATCAGAAAAGATTCATTCAGGCTTACAATCATTCCGCATACTGCTTCTGAGACAACAATTCAGTCTTTTGTGCCTGGCAGTGTTGTGAATCTGGAAGTTGATATTATGGCGAGATATCTGGAGCGGCTGATTGAATCAAAGAACCATGAAGCAGAAGAAAGCGTTCAGGCATCTTCCGTGACTTTAGAGTTTTTACAACAAAATGGTTTTGCTTAATCAGTAATTGTTTTATGTGGTTTTGAACCCGAACGACCAAGGATAATAATGATGACAATTAGTACTCCCCGGGAAATTATTGATGATATCCGTCAGGGTAAAATGGTTATTCTGATGGATGATGAAGATCGGGAGAATGAAGGTGATCTGATTATTGCCGCAGAGCATGTTACCCCGGAGATCATTAATTTTATGGCAACCCACGGCCGGGGATTAATTTGTCTGACATTGACAAGACATCGCTGTGAACGTTTAGGTTTGCCGCCAATGGTTCAGGATAACAGTGCTCAGTTTTCCACAAATTTTACCATTTCGATAGAAGCCGCTGAAGGTGTGACGACTGGTATATCTGCTGCTGATCGTGCCAGAACGGTTCAGGCTGCCGTTGCCAGCGATGCTAAGGCTGCTGATCTGGTTCAGCCCGGTCATATTTTTCCGTTGACTGCTCAGGATGGCGGGGTTTTAACCCGTGCCGGCCATACTGAAGCGGGTTGTGATCTCGCCCGGTTAGCCGGTTTAGAACCTGCCTCTGTCATTGTTGAAATTCTGAATGAAGACGGAACGATGGCCAGGCGCGGTGATTTAGAGGCGTTTTCCGCTAAACATGATATCAAATTAGGGACGATTGCTGCTCTAATTGAGTATCGCAATCATACTGAAACGACGATTGAACGCGTTGCCCGTTGCCGGTTGCCGACCCGTTATGGTGAATTTGAACTGGTGACTTACCGGGACGTGATTGATAACCAGATTCATTATGCATTGGTGAAAGAGAGCGATTCACAGCAGGTCCCTCTGGTCCGGGTCCATTTAATTGATACATTTACGGATGTATTACGCAGTGATCGGAATACGGATCGGAGCTGGAGTGTGGAAGCTGCGATGGAACGTATTGCTCAGGAAGGTGGTATTTTGGTGCTTCTGGGAAATGAAGAGTCAGCCGATTTAATTATGCATCGTGTCAAAATGTATGAATTACAGGATAAAGGTGAAGCACCTTCCATGGCGAAAAAGCAGGGGACATCAAGAAGAGTTGGTGTCGGATCGCAGATCTTAGCTGATCTGGGGATTCATGATATGAGATTGCTCTCCTCTGCCAGCAAAAAATATCATGCTTTAGGCGGCTTTGGGCTAAATGTGACCGAGTATATCTGTGAGTGACCATTTTGGCGCGAATCCTACCTGAGTAACTGGGCTTATTACCGGGAAATACTATTAGATATTGCTCACAAAATTGTGCTAGAATCCGTCGATTCTCACTGGTGGACAGAGTTGAAGGAAAGTTGATGAAAATGATCGAGGGGGGCTTCCCTGCACCTGATGCTAAGATAGCAATAGTCATTTCACGTTTTAATAGCTTCATTAATGAAAGTTTGCTTTCTGGAGCAATTGATACACTGAAACGTCACGGACAGGTTGCCGAAGACAATATCACGGTTGTACGTTGTCCGGGAGCGGTAGAGTTACCTCTGGTTGCTCAGCGTGTGGCAAAAACGGGAAAATTTGACGCAATAGTTTCTCTCGGTACAGTGATTCGTGGTGGTACACCTCACTTTGACTATGTTTGCAACGAGTGTAATAAAGGTCTGGCTCAGGTATCTCTGGAATATAGTCTTCCTGTCGCCTTTGGTGTGTTAACTGTTGATACCATTGACCAGGCTATTGAACGCGCAGGAACCAAGGCTGGTAATAAAGGTGCAGAGGCTGCATTAAGTGCGCTTGAAATGATTAATGTTCTTTCTGCTATTGATTCTTAATGGGGGCCCGAGTGAAACCAGCCGCACGTCGTAATGCACGTCAGTTTGCTTTGCAAGCTATTTATTCATGGCAAGTGACAAAAGAAAATGTCGCAACTATTGAAGCCCAGTTTCTTGCGGGTGATAAGTATGATGATGAAGAGCACCGTTCATCCGAGCCTTCACTTCAGTCACCCGAGACGGATGTTGATTATTTCAGAGATCTGTTAGTTGGTGTTGTGAACCACAATATGGAACTGGATTCGAAGCTTCGTCCTTATGTCTCCCGCCCTATGCAGGATCTGGATATGATGGAATTAGCTTTGCTTCGTTTATCCATGTACGAAATGACCCGTAGGGAAGATGTCCCTTATAAAGTGGTTATCAATGAAGCAATTGAACTGGCGAAGCGTTTTGCAGCAGAAGACAGCCACAAATTTATTAATGGTGTGCTTGATAAAGCTGCGCCACACGTTCGCAAAAGATAAAGTTTTGCGTATCAATGCGGTGCTTTTCTGAAGAGTATGGTATTGAACAATTGAGTAAATATTGTAGGTCAGCATTTGCTGACCTTTTTTATAGTTGGTCCAGACATTTAAATTTAGCCGGAATCGGGTATGCGTGGTGAATTTGATTTAATCCGGAAGTACTTTTATCAGCGGCAAAAAAACCGGGATGATGTTCATCTGGGACTGGGTGATGACTGCGCTATTGTGAAAGCGCCCCATGATGCCAGATTAGTGATTAGTACAGATACTTTGGTGGAAGGGACTCATTTCATCGCTGGTACCAATCCTGCCTGGATTGCTCATAAAGCGTTAGCTTCCAACCTGAGTGATTTGGCTGCAATGGGAGGCACACCCGCCTGGTGTTCGCTTGCACTAACGCTGCCGGAAGTTCATGAGCCGTGGTTACAATCATTCAGTGATGCTTTTTTTCGCCTTGCCGATGAATATGGTATTCAGCTGATTGGTGGTGATACCACCAAAGGTCCACTCAGCATTTCTATCACAGTACATGGTTTTGTGCCTGAAGAGATTGCGCTGACCCGCGCTGGTGCTGCTGTTGATGACTGGGTATATGTGACCGGCTATTTAGGTGACAGTAAAGCGGGTTTGGAGTTGATACTGTCTGAGCTGCCCAATTCAGAGCTCAATAAGAAAGTGCTGGAGAAAAGGCATTATTTATCTGAGCCTAAAGTACTTGCTGGTCAGGCGTTGTTAGGTGTTGCTTCATCAGCTATCGATATTTCTGATGGACTGATTTCTGATATCCGGCATATTCTTGAAGCTTCCGGTGTGGGTATAAGTATTGATGTCAGTCAGCTTCCCGTATCCGGAGAGCTATTAGAGTATCTGAATGATGATTTAGCGCTCACCCGGCAGTATGCATTGAGCAGCGGCGAAGAATATGAGCTCTGCTTTACAGTTCCTGAGACAAAAAAATATCTTCTCGAAGGCATATCTGCACAATCTGATACACGCTTTACCTGTATTGGACAGGTGAATTCTGTAAATCAAATTGTGCTGCATGATCAGGGGCAGCCTTTGTCCTGGACATTAAGTGGTTATGATCATTTTAAGGTGAATCAATGAGTAATCCGATTGCTTGTATCCGGTTGAAAAATCCCTGGCATTTGCTGGCAACTGGTTTTGGTAGTGGCCTTTCACCGGTCATTCCCGGAACGATGGGAACGCTTGCAGCGATTCCTTTTTATCTGGCGTTGAGCTATTTGTCACTGAGTTTGTATTTTTTCGTGATCGTTTGTTCATCACTTGTCGGATTGATAATTTGTCAAAAGACGGCAGATGATATGGGCGTTCACGATCATGGTGCGATTGTCTGGGACGAATTTGTTGGTTTCTGGATTACGATGGTGGCTGTTCAGTATTCAGGTGGCAGCAGCATAGGTGACTGGCACTGGATACTGGCTGGCTTCGTGTTATTTCGCTTTTTTGATATGGTGAAACCTTGGCCAATCAGCTGGCTGGACAGACATGTAAAAGGTGGCCTGGGAATCATGCTGGATGACATTGTTGCCGGGGTCATAGCAGGAATTTGCCTGTTCCTGCTTATGTTTTTTTACGCTTAACACGGTTAAGCGTTCTTTTGTCACCCGTGTCTGCCCGTTGTAAAAGTTTTCCGTTGTAAAGGTTTATTGCCGGAAGCTTATGTCAGCCCACCGGGCCAAGCCGGCAGTCACTGAACCGAAGTAATTGCCACTGACAATCTCTGTTTCTGGTAAGACACTTTTTATCGCTTCTCTCAGAATCGGGGATCTGGCCGATCCTCCGGTTACGTAGATAACATCAGGCTTGACACCGCTTTGTGTTAAAACCTCTTTAATCAGCCTTTTTATTTTATTGACGGGTTCTTCTATGGCTGTTGTGATTGCTTCCGGTGTCAGAGGAATGATCAGACTCTCATCTCCGATATTCAGTGTTGCTGAGTGGGTGTTTTTTCCGGCCAGTGCTATTTTGGCTTTTTCTGCTTCTCTGACAAGACCGTGTCCTAAAGTTTCCTGATGGACATGAATGAGACGGTTTAACTTTTCCGGGTGTTCCGCATTTTTATAGAGTTGTTTGATTTGTCTCAGGTTTTCTGCGGTATAAAATTGTCTTTGAGCCTCTACATCATTAATGGCAATACAGTTCCAGAATTGCGGTATAGGGACGGGTAAGCCGGAAAGTTGCTGAGAGCCAAATCCGAATTCTGGCATGAACTTTCTGAAAGTGATGAATATATCCAGGTCATTTCCCCCTGTGCGTCGGCCTGTATGTCCAAGCAGTGTATCTGAACGTTCAAACTTTCCGTGCCAGCGGGGGCCCATTTGAATCATTGAGCAGTCTGTTGTTCCTCCACCGATATCAACGACTAAGACATGCTTGTCAGTCGTCAACGTTGCTTCGAAATCCAGTCCGGCAGCGACAGGCTCAAACTGAAATTCAATCTGTTTGAATCCGGCTCTTGATGCAGCTTTACGCAAAATATTCAATGCCTGACGGTTTGACTCTTCACCTTTTCTGCCATGAAAGTTGACCGGTCTGCCAATGACGGTTTCTGTTATCTCTGTTTTCAGGTGGTTTTCAGCTTTCTGCTTTATATTTGCCATCATGGCGCAAACCAGATCTTCAAAAAAAGCCAGTTGTGTTTCTTTTAGTCCGATAATTCCCAGAAAGGATTTTGGTGATTTCACGTAATAAACATGTTTGGGATCGTCTAAATATAAGTCCAGCGCTTCCTGTCCGAAGAAAACTTCATCCGGATGTATTTCCAGTCCATCATCTTTATTGACACTGATTGCCCGCCGTAACAAATTTTCTCCGGCTATATCTGAAGGTGAAATGTTGAAACAGCGATAAATATACTCAGAGATATATTCCCGGCTGGGCGCACAAATTGTTGAGGGGATGTAGAGTTCGTCCTGCGTTAAAGGAATCGCGTGAACCTGATTATTAATGATTTGTGCAACAGAACAATTGGAGGTACCAAAGTCGAAACCAATAGCCATAGAATGGACTCCTCTGAAATGATGTTTGTGGGTAACGTGATGGGATGTAAGCCGATCATTTATGATGCAGTCAGGCTGTTTTGGCTCAGCCATGAATGCCATTCTGAAATTATGTTGCCTTACAGAAATGAACCGGGGGCGCGATTATAAGAGTGATTGTATATAAGTCAAGCAAATAAAAGAGATGTTGCTGGTTTCGGCGTTGAGACTATTGGGGAAAGGCGGATGATGGAACGGATGATTTCATATAACAGGCAGAGAAGGACATTTCCTGCCTGTTACGGTGCGGTACTACTTAAGTTTTTGCAAGTCCGCTTCAATTTCGGCGATCTTGTGTGCGACTACTTTTTCAAGATGATGGAGATCGGTCAGGATTTTTTCCTTTAAATCAATTTCTTGCGGCTTTGGTGGGTCAGTGATCTGATTTAACTCATCTAAGATCAGCGTTAAATTACGATTGATCTCAGTGACTTCTTTGTATTGGTGGCTCCCGCTGTCAACCAGTACATTTTTGACTTGTCTTGGGTATTTATATTTGACGCTTTTAGCGAAAAATTCGCCCTTTTGTTTATGAAAGTAAATTTTCAGTACATCTTTTAAGGCTTCCTGCCGGATTGTATAGCGCTCAATTTCCGTTGGTTCATGAATTCCTAAACTTTTAAGATGGGGATACATAGGCTGGCTACCTCTTTATCTGCGCATAAACTGTAAAACACTCTATCAATCTATTTTACAATGAGGTAGCCCGTAACTTTTACTTTCCCTGAAGTTGTGGGCTGGATCGCTATTCATTCAGTCTTTTAACTGGGGAGAAGTGTTTTCACACTTTCAATCAGCGCCTTCTTCAGTTCGTCCTGTTCTTCATCAGTCAGCTTTCCGTGTTGTTTTCCGGTGATAATGAATAAGTCTTCCGCTCTTTCTCCAATCGTTGTAATTTTGGCCCCGTGAATATCAAACCCTAATTCTGCAAACGTTGCACCGACTGTGGCAAGCAGTCCGGGTGTGTCCAGAGCCACGAATTCCAGTAAACTTTTTTTCTTACTTTTAGTGGGTAAAAAGTCTATCTGAGTGTTTACGGTAAAGTGTTTTAAATTACTGGGGGTTCGACGGGTTTTATCCAGTGCCGGTGTTCCCAGCTCTATCGCGGACTGAAGGTTTTTAATGATTGTACTGTGGCGTTCCTGATCTATGGGGTCGCCATTTTGATCAAGCACGATAAATGTATCCAGAACGAAACCATCTTTGCTGGCCATAATCTGAGCGTCGTGGACGGTTAACCCTCTGCGATCCAGCTCTGCGACAATTGCAGCAAATAAGGCGTGTTGATCCCGGGTATAAACGAATATCTCCGTACCGCCTCTTGTTGCCTGTTCACTGACAAGTATCAGCGTATCATCCTGTGACTGATGATTCAGGATGGAGGTACTGTGCCAGGCAATCTGTTTGTGTGTATGACGCAGGAAGTAATCTGCTTTGAAACGTTGCCACAAGGTATCAATTTGCTGGGTAACAAAGCCTTCTTTTCTTAATAAAGCCGATGCCAGTTGTTGGTTATGTCGAATCCGGTTTCTGACATCGACCGGGTTTTCAAGCCCACGGCGTAATGCTCTCTGAGTTGAGTAAAACAGCTCTGCCAATAGTGTCCGTTTCCAGCTATTCCATAACTCGGGATTTGTTGCACAGATGTCAGCGACGGTCAGACAAACCAGATATTCCAGATATTCTTCTTCGCGAACTGTTTTAGCAAATTCAATAATGACATCGGGATCATAGATATCCCGTCTCTGTGCTGTCACAGACATTAACAGGTGGTTTTTGACCAGCCATGAAACCAGTTTTGCTTCCGGTTTGGACAGCCCGTGTTCAATACAAAAATCATAAGCTTCAACCGCACCTATTTCTGAATGATCGCCACCTCTGCCTTTGCCGATGTCGTGGAATATTGCAGCCAGAATCAGAAGCTCTTTTTTGGGCAGGCGCGGGAAGACTTCACAGCAAATCGGGTGGCGCTGATAGTTATTTGGATCATCAAAAATGTGAATGTATTTCAACAAGCGAATGCTGTGTTCGTCGACGGTGTAGACGTGGAATAAATCAAACTGCATTTGCCCGACAATATGACTCCATTGCGGCAAATAGGCCGCCAGGACCCCATGGCGGTGCATCAGGCTGAATGCTTTGTGCAATGCATTGGGATGTCTTGCCAGTTGCATGAATTGCTCACGGGCCTCAGGAATACAGTGTAAGAACTGATTGAGCCTGCGACGTGCCGATCTCAGCTGTCTCATTGTGTCCGGCGCAACACCTTCAATTGAAGAGTTATTTGCAATATGGATGAACATTTCAATAATTGAAGCGGGATATTGTTGAAACAGCTGCTTTTTCCGGACTTCAATTAAGTTTGAAGTGACTTGAAAATCATCATTGATAATATGCGGGGTGGTATCTTTTTCATCTCCCAGTATGACCTGATCGAATAATTTCAGGAGCATTTTGTTCAGTTCTGCCACCCGGCGCAATGTCCGGTAGAACTCCTTCATCATCATTTCTACCGGTTGGTTATTCTCGCCATAAAATCCGAGGTTATCTGCGACCTGAGCCTGATGGGCAAATGTCAGCCGGTTGTCATAGCGTTTCAGCTCCAGATGTAAGGCAAACCGGACCCGCCATAAAAAGTTCTGACACTCAACAATTTCCCTGTATTCTGCATCCGTCAGGAAGTCATTCCTGCTCATTTCAAGTAATGATGTGGCACCGAAATGACGACGTGCTATCCAGCTCAGAGTATGAATGTCTCTTAACCCGCCCGGAGTTGATTTGATATCCGGCTCGAGGTTATAAGTCGTATCATGATAGCGGGCATGTCGCGCTTTCTGTTCCTGTATCTTTGCTTTGTAGAAGGACTCACTGGGCCAGAATGACTCGGAATGGATCTGTAGCTTTAAACGATAGAATGTATCTTCACATCCGCTGATGAGCCGGGCTTCCTGTAAATTGGTTGCGACGGTTAAATCCTGTCTGCCGATATCAGCACACTCTTCAATAGTTCTGACCGCATGTCCGACTTCCAGCTTCAAATCCCATAGCAGGGTAATAAATTCACTGACTTTAGTCTGAATATCCGCAGGAAAACTGTCTTTAGACAGGATCAGAATATCGATATCAGATAAAGGGTGTAGCTCCTTTCTGCCGTATCCTCCGACAGCAACCAGACACAAATGCTTTATTTGATTAAACCCGTAGTGATGCCATAAACGCTGGAGCAGCTGATCCATAAACTCAGCACGACCAAATACCAAATCAGTAATTGCATGACGGTTTAAGAACAGCTCTTTTTGATAACTCCCAAAATTATCGAGCTGTTCTTTCAGGGATTGAATATTGATTTGTTCATCTGTTAATTGAAGAGGAGATTGATGATACATAATTATGCGTCCATGCACTTCATTGGGTGAATTGACCGTTGTTTCCGGCTAAGACAGGCGTAATCACTTATCTTTGTCGGATAATTTTACATATTGTTCATTAAACGGGGAATTGATTCATCACTTCTCAAAGTTAAAACCTCACAGCCGGTCTCCGTAACCAGTATAGTATGTTCCCACTGAGCGGAATTCTTACCATCGGCGGTATAGACGGTCCAGTTATCTTCTTCATCCAGACGGCAACCAAATTTTCCGGCATTAATCATCGGTTCAATTGTGAAAGTCATGCCTGCCTGGAGTACTGTTTTGTCACTGTTTTTATAGTGAACGACCTGAGGTTCTTCATGAAACCCCGTACCAATACCATGACCACAATAGTCTTTCACAATAGAAAACTTCATCCGGGGATTGTGTTTGTTATTGGTTTTTATGTACTTATCTATCGCAGTGCCTATTTCTCCGAGACGGACACCTGGTTTGACGTGTTTCATTGCCAGATAAAGACTTTCCTGAGCTACAAGACATAAACGTTTATTGGCCGGGGAAACATCACCGACTAAAAACATTCTTGAAGTGTCACCGTGATAGCCATCTTTAATCACGGTGATATCTATATTCAGAATATCACCATCTTTGAGTACTGCCGGGCGGATATACTGGCCAAACTGACCATCTTCCGTCGCAGGGATACCATGACAAACGATATGATTAATGGATGTGCAAATTGATTTTGGATAACCATGGTAATTGAGTGGCGCAGGAATCGTTCCCTGTGTTTCTGTCATATATTGATGACAGATTTGGTCGAGCTCTTCTGTTGTGACGCCAGGCTTTACATAAGGCTGGATCATCTCAAGTACATCGGCTGCAAGTTTGCCTGCAATCCGCATTTTTTCTATTTCTTCCGCATTTTTGATGTTGACAGACATTGATAATCTCTACTGGTTTAATGTGCACCTTTTGTGCTGATTGCAGTATTTTAACAGTCGAAGAGTAGAGCGCAAGAAACCAGTCTGAATAATAATTATTATTACTGAGAGGTGACACTGGCTGCTGGCGCAAATTTTTCTGGCTTCTGAACCGGGTTATATGATATAAAGCGCGCCGGAATGTAGGTAAACATTTTCTGTTTTTCTGCTGTTCCTTAACCACTAATTTAAATCACACACATTTCGTCACGTCTTCCGGGGTGCTTCCGTGCTGGTCACGAAGTCGGAAATACGGGGAATGTGGAGGCCTAACCCCATAGAGGATTAATAAATGGCAACTGTATCAATGCGCGATATGCTGAAAGCTGGTGTTCACTTTGGTCACCAGACTCGTTACTGGAACCCAAAAATGAAGCCTTTCATTTTTGGTGCTCGTAACCGTGTTCACATCATTAACCTGGAAAAAACTGTACCAATGTTCAACGAAGCATTGGCTGAGTTAGGTAAAATCGGTGAGAAGAAAGGTAAAGTTCTTTTTGTAGGAACAAAGCGCGCTGCATCTGAAGCTGTAAAAGAAGCTGCTATTGCAAGCAACCAGTACTATGTTAATAACCGCTGGTTAGGTGGTATGTTAACAAACTGGAAAACTGTTCGTCAGTCAATCAAGCGTCTGAAGGATCTTGAGACTCAGTCAACAGATGGTACTTTTGAAAAGCTGACCAAAAAAGAAGCGCTGATGCGTACTCGTGAAATGGAAAAGCTTGAAAAGTCTCTTGGCGGTATCAAGGACATGGGTGGTCTGCCTGACGCTCTGTTTATCATTGATGCTGATCATGAGCACATTGCAGTGAAAGAAGCGAACAATCTGGGAATTCCGGTATTTTCTGTTGTTGATACGAATTCTAACCCAGACGGTGTTGACTACGTTATCCCAGGTAACGATGATGCGATCCGTGCTGTTCAGCTTTACCTGAATGCTGCTGCTGAAGCGATCACTGAAGGTCGTAACAAAGATGTTGCTGTGGTTGCTGAGAAAGACGGTTTCGTAGAAGCTGAATAATTACGGCTCTTAGTCACACTTAGTTCGATGCGCAACAGTAGTGAAACATCGACTAGGTTATAGTTAGTATTAGGGGCCGTCTGAAGGCCCCTAATTTTTAGCATATCCAGAAAGAATCGAGGAATAGAGAATGGCTGTAACTGCTGCTCTGGTAAAAGAACTGCGTGAACGTACTGGCGCAGGTATGATGGAATGTAAGAAAGCGCTTGTCGAAACAGACGGCGATGTTGAACTTGCAATCGAAAATATGCGTAAAAGCGGTGCTGCAAAAGCTGCGAAGAAAGCAGGTAATGTTGCTGCCGAAGGGACTATTTTAATCAAAGAAGGTAACGGTGTTGCTGTTCTTCTTGAAGTGAACTGTCAAACAGACTTTGTTGCAAAAGATGCTAACTTTGTCGCGTTTGCTAATGACGTTGCTGATGCTGCATTGTCATCTAAAGCTGCAGTTGAAGCACTTCAGGAACAATTTGAAGAAACACGTGTTGCTCTTGTTGCTAAAATCGGTGAAAACGTCACAATCCGCCGGGTACAGTATATCGAAGGTGCTGCACTGGCTTCTTATCGCCATGGTGAGAAAATCGGTGTTGTAGTTGCTGGTGAAGGTGACGCTGAAACACTGAAGCATATTGCAATGCATGTTGCTGCTTCACGTCCGGATTACCTGACGCCTGATGATGTACCTGCTGAAGTTGTAGAAAAAGAAAAAGCAGTTCAGGTTGAGATTGCGATGAACGAAGGCAAACCTGCTGAAATTGCAGAAAAAATGGTTGTCGGTCGTATGAAGAAATTTACTGGTGAAATTTCTTTGACTGGCCAGGCTTTCGTCATGGAACCAAAGAAATCTGTTGGTGACATTCTGAAAGAAAAAGGTACTAAAGTAACTGGTTTTGTTCGTCTTGAAGTCGGTGAAGGCATCGAAAAAGAAGACGGCTTAAGCTTTGCTGAAGAAGTTGCAATGGCACAAAAAGGTTAATTTTTGTGTAAGCACTGAATAAGAGAAAGACCGTGGCAGTTGCTGCGGTCTTTTCGTGATAACAATCAGAATTTAGCGTGATGAATTAAGATTTTACATATGAAGTCTGAATTCATGACGGTTAATGAATAATTCTCTTGGGAAGGAATACACCATGACAACAAACCCTAAACCCGCGTATCAGCGTATTTTGTTAAAACTTAGTGGCGAAGCGTTACAAGGTGAAGAAGGTTTTGGTATTGACCCTGCTGTACTTGATCGCATGGCTCAGGAAGTCAAAGAGTTAGTTGAGCTGGGTGTTCAGGTTGGCGTCGTAATTGGTGGCGGAAACTTATTCCGTGGCGCCGGACTGGCTAAAGCCGGTATGAACCGTGTTGTTGGTGACCATATGGGCATGTTGGCAACGGTCATGAATGGCCTGGCTATGCGTGATGCACTTCACCGTGCTTATGTGAATGCAAGAGTGATGTCAGCAATTCCCCTGAATGGTGTTTGTGATGATTACAACTGGGCGAACGCGATTAGTCAACTACGACAGGGGCGGGTTGTTATCTTTTCCGCGGGGACCGGAAATCCGTTTTTTACGACCGACTCAGCAGCTTGTTTACGCGGAATTGAAATTGAAGCTGATGTAGTTCTCAAAGCGACAAAAGTTGATGGTGTTTACAGTGCCGATCCGGTGGCAAACCCTGAGGCGGAGTTGTATGATAAGCTGAATTATGACGATGTGCTTGAAAAAGAATTGAAAGTGATGGACTTAGCCGCTTTTACTCTGGCAAGAGATCATATGATGCCTATCCGTGTCTTTAATATGAATAAGCCTGGAGCTTTACGTCGGGTTGTCATGGGTGAGGCTGAAGGTACACTTATTTGCAACACTCAGTTGTAATTAACAAGTGAAATGAGAATTAAGGTGATATTGTGATCAATGAAATCAAAAAAGACGCTCAGGACCGCATGGATAAGAGTGTTGAAGCATTAAAGAATAATTTATCTAAAGTTCGCACCGGACGAGCTCATCCCAGCCTGTTAGCAAGTATTTCAGTTGAATATTACGGCGCCATGACACCGTTAAATCAGGTTGCGAATGTCGTTGCTGAAGATGCAAGAACGCTGGCGATTACTGTATTTGATAAAGAGCTGACACCTAAAGTTGAAAAAGCCATTATGTCATCAGATCTGGGCCTTAATCCAATGTCTGCGGGAACGGTTATCCGTGTTCCTCTTCCTCCGCTAACTGAAGAGCGCCGGAAAGATCTTGTGAAAATTGTTCGGGGAGAAGCTGAAGGCGGTCGTGTTGCTGTCCGTAACATTCGTCGTGATGCAAATAACGAATTTAAATCATTATTAAAAGATAAAGAAATTTCTGAAGATGAAGAGCACAAGGCTCAGGAAGATGTTCAGAAGTTGACTGATGCTGCGGTCAAAAGAATTGACGAAGTGCTTGCATCAAAAGAAAAAGAACTCATGGATGTTTAAGTATAATCACTAAATATTCAAAAAAACAGAAAAGGCGCTTTGTGAACGCATGGCGCCTTTATTCTGATATTTGCAAATAAAAGTAATTTCTTATGCAGAATTCTCAACTTTCACCTGATTTATTACCTCAGCATGTTGCGGTAATCATGGATGGCAATGGTCGCTGGGCAAAAGCTCAGGGAAAACCAAGAGTATTTGGCCACCAAAATGGTGTTAAAGCTGTTCGGAAAACGATAGCCACTGCCGCCCGCCTGGGTGTCAGAGCGGTTACTTTGTTTGCTTTCAGTAGTGAAAACTGGCGCCGCCCTGAAGAAGAAGTCGGCGTTCTTATGGATCTCTTTGTTTATGTGCTTTCCACTGAAGTCAAGAAATTACATAAAAACAATCTCAAGTTAAGAGTGATTGGAGATACTTCCCGGTTCACCTCTAAGTTACAAAATAAAATCGCTGATGCCGAACGTTTAACTGCTGACAATTCGGGGATGGTTGTTAATATTGCAGCCAATTATGGGGGGCGATGGGATATTACACAAGCAGTGAAATCCATTGCTCAACAAGTTCACTCCGGTGACCTGGCTGTTTCTGAAATCAGTGAAAAAACAATGTCTCAATTTATGTCTATGGCTGATTTGCCTGAAGTTGATTTATTGATCCGGACGAGCGGAGAGTGCCGAATCAGTAATTTTATGTTGTGGCAGCTTGCTTATGCAGAATTGTACTTTACCCCGGTTTTCTGGCCCGATTTCAGTGAAGAGCATTTTATTGAAGCTGTGACCTGGTTTGTCAACCGGGAAAGACGTTTTGGATGTACAGGTGAACAAATAAAAGCATTCATGGAAAAATAGCAAAAGGTTTTTAGTTTGAAGCAAAGAGTCATTACAGCCTTGATTTTGGCCCCTTTAGTGGTTTTAGGTATCTTTCAGCTACCTCTGACCCCTTTTATTATTGCGCTTTCATTCGTTACTTTATTAGGTTTTTGGGAGTGGACTCAATTTATTGATTCAAAATTTTGTTTCTCTTCATTAATCCCGCCTGTGATTATTGGTAGCTTGGGTTTATACGTCATCACGCCACAACTCTCTATGACTCATGATTTGAGCCTTTTGTGCGCTCTGGTCTTATGGATTGGCTCAGGATGGTGGATAGCCGCCAGTTATCTTGCTATGACGTATCCGGCTTCTGGCAAATATTGGTCCGAATCAAAACTTTTGAAACATCTGTTTGGGTTGTTAACTTTGCTGCCATTTTTCTGGAGTGTGGTATTGCTCAGGACTGAGAATATGGCCCGGGATTCTGCATATGGTGCAAAGTTAGTATTGTTTGTCTGTCTGATTGTCTGGATTGCTGATAGTGGCGCCTATTTTGCCGGGCGTTTTCTGGGTAAACACAAAATGGCACCTAATGTGAGCCCGAATAAGACGATTGAAGGTTTAGTGGGTGGTGTTGTTGCTGCTGTTGTTGCCGCATTTTTTCTATCCGGCTGGTTTGATATTCACTTTTCAGGGACAGGCACCATGTTTGTCATTATCCTGTGTACCGTTATTATTTCGGTGTTAGGTGATTTAGTCGAAAGTATGTTTAAACGAGCATCTGGTATTAAAGACAGTAGTCACCTGATTCCTGGTCACGGGGGCGTTTTGGATCGCATCGATAGCTTGACCGCTGCATTTCCGGTTTTTGCTTTATTATATTTTCATTTGTAGTGATGTGTCTGATTTTGAGCCATGCTATGTCTTAATTTATTTGAAATGGTTTTCCTATGCGTAAGTTAACGATTTTAGGGGCAACGGGATCGATTGGAGCAAGTACACTGAATGTTGTGTCACAGAATCCTGATCTTTTCTCTGTCGTGGCATTAGTTGCTGGTACAAATGTGACGAAAATGGTGCAGTTATGCCAGAAATATCATCCTGAATATGCCGTGATGGCTTCCGAATCAGCCGCAAAAGATCTTGCCGGGACATTGTCTGATTTAGGAAGTAAAACGGAAGTTATGTTTGGACCGCAAGCCATGTGTGATGTTGCAAAACATGCAGATGTGGATGTTGTGATGTCGGCTATTGTCGGTGCCGCCGGGTTGTTACCAACAATGGCTGCAATCCGGTCCGGAAAGCGGGTGTTACTGGCGAATAAAGAAGCATTGGTGATGTCAGGTCAGTTATTCATGGATGCGGTTGCTGAATATGGTGCTGAATTACTTCCCGTGGACAGTGAACACAATGCTATTTTTCAATGTTTACCTGAAGATATTCAAAAGTCTTTAGGTTTTTGTGATTTAGATAAATATGGTATTTCGCATATCTTGCTAACCGGTTCTGGCGGGCCGTTTCGTAATACATCTATAGATCTTCTTCCAAATGTTACCCCGGAACAGGCGATTTCCCATCCTAACTGGTCGATGGGTCCTAAGATATCTGTTGATTCAGCAACTATGATGAATAAAGGGCTTGAATACATTGAAGCAAAATGGTTGTTTAATACATCCAGAGAGCAGCTTAAAGTTTTGATTCATCCTCAGTCTGTTATTCATTCGATGGTGCAATACAGAGATGGTTCAGTGCTGGCACAAATGGGGGAACCGAATATGGCAACACCGATTGCATGTGCAATGGCTTATCCTGACAGAATTGAGTCAGGCGTATCTCCTTTGGATTTTTTCAGTTTGGGCGATTTAAGCTTTACACAGGTTGACGAACAGCGTTACCCCTGTTTAAAGCTGGCAATTGATGCTTGCTATGAAGGACAACATGCAACAACTTCATTAAACGCAGCCAATGAAGTCGCAGTTGAAGCGTTTCTGAATAAACAAATCCGGTTTACTGAAATTGCAGCTGTTAACGAGCTCGTATTGTCAAAGACATGCGCTTTCGGAGCAATAACTTCAGTCACAGACGTAGAAAGTTTGTTAGAGCTTGATAAAATAGCCCGGCAATGGGCAAATAAAATAGTGAAAGAGCGTCAATGATGACTGGTATCCTGTGGAACTTTATTTCGTTCGTAATAGCTTTGGGCATTTTGGTTGCTGTTCATGAGTTTGGTCACTTCTGGGTTGCCCGGCGTTGTGGGGTAAAAGTTGAAAAATTTTCCATCGGCTTTGGTAAGTCGATTTGGTCACGTATTGCGAAAGACGGGACAGAGTATAGCTTTGCCATTATCCCGTTAGGCGGTTACGTAAAAATGCTTGATGGCAGGGTGGAAGACGTTCCTGAGAACCAAAAGCATCTTGCCTTTGATCAGCAATCATTATGGAAAAGGTTTGCGATTGTTGCTGCCGGGCCGGTATTTAATTTCCTGTTTGCCATTGTGGCCTACTGGTGTGTCTTTATGATTGGCGTTCCATCGGTGAAACCAGTCATCGGTGAAGTTTATCCTGATTCAATTGTTGCTCAGGCTGGTATGCTCCCCGGTATGGAAATTCAGGCGGTTTCCGGTGTGAAGACCGGAGACTGGGAATCTGTGAATATGGCGTTGGTCTCGCATATTGGTGATTCTCAAATGACAATGACGGTCAGTTCCCCTGATTCTGTTAATCACGAAATTTTAAATATAAATCTCAATAAGTGGAACTTTGATCCGGAAAAAGAGTCTGCAATGAAGGCGTTGGGTTTTAAACCGTACTCGCCGGAAGTGTTGATGACATTAACGCATATCATGAAAGATGGCGCTGCAGAAGAAGCTGGTTTGCTCGCGGGGGATAAAATTCTTCGCATCAATGATATTGATGTATCTTCGTGGGATCAGGTTGTCGATTTGGTTCAGAGCCATGCTGGTTCTTCACTTGCTTTGACTGTTTTAAGAAACGGGCAGGAGAAAGAATTAACACTGACCCCGGCTCAGCGAGAGCTGAGAGATGGAAAAACGATAGGTTTTGCCGGTATGTCTCCGCAGGTTGCTGAATGGCCTGAGCATTACCGTTATCAGTTACAATATGGTCCTTTTGAATCGATTGGTAAAGCTGCCCACAAAACTGTGCAGGTGATAGGTCTGACAATCACGATGCTGAAAAAGCTGATTGTGGGAGATGTCGGTTTGAATAATCTGAGTGGTCCTATTTCTATCGCAAAAGGTGCAGGAACCACGGCTGAGTATGGCTTAGTATATTTTTTAGGATTTCTGGCATTAATTAGTGTTAACTTAGGGATTATTAACTTAGTTCCGCTACCCATGTTGGATGGGGGACATTTAATGTTTTTTGCGATTGAGGCTGTAACTAAAAACCCTGTGCCGGAAAAAGTTCAGGAAATTGGTTATCGCGTTGGTGGCATAATTATTTTTTCACTTATGGCTGTGGCATTATTTAATGATTTTACCCGCCTCTAATGAATCAGCTTTAAGCTTAAGTTGTACAAGGGAATAATTCGAATAACGATGACGATGAAAAAGTTTATTTTGGCTACGATGCTTGTCAGTGGCTTTCCGGCGTACAGTGCGGAAAGTTTTGTTGTCAAAAACATTCAAGTTGAGGGGTTACAGCGTGTAACGCTCGGTGCCGCGTTATTAAAAATGCCAGTCCGTGTTGGTGATACGGTCGATTCTCAGGATATTGCTGATTTAGTGAAAGCACTGTATTCATCCGGAAATTTTGAGAACATTGACGTATTTCGTGATGGAAATGTTCTGCAGGTTAAAGTGAAAGAGAGACCAACGATTTCCAGCGTTTCTTTTTCCGGCAATAAGGCGATTAAAGATGAGCAGCTGACAGAAAATCTGGATGCATCATCGATTCGTGTTGGGGAAGCTTTGGACAGAACAAGGCTTCGTAACATAGAGAAAGGACTTGAAGATTTCTACTACAGTGTTGGTAAGTACAATGCGAAAGTTAAAGCTGTTGTCACACCACTTCCCCGTAATCGTGCCGATTTAAAGTTTGTCTTTACTGAAGGCGTTTCGGCAAAGATTCAGCAAATTAACTTTATCGGGAATAAGGTTTTTGATGACAAAGAACTGTTATCCCGTTTTGATTTAAATGCTGATGTTTCATGGTGGAATTTTCTTTCCAGTGATAAGTATCAAAAACAAGTACTTGCCGGAGATTTAGAGACTCTCAAGTCATTTTATTATGATCACGGCTATCTGAAATTTAAGGTTGAGTCAGCTCAGGTCTCGATTTCTCCTGATAAAAAAGGTGTATACATTACTCTCACTTTGAATGAGGGGAAACCATATCGGGTTAAAGGCGTCAGATTCCGTGGTGATTTAGTCGGGGAAGAGAACAAGTTTAAACTTCTGGTTCCTTTCGATAGCGGTGATATCTATCAGGGCTCCGCAGCCACCGCACTGGAAACCGGCATTAAGAAAGTTTTGGGTGAGTCTGGTTATGCTTATCCGCAGGTGAGAACCATCCCTGAATTTGATGATGAAAATCAGGAAGTTTCCCTGATCGTGAATGTCGATCCCGGCAACAGAATCTATGTCCGCCATATTAATTTCACTGGTAATACTGTTACCAAAGATGAAGTGTTACGGCGTGAAATGCGGCAAATGGAAGGGAGCTGGCTGAATTCAAAGTCCATCGAAACCGGAAAATCCCGCCTGAACAGACTTGGTTTTTTTGAAACGGTGGATGTAAAAACAGTTCGGGTGCCAGGCAGCGAAGATCAGGTTGATATTGTTTACAACGTGAAAGAAGCAAATTCCGGAAGCGTGAATTTTGGTATTGGTTACGGGACTGAATCCGGGGTTAGCTTTCAGGTCGGGCTACAACAGGAAAACTTCCTGGGAAGCGGAAATAGTGTCGGTATTTCAGCGACAATGAATGATTACCAGAAAAACGTGACCTTCAGTTATAACGACCCTTACTGGAATCTGGATGGTGTCAGTTTGGGGGGGAAGATCTTCTATAATGAATTTGAAGCTTCTGAAGCCGGAATTGTCGACTATACAAACGAAAGTTATGGTATCAATCTGACCTGGGGATTCCCTCATGATGAGCTGAATCGTTTTGCCTTTGGTATCGGTTATACGCATAACCAAATTGGCAATTTATCCCCTTATCTGCAAATTGAGAACTTTCTCTTATCTCAAGGGGTGAATGCAAATACGTCATCCAAAGTTGGTTTTGTGACGGGTGATTTTGATATTAATTTGTCCTGGATTCGTAATAACCTGAATAAAGGATATTTCCCTACAGCAGGTAACTACCAGCGGGCAACTTATAAAATAACCACTCCGGGCTCGGATACTCAGTTTTTTAAACTTCAGTATAATGTGAGACATTACATTCCTTTAGCCGAAGATCAGGATTTCACCTTGTTATTCCGCGGGCGTCTGGGTTATGGAAACGGCTACGGTAAGACCGATGGGAATGAAAATCTCTATCCATTTTATGAGAACTTCTATGCTGGTGGTTTTTCAACGCTGAGAGGCTTTGGGGCAAATACTGCCGGGCCAAGAGCGGTATTTAACAGTTACGCAGATTCTAACAACGGGACACTGACTGCGACAAATGAGTCCGCAGGCGGGAATGCGATTGCGCAAGGCAGCCTGGAGCTGATTGTACCTACGCCATTTGTTTCTGATGAAACCCGAAGTCAGATACGGACCAGTATCTTCTATGATATGGCCAGTGTCTGGGATACTGAGTTTGATTACAGTAAACGTAGTGCTGATTATGGTCGGGAATATTATTATGATTACTCCGATCCTCTGAAATATCGTTCATCCGCAGGTGTTGCATTACAGTGGATGTCTCCGATGGGACCTTTGGTCTTTGCTTTAGCAAAACCAATTAAAAAATATACCGGTGATGATGAGGAATTCTTCTCATTCACTATTGGTAAGACATTCTAGTTTTATACATGAGGAAATATATTGTGAAGAATCTGATTAAAGCGCTTAGTGTTGGTTTTGTTGTCTTCAGTATGGCATTTATGAGTACGGCAGCAGAAGCAGCTCAAAAAATCGCTTATATCAATACAGCAAAAGTTTTTCAGTCTCTTCCTCAGCGCGAAGTTGTACTACAAAAATTGAAGCATGAATTCAAAGATAAAGCCGATGAACTGGAAAGTATTAAGAAAGAAGCTAAAGGTAAAATCGATAAACTGAAAAGAGATAGTGCACTGATGAGCTCTGATGATGTAGAGAAGCTCCGGATTGAGATCAGTCAGCTTGATAGTAAGTACAAGATTAAGGCGCAGGCTTTAGATAAAGATTCAGCTAAGCGTGAAACTCAGGAAAAACGTAAACTGTTTAGTATTATTCAGGATGCGGTCGCGAAAGTAGCTAAAAAAGATGGCTATGATATGGTGATTGATATTCAGATGTTGCAGTACGGAAAACCTGAGTTTGATATTTCAGATAAAGTTATCAAAGCGTTGAAATAGATTATGGTCAAGAAGATTACTTTAGGTGAACTTGCAGAAATTACAGGTGGAGAACTGTCTGGTGACAGCGGGTTAACGGTATCTTTTGTGGCGCCTATGGATCGGGCTAAAGAAGGTGATGTGACATTTTTGTCTAACCCTAAATATGCGAAACATTTAGATGAGTGCCAGGCGACTGTGGTGATGGTGAAGTCTTCTCAACGGGATTTATGCCCGGGAAATGTTTTAGTGGTTGATGACCCATATGTAGCTTTTGCTAAAGTTGCTCAGGCATTAGATACCACACCACCTCCTGCAGAAACGATTGCACCTTCTGCTGTGATTGCCCCGGATGTGTCATTCGGTGAAAATGTATCTGTTGGTGCAAATAGTGTGATTGAGTCTGGTGTTGTACTGGGAGATAACGTTTCTGTTGGTGCGGGGTGTTTTGTCGGGAAGAATGCTTCGATCGGCAAAGGAACCAAACTCTGGGCCAATGTCAGTGTTTATCATGATGTCATCATTGGTGAGAGCTGCCTGGTACAGGCAAATACTGTGATAGGTTCTGATGGTTTCGGATATGCGAACGAGCGTGGAGAATGGATAAAAATACCTCAGCTTGGCACTGTCCGGATCGGCAATCGTGTTGAAATCGGTGCCTGTACTTCCATTGATCGGGGAGCTCTGGATGATACTGTGATTGAGGATAACGTGATCCTCGATAACCAGATGCAAATAGCTCACAATGTTCATATCGGCTATGGCACAGCGATGGCCGGAGGCACAATTGTTGCGGGTAGTACAAAAATTGGTAAGTACTGTATTATCGGTGGTGCTGTGGTGATTAACGGACATATTGAGATTGCAGACGGTGTCACAATTACCGGGATGGGAATGGTGATGAGAAGTTTGCCGGAAAAAGGTGTTTATTCATCGGGCATACCTCTGCAACCGAATAAAGAATGGCGCAAGACGGCCGCCAGAGTTCACCGGATTGATGATATGCATAAGCGTTTGAAAGCTGTGGAAGATCAGTTAAAACAAAAATCTGAGTGAAATTTCAACATTATTTAAAAAGGCTCGCGAACTGCGGGCCTTTTTTGTTTATAATGCCGGACTAATTTATGTTGATGAATAGGAATATGACTTTGACTACTGAAAAGAAAACGATGGATATTGTTGAGATTCGATCACTTCTCCCTCATCGCTACCCATTTTTGCTTATTGATCGTGTGACAGACTATGAAGAAGGGAAATATTTGATCGGTCTGAAAAATGTGTCGGTGAATGAGCCTCAGTTTACTGGTCATTTCCCTCAGCTTCCTGTTTTCCCTGGTGTCATGATTCTTGAAGCAATGGCTCAGGCTACCGGCCTGTTGGCATTTAAGACTTTTGGTGCACCGAAAGAGAATGAGCTATATTATTTTGCAAGTATTGATAATGCAAAATTCAGAAAGCCTGTAGGTCCTGGTGACCAATTGTTCGTTGAGGTGGAATTTCTGAAAGAACGCAGAGGTATCGCACTTTTCAACGGCGTGGCAAAAGTTGATGGTGAAGTCGTTTGTTCGGCTGAACTTAAATGTGCTCGCAGAGAATTCTAATATGATTCATGAAACAGCTCAGATTCACCCGACATCAGTCATTGAAGATGGTGCAGTCGTTGGCGCAAATGTAAAAATTGGGCCATTTTGTTATGTCGATGCCAAAGTTGAAATCGGTGAAGGTACAGAGTTGCTTTCTCATGTGGTTGTGAAAGGCCCGACAACGATTGGTAAAGATAATCGTATTTTCCAGTTTGCTTCTATTGGTGAAGATTGTCAGGATTTGAAGTTCCGCGGTGAAGACACCCGGTTAATTATCGGTGATCGCAATATGATCCGGGAAAGTGTGACAATGCACCGGGGAACGGTTCAGGATCAGGGAATTACGCAGGTTGGAAATGACAATCTGTTTATGATTAATGCGCATGTTGCTCATGATTGTGTTGTGGGTGATAAGTGTATTTTTGCGAATAATGCGACCTTAGCCGGTCATGTCACAGTTGGTGATTACGCTATAGTCGGTGGAATGGCGGCGGTTCATCAATTCTGTAACATTGGTGAGCATGCGATGCTGGGGGGCGGCTCGATTGTCGTACAGGATGTGCCGCCATATATTATGGCTCAGGGAAATCATTGCACGCCATTTGGTGTCAATATTGAGGGTTTGAAACGCCGCGGATTTGAAAAAGCTGAAATTCACGCAATTCGTAGAGCTTATAAAGCGCTTTACAGAAGTGGTCTGACACTTGATAAAGCAAAAGCTGAAATTGAAAAAGAAGCTGATGCTAACCCGGCTGTAAAAGCATTTCTGTCTTTCTTTGACAAATCGACCCGTGGCATTATTCGCTGAAAAATGACACACCTGGATGAAAGATCGTTATTTTAAATAGCGATCTTTTTTATTTGTACTGTGCTTTAAAATTTTAGTCGCTGTACATGCATCGGTTGCTGACACATGATGAGGAAGCTAATGGATAATGAGCAAAAGAAACCGCTGAAAATTGGAATTCTGGCCGGAGAGCTGTCTGGTGATACCTTAGGTGAAGGATTAATCAAAGCAATTAAGCAGCATATACCTGATGCTCAGTTTGTTGGTATTGGCGGCCCGAAAATGAAAGCGCAGGGGTGTGAGTCTCTGTTTGATATTGAAGAACTGGCTGTGATGGGGATTGTCGAGGTGCTGGGACGCCTGCCCCGTTTATTCAAGGTAAAAGCACAGCTGGTTGAATATTTTACAACGCATCGCCCTGATATCTTTATTGGTATTGATGCGCCGGATTTTAATCTTCGTCTGGAGCATGATCTGAAATCAGCCGGTATTCCGACTGTTCATTATGTGAGTCCTTCTGTCTGGGCCTGGCGCCAGAAGAGAATTCACAAAATTGCCCGGGCTACCGATTTGGTGCTGGCATTTCTTCCTTTTGAAAAAGAATTTTATGATCGATTTAATGTTCCTTGCGAATTTGTTGGTCATACGCTGGCTGATGCGATTCCATTGCATTCTGATAAACAGGAAGCCCGGGATTCGCTCAATCTGGATGATACCAAACGTTGGCTGGCTGTTCTTCCGGGGAGTCGTGGCAGTGAGCTTGAGAAAATAGCGCCGTCTTTTATTGAAACCTGTCAGCGGTTACACAAGTGCTATCCTGAATTAGGATTTGTTGTTGCTGTTGTGAATGATAAAAGAAAGCAACAATTTGAAGCTTTATGGCAACAGATGGCACCTGAACTCGATTTTATTCTGGTTCAGGATACAGCAAGGCATGTGATTGCTGCATCTGATGCAGTGATGCTGGCTTCCGGGACAGTAGCTCTGGAATGTATGCTGGTTAACCGGCCTATGGTGGTGGGTTATCGGGTGAATAAGCTGACTGCTCTGATTGCTAAATGTCTGGTAAAAACAAAATTTGTTTCTTTGCCAAATATTCTGGCCGGTGAAGAAATCGTCAAAGAATTTTTACTGGAAGCATGTAACCCGGATAATCTTTATCAGGAGGTTTCTCGTCTTCTGGATAGTGATAATCATGCAATGCTGACGAGTTTTACACAGATGCACACATTGATCCGTAAAAATGCAGATGAGCGGGCAGCAGAGGCTGTACTGAAGTTAATCGGGAGACTCGATGAAGAATAAAACGGAATATGAACCTTTTGATTATCCTCTGGGGTATCAGGTTTTTGCCGGTGTTGATGAAGTTGGGCGGGGGCCTCTGGTTGGCGATGTCGTCACCGCTGCTGTGATATTAGATCCAAACCAGCCAATCTCAGGATTGACGGACTCAAAAAAAATATCAGACAAGAAACGCCAGGCCCTTTTCCCTGAAATTCAGCAAAAAGCGATAGCCTGGTCTGTCGGCCGCTGTAGTCCACGGGAAATCGATCATCTTAATATTTTACAGGCGACGATGGTGGCAATGCAGAGAGCCGTTGAAGGATTGAATATCAAGCCGGAATTTGTGCTGGTTGATGGGAATCGTCTTCCTGAATTATCTGTACCTGCGCAGGCGGTCGTTAAAGGAGATCTGCGGGTCGCTGAAATTAGTGCGGCTTCGATTTTAGCGAAAGTGATTCGGGATCACGAAATGGATGAGCTTGATCAGCTGTATCCTGAGTACGGGTTTGCACAACATAAAGGTTATCCGACGAAAGCGCATTTTGCGGCCATTGAGAAACATGGTGTGATTGAGCAGCATCGCAAAAGTTTTAAGCCTGTTGCCCGGGTTTTAGCTCAAAGGCAACCTTCACAAGATCAAAACTGAGCATCCGGAGATGACTTGCGGTTATAATTCCGTAAAATACACCCTTAGTTTATTTTCTTCCACCAGGATTTCATTGCATGTCAGACCCCAAATTTATTCACCTTAGAGTTCATAGTGATTTCTCTATGGTCGATGGTTTGTCTAAAGTGCCGCCTTTGGTAAAAAAGGTTGCCGAAATGGGGATGCCTGCAATGGCGTTGACCGACTTTACGAACCTTTGTGGGTTAGTGAAGTATTACAGTACCGCACATAATTGTGGAATTAAGCCGGTTATCGGTGCTGATTTTACCCTCCAGTCTGAGGAGTTTGGGGAAGAATTAACCCGAATTACTCTGTTGGCTGCCAATAATGAAGGTTATAAAAATTTGACCCTGCTGATATCGGAAGCTTATCAGCGTGGCAATGTGCAGCACCAACCTGTGATTGATAAATCATGGCTGGAGAGACATGCATCCGGACTGATTGTTTTATCGGGTGGGAAAGATGGTGAAATCGGGCGTGCTTTATTAAAAGGCAACAAGGCACTGGTTGAGCAGGAAGTTCAGTTTTATCAGACGCATTTCCCGGACCGGTTTTATCTTGAGCTGACCCGGACCGGCCGGCCGGATGAAGAAACTTATCTGCATTTTGCCGTTGAGCTGGCTGAAAAAGCCGGATTACCTGTTGTCGCAACCAATGATGTTGTATTTCTCGATAAAGAACTGTTTGAAGCGCATGAAATCCGGGTTGCGATTCATGATGGTTACACACTGGAAGATCCCCGCCGCCCGAAAAATTACAGTGAACAGCAGTATCTCCGTTCTGAGTCAGAAATGTGCGAGTTGTTCCGCGATCTTCCAGAGGCGCTGGCAAACAGTGTAGAGATCGCAAAGCGGTGTAACGTGACCGTCCGTCTGGGGGAATACTTCCTGCCCAACTTCCCGACAGAAGGGATGAAAATTGAAGACTTTCTGATTAAAAAGTCTCAGGAAGGTTTAGAAGAACGTCTTGAGTTTTTATTTCCTGAGCCTGAGGTTCGTCAGGAAAAACGTCCTGAATATGATGAGCGTTTGCAGATTGAGCTGGATGTGATTAACCAGATGGGATTCCCCGGATACTTTCTGATCGTAATGGAGTTTATCCAGTGGTCCAAAGATAATGATATTCCCGTCGGTCCCGGACGAGGGTCTGGTGCCGGCTCTCTGGTGGCATACGCACTGAAAATCACTGATCTTGACCCGTTAGAATATGATTTGCTGTTTGAACGTTTCCTGAACCCGGAGCGGGTATCCATGCCGGACTTTGATGTCGACTTTTGTATGGATAAACGGGATCAGGTGATTGATCATGTGGCCGAAATGTATGGCCGGGATGCTGTCTCCCAGATCATTACCTTCGGAACGATGGCAGCCAAGGCTGTTATCCGGGATGTGGGCCGGGTATTAGGACATCCTTTTGGGTTCGTTGATCGTATTTCAAAACTGGTCCCGCCCGATCCGGGAATGACGCTTGAAAAAGCCTTTAAAGCAGAGCCAGCATTACAGGAACTTTACGATACGGATGAGGAAGTAAAGGAACTGATTGATAAATGCCGGATTTTGGAAGGATGTACCCGAAATGCCGGTAAGCATGCTGGTGGCGTGGTTATTTCTCCGACCGCAATTACTGACTTTGCTCCCATCTATTGTGATCCTGAAGGTCATCATCCGGTCACTCAGTTTGATAAAAATGATGTAGAAACAGCCGGTTTGGTCAAGTTTGACTTTTTGGGCCTCCGGACACTGACCATTATTGACTGGGCACTTGGGCTGATTAATCCCCGGCGGGAGAAATCAGGTGAAGTGCCTTTGCGGATTGAATCGATTCCATTAGATGATGCTGCTTCTTTCCGGGTACTGCAAAATTCTGAAACAACCGCGGTGTTCCAGCTTGAATCAAGAGGGATGAAAGACCTGATCAAGCGACTGCAGCCGGACTGCTTTGAAGATATTGTCGCTTTGGTGGCATTGTTCCGTCCGGGACCGCTTCAGTCAGGCATGGTTGATAACTTTATTGACCGGAAACATGGCCGGGAGCCGATCTCTTATCCGGATGAAAAATGGCAGCACGAATCCCTGAAAGAGATTCTTGACCCGACCTACGGGATCATCCTGTATCAGGAGCAGGTCATGCAGATTGCTCAGGTACTGGCGGGATATACCCTGGGCGGTGCGGATATGCTCCGCCGGGCGATGGGTAAGAAAAAGCCGGAAGAGATGGCCAAGCAGCGGGCTGTTTTCGAAGAAGGTTCGATTAAGAACGGCGTTGACGGCGAACTGTCGATGAAGATCTTCGATCTGGTAGAGAAGTTTGCAGGTTACGGCTTTAACAAATCTCACTCTGCTGCTTATGCTTTGGTTTCTTATCAGACATTGTGGCTGAAAACGCATTATCCGGCTGAGTTTATGGCGGCGGTTATGACTGCTGATATGGACAATACAGAGAAGGTTGTCGGACTGGTCGATGAGTGTATCCGGATGAACCTGAAGGTATCACCGCCTGATATCAATGTTGGTCTGTATCGTTTTAATGTTGATGAGAACGGTTCTATTGTATACGGTATTGGTGCGATTAAAGGTGTGGGGGAAGGGCCGATTGATGCCATACTGGAAGCGCGTCATGCCGGTGGTCACTTTAAGGACTTGTTTGATTTTTGTGCCCGTGTTGACTTAAAACGCGTGAATAAGCGGGTAATTGAAAAATTAATTTATGCTGGTGCGTTAGATCGGTTGGGTCCTCACCGAGCTGCAATGATGGCTTCTCTGGATGATGCTGTGAAAGCTGCCAGTCAGCATAAACAGGCGGAGTCATTTGGTCAGACGGATATGTTTGGCGTTTTGACTGAAGCGCCGGAAGCTGTGGAACAGAGATATACGCAGGTCTCCCCATGGCCGGAAAAGGTCTGGCTTGAAGGGGAGCGTGAAACACTGGGGCTGTATTTAACCGGACACCCGGTGAATGCATATCTGAAGGAACTGAACCATTATATTGATTGTCGGTTAAAAGATGTTGCGCCAACCAGGCGGGATCAGTCGCTAATGGTCGCCGGATTAGTGATCTCAGCTAAGGTGATGACAACGAAGCGCGGTAACAGAATTGGAATTTTAACCCTGGATGATCGGTCCGGACGTCTGGATGCTATGTTGTTTTCTGATGCCCTTGAAAGGTATGCTGACTTACTGGAAAAAGACAAAATTGTGGTTTTAAGCGGACAGGTCAGCTTTGATGACTTCAACGGCGGATTTAAAATGACTGTTCGTGAAATGATGGACTTAGATACTGTCAGAGAAAAGTATGCGAAAAGTTTATCTCTGTCCATAGAGCAGGCCCAGGTTGATGAAGCGTTTTTTGAGCGTTTTACCCATATACTGGAACCATACAGAGCCGGGAGTGTGCCCGTACATATTTATTATCAACGCTCCGATGCCAGAGGCAGGCTAACACTGGGTACTGAATGGCGTATCACCCCAAATGATACATTATTAGACGAATTAACACAGTTACTTGGCTCCGGTCAGGTAGAACTGGAATTTAACTAAAATTCAGCTTTTTATGAAAAGTTGAATCAAGAAGGATCAGTAAATGAGCCCGAATTTTCTAGAATTTGAAAAGCCCATCGTTGAACTTGAAGCCAAAATTGAAGCTTTACGTGACGTTTCCCGCCACGGTAATTCTTCGGTAGATTTGGATAAAGAAATCGAACAACTGGAAAAGAAAAGCCTTGAGCTGAAAAAGAAAATTTTCAGCGATCTTGGCGCATGGCAGGTCGCTCAGCTGGCCCGTCATCCTCAACGTCCATATACACTGGATTATATTCAGCATATTTTCACTGATTTTGATGAGCTGGCAGGTGATCGTGCTTTTGCTGATGATAAAGCGATCGTTGCTGGTATTGCACGCTTAGATGGCCGCCCGGTGATGGTGATTGGTCACCAGAAAGGTCGTGAGACCCGGGATAAAGTGATTCGGAACTTTGGTATGCCGAAGCCTGAAGGTTATCGTAAAGCATTGCGTCTGATGGAAATGGCAGAACGATTTAATATGCCTGTCATTACATTTATTGATACAGCCGGTGCGTATCCGGGCGTGGGAGCAGAAGAAAGAGGGCAGTCAGAAGCCATCGCGACAAACCTCAAAGTGATGTCAGGATTGAAAGTGCCGATTATATGTAATGTGATCGGTGAAGGTGGTTCTGGTGGTGCACTGGCGATTGGTGTTGGCGATTTCGTCAATATGCTGCAATATTCTACTTATGCGGTCATCTCTCCTGAGGGGTGTGCGTCGATTCTCTGGCGTGATTCAAATAAAGCCCCTCAGGCCGCTGAAGCGATGGGCCTGACAGCTACGCGCCTGAAAGAGCTTGAATTAATCGATGAAGTAATTGAAGAACCATTAGGTGGTGCGCACCGACAGCCGGAACTGATGTCTCAAAATATTAAGGAGACGTTACTCAAGCAACTGGCTGATATTGAAAATATGGATTCAGATTCATTGTTAGATCGCCGTTACCATCGTTTGATGAGCTATGGATACTGCTGATCATCAATTGTTTTTTATTGCAGGTTATCAGAGGGAAGCAGTTGCTTCCCTCTTTCATTCCGGGACCGGAATCGATTACGATAAATCTGGTTATTCGCATATGAATTGAAATGAGTCGTTATGTCCTCTGTTTATGAACAATTTTCCCGGGTTTTGCACTGTAACAGTAGCGAACAATCTCGTCTTGTCCTGGCTTTGAGTGGCGGCATAGATTCCCGGGTGATGTTGCATCTGTTGTCACGCTTTATCCGGGAAACAGGCCGGGAAGCCGCAGCGGTCCATATTCACCATGGTTTGAGCGCTCATGCCGACTTGTGGGCGGAACAATGCCGACAGTGGTGTAAAGATGTTGGCATACCTTTTCAGTTGCATCCGGTCTCACTGGACAGACATGCGAAAGGCGGGCTTGAATCGATAGCCCGTCAGGCCCGATATGAGGCATTGCAGCACTATGTTGGGGCAAATGATGTCCTGCTGACAGGGCAGCATAGCTATGATCAGGTAGAAACTTTTTTGCTGGCTTTGAAGCGGGGCAGCGGACCTAAAGGACTGTCATCGATGGGAGAAGTCGCTGAATTCGGTGCAGGAAAATTGCTTCGCCCACTATTGAAACTATCCCGGCCTGAAATAGAAGCATTTGCTGAGCGCTATCAGCTGGATTGGGTTGAAGATGAAAGTAATCAGGATATTCACTTTGACCGGAATTTTATCCGTCACAAAATTTCGCCGGTTTTGATGCAGCGCTGGCCTGAACTGCCAGCTGCGGTTCAGCGAAGTGCAGAGTTGTGTGCGGAACAGGAAGCATTGCTTGATGAGTTATTAGAACAACAGCTTGATTTCGCAATGCTTTCTGATGGCAGTCTGTCTGTTTCTGTATTGCTGTCATTCAGTGAAGCCGTTTGCAGACGAGTGTTGCGAATGTGGCTGAGTCGTTGTGATGTTTTGATGCCTTCCCGTCTTCAGTTACTGGCGCTTTATCATCAGGTGATACAGGCAAAAGAGGATGCAGATCCGCATTTAAATTTAGGTCATCGTACGATTCGGCGTTTTGCCGGGAAACTTTATTGTGTCTCTCCAGTGGAAGATGTATCGGAATGGCAGCAGGATATTTCATTCAATCAGTCGCTTGAACTACCGGATCAATTAGGTTTGATCACACTCAGGGAGTGTGATGAAGGTGCGTTGAGCAGAGAAAAGCTGGTAGGGATGTCTCTGAAAATCAGCTTTAATCCTCAGGGGTTGTCTGCTTGTCCGGTTGGGCGGTGCGGAAGCACGAAGTTAAAAAAACTTTTTCAGGAATACCGGGTACCTGTATGGCAGCGACGTCGGATGCCGATATTAATGGCCGGAGAGCAGGTTGTTGCAATTGCCCGGTTGTTTGTTGACCGGGATTTTACCGGATCAGGTTGTGATCTTATCTGGAAAACAGATAGGATATGAGTATGATTGTCGGTTATTAGCTTCTTTCCCAATCACTTTTATCCGGTGATTATTGCGGAGTGAAGCATTTTTTGGCTTGATGATTGCTTGGGGTTTATTGAATGTTTTTGTCCGGTGACGGATAATGCAGACAAGTGATACAGTTTAAGGGATGAACATGAAAAAAATAGAAGCGATTATTAAACCGTTTAAGCTTGATGATGTTCGTGAAGCGCTTGCCGATGTTGGAATCACAGGTATGACGGTTTCAGAAGTCAAAGGATTTGGGCGTCAGAAAGGGCATACTGAGCTTTATCGGGGAGCTGAGTACATGGTTGATTTTCTTCCGAAAGTGAAGCTTGAAATTGTGGTTTCCAGTGATGTCGTTGAACAATGCGTTGATGCAATTATTGAAACGGCTCAAACCGGCAAAATTGGTGATGGAAAAATATTTCTTACCGATGTTGAACGCGTAGTCCGGATCCGGACAGGCGAAGAAGATGATGATGCAATCTAGTCAGAGATAACGATAAGGAGCCGAATGGCTCCTTTCTTTATTACCAATGTGTATAACAAATTAAAAATATGTGAATCCAATGGCGTCATCTGGTTTAAATAAAAAGAAACTCATCTATCTCATCCTGGCGTTAATTTTAGTGAGCGGGGGTGTTCTTGATTATATTTTTGATGTTCCCGCTGCACCGGAAGTTGTTCTCTTAAAGCGCTCTTCAGAGATTGGCGAACAGCCAGACATGATGATTTCACGGTCATGCAGCCAGTTAACTGATGGCTCTTCTCCGGTTGATGAACAGGGAAACCTGAACGTCCTTGTCTGGAATATATATAAAGAGAACCGCTCTGACTGGTCTCAGGCGTTAAGTCATTTCAGTCAGGATAAACAACTGGTGTTGTTACAGGAATCGAGTTTGTCACCCGGGTTTCAGTCCTGGCTGAAAGATAACCCCCGCTGGCAGGCTGTTCAGGCGCATGCTTTTTCATTATTTGATAAGGGAATGGGCGTGATGACTCTTTCTGGTTATTTACCACTTTCTTCCTGTGCTTATCTGGAAATGGAGCCATGGATTCGTTTACCCAAATCAGCTTTACTTTCTTATTATCCTTTATCTGATCAGCAAACGCTTGCCGTTGTAAATATCCATTCCGTGAACTTTACTCTCGGAATTAAATCGTATCAGGAGCAGCTTGAACAATTAGCGGGGAAAGTTAAATCACACATTGGTCCGGTGATATTTGCCGGAGATTTTAATAGCTGGAGTGAAGACAGAATTATTTCGCTACAACGTGTGATGTCCGGGCTCTCTATGTCCGAGGTGACTTACCCGTCTCCGGACAGCCGTAAACAATTTGATGGTTATCCGCTTGACCACTTATTTTACCGGGGATTGACCCTGAATCAGGCCGGAGTGCCGGAAACATCTGCTTCTGATCACAACCCGATCCAGGTTTCATTTTCTTTAGAGGCAAGCCAATAGATTTTGGGACTTATGTACTGACCTTAGTAACATCAACAAATAGCTTCAGTTTTCGGCCCGGATGAATGTATTTTTCTTTGGTCAGATCATTCCATTTGATAATGTCTGACGTTTTAATTCTGAATTTACTGGCAATGCCACTGAGTGTATCCCCGGAACGCACCTGGTAATACAGAGGGCGGATAATTGCGCCACGGGTTGATTTTTTCCATATCACGAGTTTTTTGCCGGTTTTTAGTGGATCTTTCGGACTCATTCCATTCCACTTTGCCAGAGATGTATGTGATATCTTGTATTTTCCGGCAATGCTCCACAGACTCTCACCGGAACGAACAGTATGCATCATACGATACTGGCCCCGGCGTTTAGACTGAATCTTTTTAATCCGGTTATTCAGGCTCAGAACATATGTATCTTTACCTTTTGCTGAGGTGGGGATCATCAGGTATTGTCCGGCTCTGATTAAATTACCGGATAAGCCATTCACATTCTGAATGATCTGACGGGTTGTCTTATATTTTCGGGCAATGGTACTCAGTGTGTCACCCGAATGTACTTTGTAATGAATCAGTTTGATTCCTTTGCCCCGGTTCCGGTCAAGAGAATGATTAAAGTGATTCACTTTATCGATTGGAAGCAATAAGTTATATGGCCCGTCCGGTGCCGTTGCCCATTGATTATAAGCCGGATTATAACTCTGAAGCTCCTTGACACTGATATCGGCATATTGTGCTGCGACAGCCAGATCCAGTTGCTCCTTTGGGTTCACCTGTTGAAGGAATGGTTTATTTGCAATTTGCGGAATTTTTAAACCATATTTTTCCCGGTTGTTCATGACATCAACGAGGGCAAGCAACTTAGGGACATAACTACTGGTTTCTTTTGGCAAATCCAGTGAGAAGAAATCTGTCGGTTTTCCTTTCTTTTTATTTTTCCTGATAGCCCGGTCAACCCTGCCACTGCCACTATTGTAGGCGGCAATCGCATGGAACCAGTCACCTTTGAATTTTCTGTTCAGATAAGTCAGATAATTGAGTGCGGCATCTGTTGCAGCATTGACATCTCTTCTGCCGTCATACCAGAAATTTTGCTGCAGGCCGTAAGTTTTTCCTGTTGAAGGTACAAATTGCCATAGTCCGGCAGCACGGCCATGTGAGTAAGCAAACGCATCAAAAGAACTTTCGACCACTGGAAGTAAAGCTAATTCCAGCGGGAGATTACGCTGCTCTATCTTCTTTGTTATGAGGTATAAAAACGGTGTTGCTCTTTGGGCGACAGTGACAAGGTGCCGGGGATGTTTCAGGTACCAGTCACGATAACGCTTTACTGACTTTTTCTGTGGAATAGGAAGCGAGAACTGCATGCTGATTCTTTGCCATAAATCGGACTGATCCTGAGGTAAAGAATATGACGCAACAGTAACAGACTGTGGTTGAGGCGTGATGATCGCGACTTCATTTTCAGATGGAGTTGCAGGCGTTTGCACCGTTTTATCCGGCACATCTTCAGCCGTCTGATGACTTGTTTGTGTTGTCTGGCATCCTGCCAGCAGGAGTAATAGTACCCCGAAAATATGATTTCTCATAAAATTGATACAGTTCTTTATCCAGTGGCCTGTGATGATACTTGCTGGAACATCAGAATGACAAGGATCAAATCGTTAAAATTCATTTTTCCACTCTCTGAGTGCGGCAAAGACGGAGAGTGGGTCATGATTAGAGGTCCGGTCAGACACAGATTTGATCACTTCCGGTTGAGAAGGCCGCAAAAACGGATTGATTTTCAGCTCCCGGCCAATTGTTGAGGGCAGGGTTGGCTGGTTGTTTGCTCTGAGCCTGTTAACCTGCTCGCGGTAGTGTTGTAAATCCTTATTTTCAGGTTCGACAGCCAGTGCAAAAGCGAGATTAGCTGCAGTATATTCATGGGCACAATAGACTTTGGTTTCTTCCGGTAAAGCCATTAATTTTTGTAGTGATAACCACATATCTTCATATGATCCTTCAAATACGCGGCCACATCCGGCTGAAAAAAGTGTATCGCCACAAAACAGGATGCCCTGATGATAATAGCCGATATGCCCAAGGGTGTGACCTTTTAAGCTGAGAATATCAAAGGTATGTCCGAATATTTCGATTTGCTCTGCATCCCTGACCGGGTGAGTCATTGATGGAATAGCTTCATCGGCCGGAGCAACAACATTTAACCGGGGAAAATGCCTGATGAGATCGGATATACCACCGGTATGGTCTGCATGATGGTGAGTAATCAGTATGGCATCCAGTGTGAGCTGATGTGTCTGAAGATAAGATAAAACGACCTGAGCGTCACCGGGATCAACAACAACACAATGCTGTTCCTGATTTTGAATGAGCCAGATGTAATTATCTCTAAATGCAGGTATGCTTTTGATGTTTAACATGAGTTTCTCCATTCATCTTGCACGTTATTATCACGGAGCTGTCATGGAACCAGCGCGTAGTCAAAAGAAAATTGAAAAACCCTACTCATGGGACCAGCTGAAAAATGGTTTATGGGTCCGTGATTCCATCCAGACGCGTCTGGATGAGTGGTGGCCAAAATTATTTGGTTACCATATGCTAAAGCTCGGTGGCCTGAGCTGTGAGATTGCCAGTTGTAACTCTAATATTCAACATCAAGTGCATTTAGATATAGAAAATAAGTTGCACACTGTGATAGCAGATGGTTATGACTTACCGTTTATGGAAAAAAGTATTGATATGGTCCTGTTGGCGCATCAACTGGATTATTGCAATGATCCACACCGGATGCTTCGTGAAGTTGACCGGGTATTGGTCGATGATGGGTATATCGTGATTACCGGATTTAATCCCCTCAGTCTGGTTGGCTGTACCAGCTTACTGCCATGGCGGAAAAAGTATTTTCCGTGGAGTGGCAGGATGTTTACGTCCAACCGGATTGCTGACTGGCTGGGTGTGCTGAATTATCAGGTGATAGAGTGTGATAAATACGGACTGTTTCCGGTCCAAAACTGCCGGGCTTTCTGGACATGGCTGGAAAATAATACTGGTGGGTGTGTCCGTTCTTTCAGCAGCCTGTATTTTATTGTCGCAAGAAAAAGAACTTATCCTCTACAGCCAATTAAGCCCCACTGGCGTTTAAAACGTCCTTTAAGTCCGGTTCGTCTCAATTACCGGACTTCTACTGAACAACAGGGTAATGACAGTCTGATTTAACCTGGCTGATATCCAGTATCCTCCTGTGTCGGACTTTCAGCTGCTGTTCGTGCCAGTTCGTCGCAGAGTTCATTTTCTCTGTGTCCCGCATGACCTTTGACCCAGTGCCAGTCTATCTGGTGTTTTTGAGCTTCCTGATCAAGCGCCTGCCATAAATCAGCATTTTTAACCGCTTTTTTATCGGCCGTTTTCCATCCTCTTTTTTTCCAGTTATGTATCCATTGCGTGATTCCCTGACGGACATATTGACTGTCAGTCGTCAATGCTACACAGCATGGTTCTTTCAGAGATTGAAGTGCTACAACCGCTGCCATCATCTCCATCCGGTTATTGGTGGTGAGCCGGAAGCCCTGAGATAGTGTTTTTTCAACTTGTTTATAGCGTAATACGATACCGTATCCGCCCGGTCCCGGATTTCCCAGACAGGATCCGTCAGTGAAAATTTCTACCTGCTTCGTCATGATTTGTTACTATAGAGTGAGTGATTGATTCAACATAGTCTGACACAGTTATCCCTATGAATACTAGCCCTGTAACAAATGACAATGATTCCGGAACTCACAGAATCATTGTCCTCGATACCGAAACAACCGGTATGAATCGCGAAGGTGGACCACATTATGAAGGCCACCGGATTATCGAAATTGGCGCTGTTGAGATTATTAACCGAAAATTAACGGGCAGGCATTTTCATGTGTATCTGAAACCTGACCGGGAAATTCAGTCCGAAGCGATTGAAGTCCATGGGATTACCGATGAATTTTTGGTGGATAAACCTGAATATCGTGATGTTCATCATTCTTTTCTGGAGTTTATGAAAGGCGCTGAGCTAGTTGCACATAATGCCCCCTTTGATACCGGATTTATTGATTATGAATTTTCAAAATTAAATTCCGGAGCCGGCCTGATTTCAGATTATTGTCAGATCACAGATACGCTGGCAATGGCGAAGAAGATTTTTCCGGGTAAGCGGAATAACCTTGATGTGTTGTGTGACAGATACGGTATTGATAACTCGCACCGGACACTCCACGGCGCTTTGCTCGATGCTGAGATTTTGGCAGATGTTTATTTGCTCATGACCGGCGGGCAGACATCGCTCGAATTTTCAGCAGGTCAGAATATGGGGGAAGGCGCAGATTCTGTCAGACGGGTGGTTTCCGGACGAAAAACATTAAAGGTTTTGCAGGCTACTGCCGATGAATTACAAGCACATCAGGAAAGATTAGATTTAGTTGAAAAAAGTGGTACTTGTTTGTGGCGCCAGTAGGAGAGTGGAATATATGTTGCGGATTTTAATCATCATTATCGGACTTGTCGCGAGTCTTGGAAGTTATGCTGCAACTCAATCTTCAATGTCGCTACTGGATAACCGCTTTCGGGTTGATCCCACTATTTCTCAGATTAACTTTGTCATCTATCGCTCGAAGCCATCCCGACCGGTAGTTTTAGTTCGTCCTGATGGGGTGAAATATTATTCTTCCCGTCATCCTGATAATGTGAAATGGTATCAGGAGCCGGCAATGGATATTGTATCGATCGAACACCCCATGCCCGGTCCGTGGCAGGCTATCGGTAAAGTCACGCCCAAGAATAATGTCCAGTTGATATCAAATCTGAAATTAACAGCCTCAATGTTACCCGTCAGAATTTTTCATAATGAAGTGATGAAATTTACAGCACGGCTAACCTCTGATGATAAGCCATTAAAATTACGGGATTTTCTGGAGCGGGTTAAATTACGGGTGACTTTCACTAAGTATGTGGAAAATGAAGATCAGCTGGTTAAAGAAGCCCGCCCGATTCCTGATGTCGTCGGAGAATTTGCTGATGATGGTCGTGGTCTGGATGAGAAAGCCGGAGATGGTGTTTTTACCGTGAAGCTGAATATTACCCCTGAGCCCGGAAAATATCGTGTCAGAATCACATCAGGTAATGGTGTTTTTCTTCGTGCTCAGGAGCAGGAAGTGTTAGTTTATCCGACGCCTTTTACCACATCATTTATTCAGTCCCGTATCACCGGGCAACCGCATCAGATTATTTTTACCGGCCTTGCCGGGACTATTACTCCCGGCTCTTTAATTGCGCATGTGGAACAAAGGAATCAATATGATGATGTCTACTATGCTGAAGGCAGTACAGGGGAGCAGGGACAGACGATAAAACTGATGATTCCGAATACAGGTGCAATTGGTAACTATAAGTGGAACGGAGAAGTTTACGGGACCGATTTTGCGTCTAAACGTCAACTGGCCTTTGCTGTGCCGTTGCATACATACAGTGTGGTTGAAGAGCTGGATTTAGTGAAGACCCGCTTATTGCAGGAAAAAGCCAAGCAAGAGCAGCTGCGTAAAGAACGGGAAGCTGCATTGCTGGAGCACCGGGAAAAATCCCGGATTATGAAGATGATTTATATTGGTGTTGGTAATGTGATCGTGATTATCATCGGATTGATCGGCTGGTTATTCTATCGTAAGCATCAGGCGAAGAAGGCGCTTCAGCCGAAACTGCAGTTAAATATGCCTAAGAAATAACCCGGCGTTCGGCATAAGTTGTCTCCTGTGTTTTTATCGCAGGAGACTTTGTGGACGAAAACTATTATTGACGGCTATTTCTGACGACCACAAACCAACTCTTCAGATGAAAAGTCATCCACATCAATTACATACAGCCTTTCTTTTTCCGCCTGAACTAAAATATGGGCTTCTTCTTCTGAAATCAGTTCTTCCCGCAGTGCCATTGCTGCCAATTTATCCAGCTTCATAAATGGATAGTGTTCACTTTTATGCTGACATATTTTCTCAAAAATGGGCTCTGCTTCAAGAATATGGTCGAGTGCCTGATTAATCATACCGGCAGGGTTGTTTGGCACCGGTTTTTGATACAGATAACAGCCCAGACGGTTTCTGGAAGCAACCGGAGACTGAAGAATCATCGCAACCTGATGGTCAAGTTTATCGTCAGGACCACGCCTGAGAGAGCCGAAAGGCATTAATTTCCACTTCAACCAGCGGCTCAGCCAGCGGGAAGGATAGTTATGAAGCAGTTGTATAATCGCTGTTTCGATTTCCTTCATACAATCTTCCATTGCCCATTGCAGCAGTGGCAGATCTTCTTCACAGCGTCCTTCATCTTCATAACGTTTCAGGCAGGACGAAGCCAGATAGAGGTGACTGATGATATCTCCTAACCGGGCAGACAGGCGCTCTTTTCTTTTCAGCCGGGCTCCCTGAGTCAGCAGGGTGATATCGGCTAACAAGGCCAGATTCGCACTATAGCGGGTTAATTGTTGATAATATCGTTTGGTCTGATCTTTAACCGGACTTGATGTGCCGATGCCATCAGTGAGGCCAAACCAGACCGAACGGACCAGATTGCTGAGTATATAGATAATATGACGGCTCAATACCTTATCAAAGGCTTTCTGACCATGTTGATGATCCGAGCGTGCGATTTCCATTTCCTGAATAATATAAGGATGACACCGAATAATTCCCTGACCGAAAATGATCATTGATCGGGTTAAAATGTTTGCACCTTCAACCGTGACTGCTATTGGAGCGCTCTGGTAATAACGGGCCAGATAATTCGATGGTCCGAGGCAGATGCTTTTGCCTGCTAAGATATCCATTGCGTCCTTGAGAACGTGTTGGGTTCTGTGCGTTGTATGAAGTTTGACTATGGCCGAAATAATGGATGGCTTTTCACCTGAATTAATTCCGGTGGTGGTTAAGCGGCATGCCGCATCAATGAGGTAAGCATTTCCTCCAAGCCTTGCGAGTGGTTCTTCAATACCTTCCATTTTGCCGATAGGCTGTTTGAACTGGTGGCGAATCCGGGCATAGGCACCTGTCGTCAGCGCAGCGGTTTTCGTAACACCAGATGAATTAGACGGCAGTGTGATACCCCGTCCGACAGAAAGACAATCGACTAGCATTTTCCAGCCCTGGCCAGCCATTGCCGCTCCGCCGATAATAAAATCAAGCGGGATAAATACATTGTGCCCCTGAGTTGGCCCATTTTGAAACGGGACATTGAGTGGGAAATGACGTCTTCCGATCTCAATTCCCGGAAGATCTGCCGGGATGAGAGCACAGGTGATACCAATATTGGTTTTCTGTCCCAGCAGGTGGTTTGGATCTTTGAGTTTAAAAGCAAGCCCGATTACAGTTGCCACCGGCGCGAGCGTGATATAGCGTTTGTTCCAGTTCAGACGGATTCCGGTTACTTTTTCCCCCTGCCAGATGTCTTCGCAAACAGTGCCTTTATCCGGGATAGATGTGGCGTCTGAGCCAGCTTCAGTGCTGGTGAGTGCAAAGCATGGAATCTCCTGTCCGGATGCCAGTTTAGGGAGATAATGATTTTTCTGTTTCTCAGTGCCGTAGCGCTGTAATAATTCGCCTGGTCCCAATGAATTCGGGACGCCAACTGTAATGGATAAAATACCGGAAACACTGGCGAGTTTTTGTAATATCACCGACTGGGCATAGGCTGAAAATTCCAGGCCTCCATATTGTTTTTTGATGATAAGGGCGAAGAAACGGTGTTTTTTCAGAAAGTCCCAGATTTGAGGTGGCAGATCGGCCAGTTCATGCGTGATTTGAAAATCATTGGCCATTTCACACACCTGATTCACTGGTCCGTCAATAAAAGCCTTTTCTTCGGCAGTAAGGTATGGCGCAGGGTATTGATGGAGCTTTTTCCAGTCGGGCTTTCCTCTGAATAGTTCTGCTTCCCACCAGACTGTCCCGGCATGCAGTGCTTCAGTTTCCGTTTTTGATATATGTGGCAGTTTGGTTGAAAACTGATCATAAAGAAAAGAGGTGAACAGGATTTGTCTTAAAGCAGGGATTGTGATGCAGGCAACAACGACCAGCATGAAATACCAGGTTGCAGCACCGGCAATGTTCAAAAAAGTCAGGGTAGCTAAGGTTGCAAACAGACAACAAACATTCACTAATAGCGAAGCCCGGTGGTATAAGCAAATTCCCCATATCAGAAATAAAATAATCACAGAAAACATCAGGTCCATACGTCTTTCCTTCCTGAGAGGATTTATCTGTTTTAAGCGTAGTGCTTAACAGATGGTCCTACCAGTTTCGTGATGTAACTCTGTTATTTCTGTCAATAGTTCTTCGGGGGCCCTGTATAAAGCACGAACAAATCGCTGCAAAATTGTATGTGAAAGGTCAACAGCCCCTGGTAATTTGTCAGTTGAATTGAGGCCAATGCCAGCAATCTGATACTCACAGACTCGACAGAATCGTTTGTTGGGGTAAACTCAATGTAATCGTTCCGGTTACTTCAATAGTGACATAATTTTCGGTATATCAAAGAGAAACAGGCCCATGTATCAGGATTTAATTAAAAATGAGCTGGCTGAAGCCGCTGATGTTTTAAATAATTTTTTAAGTAATGACGAGAATATTGCGCAAATAGAAAAAGCAGCAAAGCTGCTTGCTGATTCATTTAAACAGGGAGGCAAAGTGCTTTCATGTGGAAATGGTGGTTCTCATTGCGATGCGATGCATTTTGCCGAAGAGCTGACTGGCCGTTATCGTGAAAATCGTCCGGGTTATCCGGGAATTGCGATATCAGATCCCAGCCATTTATCTTGCGTCAGTAATGATTTTGGTTATGAGTTTGTCTTTTCCCGCTATGTTGAAGCTGTTGGTGCTCAGGGAGATGTGCTGTTCGGGCTTTCGACATCTGGTAATTCAGGAAATATTCTCAAAGCTATTGAAGCGGCAAAAGAAAAAGGAATGAAAACCATCGCGTTAACCGGAAAAGATGGCGGGAAAATGGCGGGTATCGCAGATGTTGAAATCCGGGTGCCACACTTTGGTTATGCGGATCGCATTCAGGAGATTCATATTAAAATTATTCACATTTTAATTATGTTGGTTGAGAAAGAAATGGCCTGATCATTTTTTATAGCGCTGTCCCTGACAATAATAAAGGAGAATGGTTTTATGTGTGAGTTGCTCGGAATGAGTGCAAATGTTCCGACGGATATCTGCTTTAGTTTTACAGGATTAATTCAGCGTGGTGGTAAAACGGGTCCTCACCGGGACGGGTGGGGAATTACCTTCTATGAAGGAAAAGGCTTTCGGACTTTCAAAGATCCAAAGCCGGGCTATCAGTCGGCAATCGCCCGGCTGGTGCAAAATTACCCGATTAAAAGTAAAGCTGTAATCAGTCATATCAGACAGGCAAATCGTGGTGAGGTGAACCTGGAGAATACCCACCCATTTACCAGAGAGCTGTGGGGAAAATTCTGGACGTTCGCTCATAATGGTCAGCTGAGTGGTTTTGAGGGAATGGACACAGGTAATCACCGTCCGGTCGGGCAGACAGATAGTGAGCTGGCTTTTTGTTGGTTGCTCAAAAAACTGGATGATGCATATCCTTCTCCACCGGAGGATATGGGTGATGTTTATCGTTTTATTGCTTCCTGCTGTGATCAGTTAAGGGGAATGGGCGTCTTTAATATGCTGCTGACCGATGGCGAGCATGTGATGACCTATTGTACGAATCACCTTTACTGGATAACCCGTAAAGCACCTTTTGGTAAGGCAACGCTGATTGATGAGGATGTGGAAATCAACTTTCAGGAAGAAACGTCACCTGAAGATGTGGTGACGGTAATTGCGACTCAGCCTTTAACTGCCAATGAAGCATGGAACCGGATGAAACCGGGAGAGTATAGTGTTTTTCATGGTGGTGAACTGATTGAAAGTAATACGGCTTTACTGAAAGATGTGTCGTTTGCTGAGGCGAAGCCTGGTTGTCAGGCTCCCACGTCATGTAGTTAGCATCTTCAGGTAGTTTAAAATAAAAAGAGAAAGGCAATGCCTTTCTCTTTTTATTGTCATCCCTAAACCACCGCCTTGGGCGGTGGTGATTGAACCTTGGGGCTATTGCCCGAAGAAATGCCCATGTTAGAAGTAAACCTCTTATTCACCACAAGTAAGAGGAAACAAAAAACATGGGCGACTATAGAAGTTCATCACATGTCTATTGGCGTTGTAAATACCATATAGTTTGGACGCCGAAATACAGATTCAAGATCCTGAAAGGTAACGTAGGTAAGGAGCTTTATCGCTCAATCTATATTTTATGCAATATGAAAGATTGCGAGGTCTTGGAACTAAATGTTCAGCAAGATCATGTTCATCTGGTTGTGATAGTTCCACCAAAAGTGTCTATCTCAACGTTGATGGGGATGTTGAAAGGACGTTCGGCAATCCGGTTGTTTAACAAATTCCCGCATATAAGAAAGAAGCTCTGGGGAAATCATTTTTGGGCAAGAGGTTACTTTGTCGATACGGTTGGCGTAAATGAAGAAATCATCAGACGTTACGTCAGACACCAAGATAAGAAAGATCAAGAATACGAGGCGCAGTTAGAGTTGAAGATGAACTAACAGCGCGAGAATGCTCCCTTTCAGGGGGCTGTAAACCAAAGCCGCCTTCTAAGAAGGCGGATTTTTACTGTTTGATGTGCTTTAAAGGATGATACCGTCCTGTCAGGTTCGTGGTCCGGTATAACCGTGAACTCCAAGCTCTTTATCATCAAAGTAAGCTTTACCATCTTCCATCCGGATGCGATCTTCGATAAACCATTTCGCCACCAGAGGATAAATCCGGTGTTCTTCTGCCTGAACTTTTTCTGTCAAAGACTCAATGGTGTCTTCATCGTCAATAGGTACTTTAGCCTGCAGGATGACCGGCCCGCCATCAAGCTGTTCCGTTACAAAATGAACGCTGGTGCCATGTTCTTCATCCCCGGCAAGAATCGCACGTTGATAAGTGTTCAGCCCCGGATATTTTGGCAGCAGTGATGGATGAATATTGATCATTTTTCCCATGTAGTGGCGGACAAACTCTCCACTCAGGATACGCATATATCCGGCAAGGATAATCAGTGTCGGGTTAAATTGATCAATTTGCTCCATTAAGGAACGATCAAAAGCGTCTCTGGTATCAAAAGATTTAGGATCAATAAAAATTGCACTTGCTCCGGCTTTTTCAGCTCTTTTCAGAGCATACGCATCTGCTTTATTTGAAAAAACGGCTGTTACCTTCCCATTCGTAATATCTGAATTGCAGGCATCAATGATGGCCTGCAGATTCGTGCCGTTCCCAGAAACTAATACAACAATACTTTTCATTTAATTATTTTATCTCTACCTGTTCTTCATCAGCACCGGCCTGCTCAATCTGGCCGATAACCCATGCATTTTCACCTTCTGCTTTTAAAAGTTCAACCGCAGACTGAGCCTGATCAGAAGGAAGAGCGATAATCAGTCCGACACCACAATTAAAGGTCCGGTACATTTCGCGGGTATCTACATTCCCTTTTTCTTGCAGCCACTTAAAGATTGCCGGCCACTCCCAGCTATTTCCCTGAATGACTGCTTTTGTATTTTCAGGCAGAACCCTTGGAATATTTTCCCAGAAACCACCGCCGGTAATATGAGAAATGGCATGAATATCATGTTCAGCGATGAGTTTTAACCCGGATTGAATATAGATTTTGGTGGGTTCGAGCAGATGCTCACCAATGGTTTTATTTTCCAGCTTTTCATTTAAATCTGCGCCGGAAACTTCAATCACCTTCCGGATCAGAGAAAAGCCATTTGAGTGCGGACCACTGGAACCAACAGCGATCAGACTATCGCCAGCACTGACTTTTGAACCGTCGATGATTTCTTCTTTTTCAACAACACCGACACAGAAACCAGCGACATCATAATCATTGCCATCGTACATGCCGGGCATTTCTGCTGTTTCACCGCCAATCAATGCGCAGCCAGCTAATTTACAGCCATCAGCAATACCGGTCACAACATCCGCTGCTGTATCAACGTCCAGTTTTCCTGTGGCATAATAATCGAGGAAAAACAAAGGCTCAGCACCTTGTACGATCAGATCATTGACACACATAGCAACTAAATCAATGCCGATGGTGTCATGCTTCTTCATATCCAAAGCCAGACGCAGCTTTGTGCCAACACCATCAGTACCTGAAACCAAAACAGGATGAGAATATTTCGCTGGGATTTCGCATAAAGCACCAAAACCGCCTAAACCTCCCATTACTTCAGGGCGGCGGGTCTGTTTTACTGCACCTTTAATTCTATCAACAAGTGCATTACCTGCATCAATGTCAACACCGGCATCTTTGTAACTCAGAGACTTGTTTTGTCCAGTCACGGGGTCATCCTCGTTTGTTGGTTGGATATGAAAACGGCGCTATTCTACAAGGGAAAATTATAAAAGGAAAACGTTTGCGTGCATTTTCTTCGCTGTAAAAATCATTTTTGCTGATTTTCCTGCTGGTATTTTTTGTCATTAATCTGTGTATGACGCTGATTTTTTTATGTAACGACTATGAAATTTATTCAGGTGATCAGTTTGTGTTCTGACGTTTCGTTACATTTCGGTATATAATCGGAGAGTTTATTAATGAGATTATTGTCGGAGATGTAGATGAAAGTGGTTGAAATTAAACATCCTTTGGTCAAGCACAAATTAGGCCTGATGAGGGAAGGCGATATCAGCACAAAACGTTTTCGTGAACTGGCGACTGAGGTTGGTAGTTTATTGACTTATGAAGCAACCGCGAACTTCGAAACAGAAAAAGTGACAATTGAAGGCTGGAACGGGCCGGTTGAAGTTGATCAGCTAAAAGGTAAAAAAGTGACAGTTGTCCCTATTCTGAGAGCCGGACTCGGGATGATGGATGGCGTTCTGGAGCATATTCCAAGTGCCCGGATTAGTGTTGTTGGGATTTACCGGGATGAAGAAACGCTTCAGCCTGTGCCTTATTTTAATAAAATTGCTTCAAACATTGAGGAACGCATTGCACTGGTTGTTGATCCGATGCTGGCAACTGGTGGTTCCATGATTGCAACGATTGACTTACTGAAAGCAAATGGCTGCAAGAACTTTAAAGTATTGGTCCTGGTTGCGGCACCGGAAGGGATTGAAGCATTAGAAAAAGCACACCCTGATGTTGAGCTTTATACTGCTGCGATTGATGAGAAGCTGAACGACAAAGGTTATATTGTTCCTGGTTTAGGTGATGCCGGCGATAAGATTTTTGGTACGAAGTAAGCGTGAAATAAGCGAATAAAAAACACTGGCTGAGTATATCGCCAGTGTTTTTTTATATCATTTTTTCTTCAGGATATTTGATGCCTTTTCTGATGCCGCTCTCTGTTTTCCAGCTTTTTGGCCTGACTTTTTCTCAGCAGGATATAAACAGCGCCGGTTCCTCCGTGCAGAGGTTGAGCACTGTGAACGCACTGCACATCATCGATTTGCGGCATCCAGTGAGCAATAAAACTTTTCAGTAATGCCGGGGGATTCGAGCGCTCCCCCTTTCCGTGGACAATTACAACCGTCCGGATATCCATTTTCATACACTGACTGATAAACTTAATTACTTCTTTTCTGGCTTGTTCAAGCGTGTGGCGGTGAAGATCCAGCCTTGCCTGAACCGGGTATTTTCCCAGACGTAATTTCCGGTAAACACCATCCTGTACACCATTTCTTTTAAATTCAATAACATCATATGGCTTAAGCATGGGGGCATGATTTAAAGAAAGATAATCCTGATCATCTTCATGAATGAATACAGCGGCTTCCCGCCTGGCTAACTGAGCTTCCGTCGCCTGATGGCTGGCTTTCAGCTCTGCTGTATCATGACTTAAAGGTTTTACATCTTGAACCATCTGCTGAAACAGATTGAAATCTTCCTGAGACATAGCGGGACTCCAAACCAGATTCGACAAGTATGTCAGGTGACATAACCAGATGTATCCGGAGGAACAGAATCATTTTTGACATTGCCACCGGTATACCATAGTCCGGAGTTTATCATTTGTTCGTCAGGTGGGGTATATGGAAGAAATGAATATTCATATACAAAGAAGCATTTTGTTGTCAGGAAATGCGAACGCTGAAGCAGACGTTGGTGGAAAATATAAAAAACCGGAGTGGATAAAAAATCCGCTCCGGTGCGTAGCATTGTCCTGCTTTGATTCACAGTTGCTAAGCGATCTAGTGAGGAGATTTGTCATTGATAACGATACAAAAAATAGCGGAACCCGGGTTTAGCTGTCAGATATTCGCAATCAGAAGCAAAGATTCACACCTTAAATTCCTGTAATTGATAGCAACAACAGAGGTCACATTAAGCCGTAATTCACTGGCCAATGCTGATCTGGATCAATTGTATCTAACAGGTTGAATTTTTGTTGAATAATATGTGTATACAGTCACATTTATATACAATCGAGGGTATCTTTTGACCAGTTGGCTTTTTTTTTTGAAAAACTTGTGGAAATAGGTTGCTTCAAAGCAAAGAATCCGTATTATACGCCCCGAATGAGACATTCTGATGAACAGAAAATGTTTCTTTTCGGTGAATAGCGCAGTTTGGTAGCGCATCTGGTTTGGGACCAGAGGGTCGGGGGTTCGAATCCCTCTTCACCGACCACATTCTAAGCCTCAGCATTTGCTGGGGCTTTTTTGTATTTTTGTAAACCGAAACTTCAGAGTAGCGCAGTTTGGTAGCGCATCCGTTCTTTTCAATAAAAAGCGGACCAGAGGGTCGGGGGTTCGAATCCCTCTTCACCGACCACATTCTAAGCCCCAGCATTTGCTGGGGCTTTTTTGTTTCAGGCGCATTGGTTTATTTTCTATTCTGAATTTTTTGTTTGAATGTCTGATGTATCCGCCGGAACTTCCAGATGAGGTTTATAGCGGTGAAGCCGGTTTGCATTACTCACAACCGTGATGGACGACAATGCCATCGCTGCCCCGGCAATGACCGGACTCAGCAAAAAACCAAATACGGGATACAGTATGCCGGCAGCCACTGGTATTCCCAGTGAATTATAGAAAAAAGCGCCCAGTAAATTTTGTTTGATATTTTTCAGAACCGCTCCGGATAATTTTATCGTATCCACAATCATCAACGGAGAGTTATGCAGAAAAGTGACCTGAGCACTTTCGATGGCAATATCACTACCGCAACCCATTGCTACGCCGAGATCTGCCTGTGCAAGTGCCGGTGCATCATTAATTCCGTCTCCAATCATAGCGATATGACGTCCTTGCTGCTGCAGTCTGATAATATGTGCGGCTTTCTGCTCAGGAAGAACCTGAGAAAACACCGTATCGATACCTAAGCTATCAGCCACAGATTGTGCGACGGCCTGATTATCTCCGGTTAGCATTACGGTTTTGATGTCACGTTCCTTTAGCGCTTTAATGACCTGATAAGCATCTGGTTTAATCTGATCGGAGAGCGCAATCATGCCACGAACCTCTGTACCGATCGCAACGATGATTGGTGTCCAGGTTTGTTGTTCTGCTTGTGTTATCACATGCTCAATGGCTTCCAGGTTGATTTGCAGCATCTGCATGTGCTGAACGGAACCAATATGGACCGGTTCATCCTGGTAGGTTGCGTTCAGGCCTCTGCCACTCAGGTTCTTAAAATTCCGGGTTTCAGCGGGTGTGATATTCTCTGCCATTGCATATTCACAGATAGCTTTTGCGACGGGGTGGTCAGACTGTTGTTCAATTGCATAGATAACTGAAAGTAACTCATCGGTTGAAAAATCGATTGCCTTGATATGGCGGACTTTGGGTTTCCCTTCTGTCAGCGTCCCTGTTTTATCAAAAACAACTGTATCGATTTGGCTTGCTGTCTGAAGTACATCAGCATCACGGATCAGTATGCCCATTTCTGCGGCTTTTCCGATTCCTACGGTGACGGAAAGTGGTGTGGCCAGACCCAGTGCACATGGGCAGGCAATAATCAGAACCGTTGTCGCTGCGATCAACATATGGCTGATTTTGGGTTCCGGGCCGAACCAGAACCACATCAGTGCAGAAAATACAGCAATCACGACAACGACAGGTACAAAGACTGAAGCTATTTGATCAGCCATTTTTGCCATCGGTGGTTTACTGCTCTGAGCCCGCCGGACCATCTGGATAATGCGGGAAAGCATGGTATGACTACCGGTGCCGGTTGCAGAAACAAGCAGGCTTCCATCGTGATTCAGTGTTCCTGCCGACACTTGCATTCCCGGTGATTTGAACACAGGAAGCGGTTCTCCGGTTAACATCGATTCATCCAGATAAGACTGGCCCTCTGAAATTGTACCATCGACCGGTATTTTGTCTCCGGGTTTGATTCTTAATACCATTCCTTTTTTTATCGAATTAACTGCGATGATTTGGTCGCCGTTCTCAGTCACTTGTGTTGCCTGCTGGGGTTGTAAATCAATTAATGCCTGCAGTGACTGTGTTGTTTTTGATTTGGCTTTCATCTCAATCGCATGACCGAGTGAAATCAGGCCAATGATCATTGCGCTGGCCTCAAAATAAACATGGCGGGCAAGAGTGGGAAACCATTGAGGAAACAGAACGACAACGATGGAGTAAAGCCAGGCAGCTCCGGTACCCAGTGCGACGAGTGTATCCATAGTAGCCCTGCGGTGCCTGAGTGATTGCCAGGCATTTCTATAGAAAGATTTACCGGCAGTACATAACAGCAACAGACAAATGAAACCGATGGTTCCCCATCCAAGTTGTTCTGAGCGTGTTTCTACAGCCATGGTGCCCCCCAGAACACCCCATAACATGATGGGAGCGCCGACAACCAATCCCATCAAGGCATTGGTTTGATATTTTTTGATGGCGACTTGAAAAGCATTTTGCTGTTTTTCCTGCTGCTGAAGCAGATCATCTGTTTTTTCTGCATCGTATCCGGCTGACCGGACAGCATCGATTAACTCCTGAGACGGAAGTGGGTCAGCGCTGTAAACCTCTGCACTTTGCTCTGCGAGATTCACTTGTACCAATTGCACGCCATTGAGCGATGATAAGGCTTTTTCCACAGATGAAACACAGCTGGCACATGTCATTCCCTGAATGAGCAGATGAGTGGATGGTTGTGAAGCCGCTTCCCCCTGAATTTTTACGCCGGTTTCTTTTGGGGGCTTATCAGTAGTATCTGCTTGTGTTTGCTCCGATACAGAAGTGACCGGTGTTTGAGTTGTTTCCGGCAAGGCTTCGAATCCCACAGAAGCAACCTGTTCCTGAATTCTTTCATCGGATAATAGTGAAATGAGCGATAAAGATTCTTTTGTCACCTTAATGGCTGCATTTTCTGCTGAAGACGCCAGTAGTGCGTTCAGTTTGTTGACACACTTACCGCAATGAAGGCCTTTGAGCCGGAAATATTTCTTTTCTCCGGCTGAAAATCCCAGAGTTTCGATCTGCGAAATAATGTCATTGAGTGATGCCTCTGTTTCGACATCGAGCTTTGTGACTGACAGGTGATGAATCGTGACGTTGTGTTGTTCTTTCAGGTTTTTCTCAACTTTCCGGACACAACCCATGCAATGAAGTCCTGATAAAGGGAGGGTGAAGTGGTTCATCGTTGTTCCTCTTCCGGGTATCTTTGTATGCAACGATAAACCCTGACTTAAGGGAAAGGTCAAGTGTTAATCTGATGCGGATTAAAATCAAAGGGTCATTGTCTGAACGGATAAGCGAGTGCTAGAATACGGCCAAATTTTGGCTTATGAACAGCCATCTGAAGTATCAGGATAAAGGTAAATCATAATGACGGTTAAAACGCGTTTTGCTCCAAGCCCGACAGGGTTTCTTCATGTTGGTGGTGCCCGTACAGCACTTTATTCCTGGCTCTATGCAAAGAACCAGGCAGGAGAATTTGTCTTACGTATTGAAGATACAGATCTGGAGCGTTCAACTCAGGAAGCTGTGGATGCAATTCTTGAAGGCATGAGCTGGTTAGAGCTGGATTGGGATGAAGGTCCGTACTACCAGACAAAACGTTTTGATCGCTATAATGAGGCCGTGGACCAGTTGCTGGCAGCCGGTAAAGCTTATAAGTGTTATGCTTCAAAGGAATTACTGGATGAGATTCGTGCAGAACAGGAAGCGAATAAAGAAAATCCACGTTACGATGCGAATCACCCAAAAATTAAAGCGGTGAACGAAGCGGCTAAAGAAAGCGATCCGTATGTGGTTCGTTTTTGTAACCCGAAAGAGGGGAGTGTTGTCTTTGACGATCAGATCCGTGGCCGGATTGAAATTCGCAATGATCAGCTGGATGATCTGATTATTCGCCGGACTGATGGCTCACCAACGTATAACTTCTGTGTTGTGGTTGATGATTGGGATATGGGGATTACCCATGTCGTCCGTGGTGAAGACCATATCAATAATACCGCCCGGCAGATTAATATCTATCTGGCGCTTGAAGCGCCGGTCCCGACATTTGCTCATTGTGCCATGATTCTGGGTGACGATGGAGCTAAATTGTCGAAGCGTCATGGCGCTGTGTCCGTGATGCAGTATCGTGATGAAGGTTATTTACCGAATGCGTTAAATAATTATTTAGTCCGTTTGGGATGGTCACATGGTGATCAGGAAATTTTTACCCGGGATGAAATGATTGAGTATTTTAGTCTGGATGCGATTAGTAAATCGGCTTCTGCATTTAATACTGACAAGCTGTTATGGTTGAATAATCAATATATTAAAAACTCAGATCCCGAGTATGTAGCTAAACATTTACAATGGCATTTAGATCAGCAAAACATTCATAAAGAAAACGGACCTGCAATTACAGCTGTGATTCAGTTAGTCGGTGAGCGTTGTAATACATTGGTTGAACTGGCTCAGCAGTCCCGGTACTTCTATGAAGATTTTGATGCTTTTGAGCCCGGTGCTGCGAAAAAACACCTGAGAGGTGTTGCTAAAGCACCATTATCATTGGCACTTGAAAAAATAAAAGCGCTTAATCCGTGGAATACTGAGAGCTTGCATCAGGTGATTGCTTCTGTATGTGAAGAACTTGAAGTGGGGATGGGGAAAGTCGGTATGCCATTACGTGTTGCTGTCACGGGGATTGGCCAGTCTCCTTCGGTCGATGCAACAATGAACCTGATAGGGAAAGAACGGGTGATTCAGCGTATTGAAATGGCGATTGAATTTATTGAAGCCAGAGAAGCAAATGCTCAATAAAATGGCGCTGAATTGATGATAAAAATGCTGGCTTTTGCCGGCATTTTTTATTTCTTCTGTGTGCCTTCGCGCTGCCACAGGCATATACCCAAGCAACCTGAAGATACATGATTCAGGTTGCTTGGGTATATGCATTGTTCCGTAACATAACGACAGCTGAATTGTGAATCAGGTGATGAGTCCAGAAGTGAGGAAGTCGCTGAAAAATCCAGGGGTGCCGGTCAGAGCCGGTGTCCTGATTTACTGTTGAGAGAAAGAAAAAACGCTATTTCAGATCAATACTATTCAGCCTTCCCATATAAAGCAGTATATCAAGGTAGTCTTTATGCGCTTCAAGCAGTGCTTTTTTGGTCTTGCTGTAAGCGGCTAACTTCCCATGCTTATTGATAGAACAGACGACACTTTTGAAATGGCATGTCCCGTCTTCACTATAAGTCCGCCACGCCGCAATATAACATGCGTCCCGGTAATCCGGGTTGTCTTTTGTTGGCCGGGGTTTATAAATAATCTTTGGCTCAAGACTATGCGGAAGGCGGGTCATCAGGTAAGGGTCTTTCAACAGCATACGCCAAAACCTTCCCCACATTTGACGACCTAGTTCATTGCGTAGTTTGATAGCCTTTTTCAGGCCTTTCCTATCGCCGATTCGGATAAATCCGACAGAGCGGTGCAATACTTTGTCATCTGGTGTGTGAATATGAATTTTGTAGGCAGTTTTCGCTTTCGATATGAAGCGATGACCTGTGTTCGTTTCCAGATTACTTTTTTTCATTCACGAGTTATGGATATTTTTATTAATAACAATACTAGACTAATTTGTACTTCAGGTGAAGCACGTCTTTTTAGTGTTTAAGTTATCACTTTACAGCTATAATATTCAACACCGAAATACACAAAAAGATATCATACCAGATGACGTTAGTTTGTAAGCAAAATGTCAATTTTGTTGATTGATTGAACTCACTCCGGTCTGTCGTCGGAGGTTCTACCCTTCTTTATTGTCGCATGCCGCAGTGACTCTTTTCTTTCTGAGACGATGTTATGAATTTTTTATTCTGCTCCGTCTTATCAATCTGGAATGCCTGGCCAGAAATTATATATACCCAAGCAACCTGAATCCTGCATCTTCAGGTTGCTTGGGTATAAGCGTTTCTTTTTGTGGTACCGGCAGGTATGGGAAGTATCTTCCGGTTGCAGTTTTGTTGGTGGTGATGAGCAGGTATGACAGATAAAGTGACTCATACGGCAAAAATTAATATTTTTTAATTCACCAATAACTCACTATGGTTTTAAAGAAAGAATTGGTTTACCAGTTTATATGTTTGAAAATTTAATTCATAGTTCAAATAAAAAACGATGTGTTTTTTATTACTGACTAATAACCTTTTTGTTATTTTATCTTTCAATATTATTAATTATGCACCTATTTGAGATGTTTTTTTACAGGAAAAACAATATTTCATGACATGTCACTAATGTTAATTAATTAGTAATCTGTACGGTAATTTATAAATTAAGTTTTTACTCTAGAAAATGTTTATGTGAAAGAAGTTTTATCATTCTGTAATAAATTTTATCTGCACCTGTTCTGTTTATATTCTTAAGATTTGTTTTTTAAAGGCAATTTATGTTGCTGAATATAGTTTAGCACTGGATTTTAATGGTGTTATGATTATTTGGTACGCCATGTTTTATGTGTAACCGTATGTTTTTATGAGGATTGTTGTAATTGTGTTGTGTTTTTTTAAAATATAATTAAATGTTCTTATTTATTTAAATATTTATTCCTAATACCGCTTTACTTATTCTTATGTCAATATTGTTTTATTATTTTATTGTCTGAATCCACAAATTTTAATAATGAATGAAAAAAGCTTTTGCATAAAATAAACCGATGTTTCATATTGAATGCGGTTGTTTAAAACGAAGGTGTTATGAAAATGAAATTATTAAAGACGTCAGTGAAAATTGCTTCACTTGTAATGGCAATCTCTGCATCTGTTTCTACAGCATATGCAGCAGATACAACGTTAATGTTAACTCAGGCAGATGGTGAAAATATTCTGACTTGGTCTACTGATGTAGATTCAGTGGCTCGTCAGGAAGTTTACCGAAGCGAAACCAGTTCTTTTGATGATGCGACGCAACTTTCTGCAGTAGATACAGATCGTTTTGTTTCTGAAGATGATGATGCAAGCGCATATAAAGATTACTGGTACTGGGTTAAAGTTTACGATGACGCGGGTGAATCTCACCTGTCAAACGTAACAAGCACGGTTCCGCAATTAACAGATCTCATTGAAACCGCTGGTTCCAGCAAGTGTAAAGCTGGTGCAACGTTCAAAAATGAAACTGTGGATTGTGGCGGTAAAACAATTGGTTTGAGCTGTAAAGGTGACAGTGAGGATCAGCCACCTGTGTTAACTTTGATTAACGCAACAGTGAAAAACGTTAAAATCTCTAAAAGCGGTGGTTCAGATGGTATCCACTGTAAGAAAGGGAACTGTACGCTGAAAAACGTTGTTTGGAAAGACATCTGTGAAGATGCAGCAACACTGACCAAAACAGCGAAATCAATGACCATCATCGGTGGTATGGCTTATAACAGTAAAAGTGGCCCTGGTGGCAAACCAGACAAAGTTTTCCAGCATAATGCGAAAAACGGCACAACAACAACTGTAAAAGGCGGCTTCACACTGAAAGGTCAGCACGGTAAATTATGGCGTTCATGTGGTAACTGTACGAACAACGGCGGACCAAGAAACATTGTTATCGATAACGTTAAAATCGACGCAAAAATTGGTAGTGTTGTCGGTGTGAACAAAAACTACGGTGACAAAGCTAAAATCAAAAACCTGAAAATCAAAAACTACAAATCTGGTAAGCCAAAAGTCTGTGTTGTATACAAAGGTGTACAAAAAGGACAAGGTGAATCTAAGAAAATCGGAGAAAAATGGAATACTACAAACTGTCAGGTTAAGAAATCAGACGTTAAAAAACTTTAATCAGACAATTACAAGTATTAATTTCCTTTTAATAAAAAGCGCCATTATGGCGCTTTTTTTATGTCAGAATTAGTGCTGAAGATCTGTCGGGCTTTAAAACCCCGATTTTTATTCTTCTGAATCGTGTTTTAGTATCTGGCGAATTCTGGGATGGAGGCGCTTCCCATGTTTTTGTTCATAGTCTTCCCGCATTACATCATTGAGGTTTTTGACCGAACTGCTGCTCAGCTGCGGGTGCTCTGGCACATCCGTACGAAGCAGTCCTTTTTCTTTCAGGCGTCTGGCTTCTAAATAATATTTTTTAAATTGTTCATCAAGTTTGTTTTCAGCCAGGTGCTTTAAATTGAAGAGTTTATTTTGCACCAGCCACTTTTCTATCTGGTTTTCTGGCATTCGGGATAGCACCCGGATGCGGCTGTCTAACAACTCTTCCGCGGTTAATGCATCTTTCAGCACCCAGAGTTCGCCCATTTGAGGCGGCCAGCTATTTCCCATCTGAATCCGCTCATGGCAATGTTTTAATAACCGGTTGAGTTTTTCTACATCAATAGCAGCAGCAAATTCAATAAATCTGCCGGTCGGCAGGCTGCCATACTGATATTCCCATTGGGTTTCATAAATACTGAGAAAAGAGCCAAATACATGATTGCACCAGTCTGAAGGAATGTCGCCGGTCTGATGAGAATCTGACACCGGCGCATAATTCTCTTCCGGTTCCTCAGAAGGTTGGTTTTTTTCCCTGCTGGATGAGTTGTTGCCGGAAGCGCTCAGATGGGCTAAGTTTGCGTCGATGCCCATCTCCCTGAGTTTGTTCTGAAGTGCCTGAATGTCCTTGGGTCCGCGTTTTTCTGTCTTCATTTAATTTCTCATTGGCTAACCAGTATTTGAGCTTATTCTCTAATTTACTGACGGCTAATAACTCATTTGCTTTTGATTTATGCCACAAAACAAACTTTTGCCAGATCAAATTATGATCCGTAGTCACAGCTGAAAATCTGAATGCCTTTTCAGCCCAGGATGGAATTGTATATTCGTCCAGATCATGGGTTGAAATAAATTCTTGTCTGTCATTTTGGTTTACAGTTACCGGCTTTGTAAAGTTATTCTGCTGCGGTCTGTTTTTTCCTTTTGTTTGCGCAGCACCGGAAAAAGAATTCTGCTTATTTTTAGTCTGTTCCTGAAGCCAGTTTTGCAGGTATCGCTCAAGCCGGGCTAAAGGTGTGCAGGATAGCTGGCTAAAATCAATCGATTTCCGGAAAGCATCCCAAACCTGTTGTTGCTGATGACTGTTGATGCCACTGAAAGAAAGCTCTTTTGTTGCCCATTCCGGGATTGCACCGGATGAAGTCTCAACCTGATTTACCGAAGGCGGTGTCACGGGGGCAGGAGTAAGCCGTGGTTCAGTGTTCTGATGAGGTTCCGGAACAGAGACAGGCTGTTCCGGTTGCTCCACAATTTTAAAAATGTGGATTTCTTTGCCCTTTTTGCGTTCCAGCCCTTCTTTTTCTATCAGGCCCTGTTGTGCCAGATTTGTCAGGCAATCCGCCAGAGCATAAGCTGACAGAGAACATAAAGGCGCAGCCTGGTCGAGATCAAGCAATACATACCCCTGCTGGTCGGAATTATCTGCCAGCATCAGCAATACGAGTTTTTCAACCGGGGTTTGGGTATGAAACTGCCAGGCGAGGTGCGTAAACTTAGCGCTCAAAATTATCTCTCAGTTTAGTCGTTATCAGAGGATTATTTTATGACAGTTGTGTGTAGATTAGTAGCTGTGAATGACAACAGGAAGTCATGAGAATGGGATACTGTTATTTTAGGCAACAGGCTGAAGTGGCGTCCCCTACAGGATTCGAACCTGTGTCTAAGACTTAGGAGGTCCTTGTTCTATCCGGCTGAACTAAGGGGACTGATGAAACTATTGCGTAGTATACCGATTTCATTTTGTCAGTGAAGAGGAAACTATACTTTTTTGTTTTCATTGTCTTAGAATTGATCGTATTTCTTTCTGGTGTCAGCTTTACACATCATCACAAACTCAGGTTACGCTCAAAGTGAGCAATATCAACACCGGGCTTAATCTTGTAAAGTTGTGCTTTTCTTCCGCCTGATTTGACTTTCTCATCCTGCATTTCAAACATTTCAGATGCTTCGATCCTGCGAATCAGGCTCTTACGTTGAATGCTTTTCCCGATAATGGTTTCAATCACAGATTTCAGCTGACCGATAGTAAAAAGTTGAGGCAGACAATACACAGGCGCCATCGAGTACAGTGCTTTTTGTTGTAATCTTTGATGAGCGTGTTTGATGAGCTGTTGATGATCAAAAGCAACCGGAATCGATTGAACCGTATTGACATCAATCCATTGAACGTCCTCAATGGTTGTAAGGTGAGAAGCGACATCCTGCTCAGCAATTAAAGCATAGTAAACGAGTGTAACGCTAAAACCTCTTGGATCTCTGTCCTGCCCTGAAAATACCTGAAGCTGTTCGAGATACCGGGGAGCAACATCTGTCTTTTCTTTTAGTTTTCTGAGTGCTGTCATATCTGTTGTATCATCGGTGTCGATATCAACAAAGCCTCCCGGCAATCCCCAGAGTCCGGAAAAGGGATCGTTCGCCCGTTTAACCATCAACACCTTCAGCACCTGATCTTTCACCGTAAACAGCACACTATCAACGGTAAACAGGGGATTACTGTATTGGCTTATATCGTAAGAGTCATTCATTTCTGAGTATAACCAGTGCATTCATGAGTTTTTCAGACACATTAAATTATTCACTTTTCATTATCAATCATGGTTATCAGACCGTGCGATAATATCAATTTGTGTCCTTGTGACATTAATGGTTGACATAAGAAGTTTGTGTGTTATTTTGTTTGTGTCTTAGGGACATTATTGAGGTGTTTATGCAAGTCTTTAGCTATGATGTTGATGGAACGAAGCTGGCGCTTTCGTTTGAGAGCTTTACGTTTAGTGGTGGTGAAGAACACATCCGCTTCAGTGAGCATGATTTTAGCCGGGTAAAGAAAGTTGAAGTTGTAACCCGCCTGACTGACTCTGCTGCGGTGATGCAATTGCTCATGGCATCAGATGCCCTGAAGCGATTAACCAGAGAGCAGGTTCCGGTTGAACTGGTTATGCCCTATTTTCCTTATGCCCGGCAAGACAGAGTTTGTGTCGGCGGAGAAGCGCTTGGTGCATCGGTGATGGCAACGTTGATCAATCAATGTCAGTTTTCAAAAGTTACAGTGTGGGATGTGCACAGTGATGTGTCATCTGCATTGTTACAACGGGCTCATCATGTCCCGCAAGCCGAATTTATCAAAAGCTGTCCTGAATTATGGCAGCAGTTAAAGCAAGGAGAATTGTTACTGGTTGCACCTGATGCTGGTGCCGGTAAGAAAACGTTGCAAATTGCAGGTGCCTGTGGAGGCGCGGTTGAAGTGATTCAGGCACATAAAGTCAGAAACCTGAGAACTGGGCAAATAGAGAAAACTGAAATCAACGGTCAGGTGGCTGGCAAAAATGTTCTGATTGCTGATGATATTTGTGATGGCGGCAGGACCTTTATTGAACTGGCTAAGGTGCTGAAAAGTAAAGGTGCACTTAAGATTTCTCTGTTTGTCACGCACGGTATTTTTTCTCAGGGGCTTCAGGTGTTTGAAGGTGTGATTGATGAGGTTTATACCACGGATTCATTTCGCCCTCAGGACGAATTTGAGCAGAATTCTGATGTTCGTTTCAAAATAATCAATCAGTTAGGTTAAGGTGAGAGCAATGACAATCCATGCAGCAACCATGCAAAAAGATGTTTATAAAGAGTTTCATGGCAGGGCATATCATCCGGATGTGACGGAAGTTTACGCGAATTACACTTCAAGAAGCGGTAGATTCAGCAATGTGGAAGAAACCAATAAAGTCGCATTTGTCGGACTTCAGTATTTCATTAAAAGCTATTTGATGGAGGAATGGGATTCATTCTTTAAAGCAGATAAAGCGACCGCTGTTGCCGGCCATCAACGAATTATGAGTGCTATGCTGGGGTACAAAGTGGATGTTTCTTATCTGGAATCATTACATGAGCTGGGATATTTGCCGCTAAAAATTAAAGCATTGCCGGAGGGAACTTTAGTGCCATATCAGGTGCCGCCAATGACGATTGTGAACACGCAACCCGGTTTTCAGTGGCTGACCAATATGATTGAAACGGTATTGAGTTGCGAGAACTGGCCGATTCAAACCAGTGCGACGACTTCAGTGGCCTATTTTAAAGTATTTAAAGAATTTGCTGAAAAAACCGGATTACCTATGGATTTTGTGCCGTTTCAGGGGCATGACTTTAGTTTTCGCGGCATGTTTGGCAAGCAGGCTGCTGCAATGAGTGGGTTTGGTCACCTGGCTTCAGGTCTTGCCGGCACTGATACGATTCCGGCAGTGCTGTTTGCTGAAAAGTATTACGGTGCCGATGTGGATAAAGAATTGGTGGGTTGTTCTGTTGATGCAACGGAGCACTCAGTGACCTGTTCCTGGATTATGGAAGGAGAGATTGAATTCTTCCGCTATCTGATGCGTGAACAGTCGCCAGCAGGGGTTTTGAGTGTTGTGTCTGATACCTGGGATTTCTGGACTTTAGTGACTGATTATTTGCCTGAATTAAAAGAAGATATTATGGCCCGGGAGGGAAGCCTGGTGATTCGCCCGGATTCCGGAGACCCGGTAAAAATACTGACCGGATATCAGGTTTCTCCCGTTGAAGATTATGCTGAATTGTATAAGTCCAGAGCACAGGCGGAGCAGGATGCTTATTCCAATGGTTTTGAAGCCTATTGCTGGCAGGGCAGTTATTATGGTTTGAGTGATCAGGAAACTATTCCGTTGATGCCATGTGAAGTGAAAGGGTTGATTGAATGCCTGTGGGATATTTTTGGCGGAACTGTAACAGCAAAAGGGTATAAATTACTTGATGATCACATCGGTGCGATTTACGGCGATGCGATCACGCTTGTTCGTCAGCGCCAGATATTACAGCGGTTAATGGATAAAGGGTTTGCTTCAAAGGTGGTGTTGGGAATTGGCTCATACAGCTACCAATATGTTACCAGAGATACACATGGTTCTGTGGTGAAAGCAACCAGTGTTGTAAAAAATAATGAGCGTCTCGCAATTTATAAAGATCCGAAAACGGATAAAAAGAAAAAATCCGCGAAAGGATTGTTGAAAGTTGAGTATGTTGACGGGGAGTTAACCCTGTTTGATGATGTGACTGAAGCCGAAGAGCAGCAGGGGATGCTGGCGGTTGTATTTGAAAATGGTCAGTTGCTGAAAGAGACAACGCTGGCTGAAATACGGACAGTGATCCGTGAGCAGATTGAGTCTTAACTCATTCAGTTCAAAGATGAAGGTGTCTCTGAAAAATGACAATCCACCTGAGTTTTCAGGTGGATTGTTTACTTATGAAGTGAATAAATTAAGGCAGATAAGCTGTACTAGCTCAGACCTGATCTGACAGTTACCCATTTTTTCGGTGCTTTCGTCAGATTAGATTTGAGCTAAATTCTTTTCTGCCCAAATCTTTTTTCCATCCAATAATGTCTCTATCGGTGTCCGCCCACAGCAGACTTTTCCCTGATGAGTTCGAACATTGTTGTAATAATCCAGCCATTCGTCCAGATCTTTTTGCAACTCTTCTAATGAACTGTAGAGCTTTTTCCTGAACGTGACCTGATAAAATTCATTGAGAATCGTTTTGTGGAAACGCTCGCAGATACCGTTTGTCTGAGGATGTCTGGCTTTTGTTTTTGTATGGTCGATATCATTGATAGCCAGATACAGCTGATAATCGTGCTGCTCCACTTTGCCACAGTACTCTGTGCCTCTGTCCGTCAAAATCCTCAGCAGCGGAAGCTGATGGGCTTCAAAGAACGGTAAGACACGATCGTTGAGTAAATCAGCCGATGTGATCGGTGTTTTTGTGGTATAAAGTTTTGCGAAAGCCACTTTGCTGTGAGTATCGACAAAGGTCTGCTGGTAAATCCGGCCAACACCCTTGAGATTACCGACGTAGAATGTGTCCTGTGACCCCAGGTAGCCGGGATGATGCGTCTCGATTTCACCACACACTTCATCATCCTGTTTCTTTTTCTCCAGCGCTGCAACCTGCTCTTCACTTAAAATGATTCCTTCACTGGCGACTTTGGCTTCTAAAGCGGCCAACCGTTTTTTGAAATTCTCCAGATTATTCCGTAGCCAGATCGACCGGACACCACTGCCGGAAACAAAGATTCCTTTCTTACGGAGTTCATTGCTGGTACGCGCCTGACCATGAGCTGGAAATTCGATGGCGTAACTGACGACAGCCTTTTCTGTAGATTCATCAACCCGGTTCTTAATATTGGGTGCTCTGCGGGACTGATTCACTAAGGAATCAATTCCGCCTTGCTCGACAAGCTCCTGATAGCGATAGAACGTGTCCCTGGATACGCCCATAATCTTACATGCCTTGGAAACATTGCCTAATTCTTCCGCCAGATTTAATAAACCCGCTTTGTGTTTGATAATGGGATTGTTAGTATGAAGCATGAGAGTTACCTCTTTTTTGTTTGATTAAAGATTCAGCACCTTTATCAAAACGGGTAACTCTCAACTTTTCAAGAAGATGTGTCAGATTAGGTTGTGACTAATTCAGATAAGCGGACAGCTGATTTAAAGCATCGGTGTGCTTAATCTCTTTAACAACCAGCTTCGCGATTTTTCTGGCACCTTTTTCCTGGAAGTGCGTCGTATCCGGCTTTTTCAGTGTTCCTGAAGAACGGGTTTTATAGAACGGATATTCTTCAGGGTCGACAGCCAGCCACAGATGTTTCCATTCATCACCTTTGGTTTGATTCGCCATGTCTCTGACCCGGCTTTGCATATCCAGCAAAGGAATATGGTGCTTCGCTGCAGTATCTTTCACTGTTTGTGTATAACTGCCGAAGAACTGATAGCCGTGAAGCTTGTTTTGCTTCGTGGTATGTTGAGTTGGTCTGATAGGAACGCCCGGTTTATTCTTCACTGTTTTTGCTCTGGGAACTGACGTCAGCATCACCGGATGCATCTTGTGATATTGGGCAAATCCCAGATATCTTTCCAGTGAATATTGAAGAGACATTTCCTTATGTGCTTTAGGATATTGAGGGTTGCCTTGCTTATCATTGGGGTAGGTGCACAGGTTTGCCACGTCAATCGGACCGCGTTTTTTCTTCGCCCCATTACATTTTTCATCATTATGACTGAACTGAATAAACAGGTAGTCTCCGGGTTTTACCAAAGGCTCAAGCTGGCTCAGCCATCTGCCGTTGATATAGTCTCTGGAGCTTCTGCCTGAACGGGCCGCATTCACAACCTGAATCTCTTTATGATCTGAGACTAACTGATCAAATGCCTGTCCCCATCCCATTCTGGGGAAAACATCGGGTTCGTAATTGGATGCTGTAGAATCGCCAACGATAAAGATACGTTTCTTAGCTTCTTTAACTATTTCTTGTGTCTCAGCAAGTTGATTGCCCTTCAGAATATAATCAGGAATCTTACTCAGGTTGATAATTGGCCGGAATTCCAAATCTGTCAGGTAAGTTTTAGAAGCAAGCCCGGTTTTTGTATTATACCCACGATTATGAATAACCTGAGAGGCGATTTCCCTCATCACTGGCTCATACGCTTTTGGATAACTGACCGGATTCCAGTTTTCTTTCGGATCGAGTCCATGCTGTTTAACAACATTTCTGAAAGCATCAGTGAAGTGCTGATTTGCTTCCAGCCATGCCTGATGAGATAAGGCCGGCAATTTTTTCTTCTCCAGCAGTAATTGCGGCCCTTTAATACCTTCATTTGCTGCGAGTGAAGAAACGACTAAATCACTGAAAGGGTTGATATTCGCAGTTGTCACACCATTATTATTGACATCAGCAACAATGGCACTGCTGCAAACAGAGCGGTATTGATTGCTTTTCAGACAGGAAGCACCACTGTGGTCATCAGCGGAAACAAGCAGCGGCGGAGTCATGCCGGTAATGCCGGTATGGTAGTGTCCTTGCTTGTTCGTCTTAATCACAAATGTTTTTCCGATACTATCTTTGATGGTGATTTCTGCCGGGAAGTGCATTCCTGTGTGAATGACCTGTCCCTGGATGGTACTTTTTGCACCAAGCGTAATATCAGGTTGCCATCCGGATAAAATTTCCTGATTTGTATAATGTATCAACTGTTCAGCACTGAGTTGTGGCCGTTTAGGATCTCGGGCATTTGCCCCGGGCCCGGTATTATGGAACTCCCAAAAACGGGAATCTTCAGGATAGAACCAGATTTTATTTTTATTGATATCTTTCCCGCTCATTTTATCCCAGCCATAGATATGATTATCCATCTGGCAATTGATAAATACACTATGGCCGACAGCATCAGGATCGGCATAGCGTCCGTCAGAAAATCTTGTGGTCGGATGCCAGGGACGTCCTAATCCGTAACTATGAGGCGGAACTTTTGCTTCTTTACTCAGGCGACAGTCTTTAAAGACTAAACCAAACTGTTTTTTGATATTTGTACTTGGGGCTGTGATATACCCAAGGGGAGAGCCCGGTTTTACATCGCCCCGGTAGCGGGCAACGATATCACTGTCTTCAAATAAAGCAGTGCCATGCCCGAAAATGAAATCAACTGTTCCCATGATCCGGGAGTCATCGACATAAGTTCTGCCGGCTTTGGTATAAAAAGTATCCTGATAGCTTTTCAGGTTCACATCTTTAAACTGGATGCGATCGGCTTTTCTGGAAATGAGGAGTGCGACGGCCTGTGTGTGTTTTATCCGGGTTGGATCATCCTTTGCTTTTGCCTGATTGGCCGGATAATCGAAACCATTTTCAATGGTTAAAGACCGGGCGCTGAAGTCTGTCGCATCAATGTTGACGGTCCGGCTTCCTGTCGTTCCGAATTTCTTCCCTTTCTTTTTATTAAAGGTGCCGTTTGCAGTCGTTGCTGTAATGACGGTTTTATCCCGGTTTTCACCGATCAGGTGGATATTGGGTCGTTTTACTTCCAGTTTTTCCTGATAAATACCGTTTCGTATATAGATAACATAAGGTTGCTGGTTATCCGGCGCATGTTGAATGGCCTCCTGAACCGAGCGAAAATCACCTGAACCATCTGTCGCAACAGTGACATCATATAAAGGGACAGCGGTTGCAGAGTAAATACAGAACAAAGCCGATGCACTCAGCCCTCTGGCAAGATGCTTATTCATAGAATTATCCTTGTTATTGAAATGTCGAATCTAAAAAAAAGAAACATGTTTTCATTTTAATTTTATTTGTGTGATAAACCGTGATCAAGCCACAAAACCAGATAGGAATACAGGGGGTAAATACCGGCAGACTTGTTCTTTTCACAGAAATTATATGAAGATCACAAGTTAATCTCTGAGTGATAAAGTGGAAGGTAACTCTCTGAATAGAAGTCTTTTTAATGATTGATTGAAGGAATACAGGGCACATTGCGTGCCCTGCGACTGTGACATGTAATCAATTCTGTTTTTGCAACACATCACCAATCTGAACACTGTCTGCCAGTTCGTCCTGATCAATGCTGAGTTCGGCGTCTTTTTCATAAATCCGGGTGACTGTGAGCGTCACATTACTTTTGGTCACTTTGTTCCGGGGAATGCCATGTTGATCAATAAATGAACCGGTATGCCATAACTGTAATTTGTCACCGGTTTTTACGCCATGCAGACGGCCAAGATTCATCGTAATCTTATTGCCGAATTTTGCCACAACTTCCGGTAGTGTAATTTTACAGGAAAATTCAGATTCAAGATCCAGCATGATTTTTCTGCTCAGACGGAGCAACATTTCGCCATAGGCTGATGCCCAGAATCTTGCACTCCGGGTATCAATCTGACTGGTTTTCGGAAAAGGCCACTGTGCAATTTCGCGGTAGTTATGCTTATATACTTCATTTCCGGTTTTCCCATCGAATACATGCATTTCAAGCGCAAATTCTCTGTTGATGATTTCGTTACCGGCATTGGAGGAAATAGTTGCTGTCAGGTCAGTTATTTTTCCGCCAATAATATATTGAGCACCTTTGTCTTCGGCAATCATCTTGATCCGGGATGGGTGGCTTTTATTGATGGCGTAATTTGTCGTGCCGACGGACACAAAACTATGTGATTCCTGAGTGAGCTGCTTATCGATAACCTGGGCGAAGTCATCCCCCAGATCGTATATCTGCCCCATCACTGCCTGTTGTGGTGATTCTAAGTCGATGTTACTGATGAGAAAAGTTTTCTTATATTCGTTCATGTGGCAAGTTGTTGCCGATGGATAGATATCTATTTTTGCATGAACGTACATGACATCATTTTTAATTTCTCTTTTTTCTACAAGGATGTAGCGAATTTCATGATTGGTAAACTGAAACTCAGTTTTATCCGCATCTAATAAAGGAAATAGCGGACTAATGCTGCCGATATCGGCACCGGAAAAACTGACAGCCTGATATATAGCGTCTTCAAGTGCCTGAATACTGGCTTTTTTCTGTGATGAGACGACGTATGACGTCCCTGTTACTTCATACCATGAAGCCATTGCCGGGGACGCCCCGACCATTGCTGAAAGGATTAGTATAAAAGTAGTTAGAATTTTTTTCATATATGTTCTGCCACTCAGGTATAAAATTTGCTTGCTGTTTACGATAGCAATTATCGGCAAAGCTTTTCTAAGACTCGAATATCAATAGAAAAGCAAAGAGTGTTCCACATTTACGTCAAAATACGGACACTGAATTTTGTCTGGGTTATCTGGAGAGCAGAACATGAAAAGATGGCTAATAATGGTTTTTGTGTTGTCTCTGACAGCATGTTCCTATGCCCCTATATACAATGGTAAAGATTCCTATAGCGGATCTCAGTTTATGTTAATGGAAAGTCCGCGTCATACATTAGACTTTTTTGTGGAGAGTATGACGGAGGATTTGATCAAGTCCAATACGAGTATGACGGCAAGAACACCGATTGCGGTGACCTCTTTTGTTGATCTGCAGAATATGGATGCAACGAACTGGCTTGGCAACTCTGTAACGGAAGGTTTTATTCACCAGTTACAACAAAGAGGGTTTAAGGTCGTTGACTTCAAAACTACAGGTTCAATTAAGGTGACACAACAGGGTGATTTTGCATTCAGCCGGGATTGGAAGAATCTGGCAGAAAAGCAAGCCATTCAATATGTCCTGACCGGTACAATGCTACGTCAGGAAGGTGGTGTTATTGTCAATGCCAGAGTTGTTGGTATGCAATCCCGCATTGTTGTAGCAACTGCGCAGGGATTCTTGCCAGCAGACAGGATTGGACGTGATTTAGATACACTGAATACAATGCGTACTCAGGACGGAGTGCTGATTCGTTCAGACCCAACGATAACACAACCTTACACTGTCATATTGCGCCCTTAGGAGTGTTGAATGAAATTTTTGTTAGTATCAATAACAGCATTATTTCTGATGGCATGTCAGCCTTTACAAACGCTGAATAAAGATAACTGGCTGACGGCTGTTGGATATGCATCTATCAGTGAACAGAAAGGACGAACTCTAAAAGAGAAACAAGTCCGGGCGATGCGTGCTTCTAAGATTGATGCTTACCGTGAACTTGCTGAGCAGGTTTACGGAATGAGGGTGAGTGGCCGGGCCGAACTATCTGATCAGCGTCTGGGAACGGAAGCAACCTCTGGTGCTGTGGATGGTGTAATTCGTGGGGCTGAGGTTGTTCGTAGTTACAAAGTGGGTGATAGCTATGTGACTGAGCTGCGTTTGAATGTTAATAAAATGGAACAAATGAGAGATTACGGTGAAGTTCAGCAAGTACCGGATAAACGTCAGAAAACTCTTTTCTAATAATCAGTTTTTGTTCTGAACTGCTCGAGAAATAATAAAAGCGCCTGTTGGCGCTTTTATTGTTTCGGACGATGTACACATGGTTCAGGCTTTAATATTCGTACCAAGTGTTGATATTGTACGGGTCTGACCTTCAGGGGTGTAAGTCATCCCGATTTTTCCCTGACTTTGTTGCATCAGATTGTTTAGCTTATTAAAGCTAAGTTGTGCTCGTTTCAGTGCTTCACCATTGACCATGTTAACTTGTTGACATTCCGTAATTAAAACTTTTGTTTGTTCCACAAGTTTTGTTAGCGCTTCATCCTGTTGCAGGCCCGGCAGATCAGGATGATTTGCGATTCTTTGGTCTGTGTCATTTAACTGGTTAATCAGTGTGATTTTTTGCTTTGCAATCGCTTCAATTTCTGATGATGTGCGCTTAGCAATCACAACCTTTTCCTGATCTAAGAGCTCAGACAAAGATTGTGCGTTCGTAAACTGAAATTCGAGTAAATCTTTTAAGATTGCCATGATTTACTAACCTGCTCGCTTCGATTTTCTGATCATCAGATTAAGCGTCACCAAGTTCTTTTTCAAACTTGATCATATTATCTGCAAGTTTTTCTGCATCGACTTTATAAGAGCCATTTGCAATTGCATCTTTAATCGCCTGTACTTTTGCCGTATCAAATGCAGGAGATGACGATAATGTATTGTGAATGTCTCCAAGTGCTTTGCCTTGTGTACTTAGAGAGACTGCATCTTTATCAGAGGCAACACTTTGCCTCGCTGTTTCAGTTTTTGATTCAGATGCATTGTTTTCCGCGCGTTGCGTGCTTCGACTGGTATTTGCCAGAGACTGGCCAGAACGAATGTTATCAATGCTTGCCATAGCTGAGCCTTAGTTAAATGTATATTTGCTTACCGTCAATATCGACGTCCTTAAAGGATACTTTAGCATTTTCTTTGCCAAAACTGATGTTTTTTTACTCTGGGCTCAATAAAAGTTCAAAAATGTACCGTTACTTCACTGATACCTGAAACTCTTGCATCAATAATTCGTTTGGATTTAGTGTTTTTCACTCTGATTTGTTCGCCCTGAATTCCATCAGAGAGTGCAATGCCATGCGTGGTAATGGCCAGGCCATTTTTTACCGCTCTTATCACAACCTTATCATTTCGGCAAACAATACAAATGTCATGATTGTTAATAATATCATTCAGAGTGATATTTCTTTTAACTTTTGCGCCTATGACTTGATTTATTGACGAAAAACCTTGCTGTCTGAAGCGAAGCAGATCTACCATGCTAACACTAACGTCTTGTTGAGTAATGATTTGTCCACGGCTCAATGGATGAATTGCTGTAACTGCCGGAATTGTGATTTTCAGACGTACGGGAACATATACCCGCCAGTTTTCAGCTTTGCATTCAACAAGAACAGTGATGTTAGTAGCAGAACCCCTTTTTGAGGAAGAAAATGCATTTAATCCGGTTGGACAATCAGAAGCTTGTATCCGATTATCAAGAGGAGCTGCAGTCGCAGCAATCTTTCCTCCGGCGGGGAATTCTATTTTTTGAAGTGCATAATTTTCTGCTGTTTTCCGGATATGAGTAATTTGTTCCTGCGTTGCCGCTTTAGCAAAAACGTTAAAGAAAAGTGATAAAAATACGATAAAGCTATAAAAAAGTTTGAAGAAAGCTCTACACTTAGTAACAGGCAGAGGGAATGTATGTGGATTGAATGACACGATTCTATATCCCTTAGTTAATTCATCACTTGTTGTAGACTACCACTTTTTTCAGAAAAGTTTGTATAGATGGAGATGGACTTATGTCGGGTATTCTGGATACTGTGAATCAGCGTACACAACTTGTCGGCCAGAATCGACTGGAGTTGCTGACTTTCCGGTTAAATGGTCGCCAGCGTTACGGTATCAATGTCTTTAAAGTAAAAGAAGTTTTGCAGTGTCCTAAATTAACTGAAATGCCAAATTTACATCGTTTAGTAAAAGGCGTTGCTCATATTCGGGGTCAAACTGTATCTGTCATTGACTTAAGTCTTGCTATCGGCGGCAGAGCCACAACCGATATAGAAAAGAGTTTTGTTGTCATTGCTGAATTTAACAGGACAATACAAGCTTTTCTGGTTAGTTCTGTTGAAAGAATTGTGAATATGCGCTGGGAGGAAATTTTACCACCTCCGGAAGGTGCAGGAAAAGCGAACTATCTGACGGCCGTAACGAACATTGACAATGAGTTAGTTGAAGTGATTGACGTCGAAAAGATTCTGGCTGAAATCGCTCCTGTAGACGAAACGATGGATGATTCCATCAGTGAAGAAATAACAAAAGCGGAAGAGAAAAAAGAGTTTGTCCGGCGGGTATTAATTGCCGATGATTCGACCGTAGCCCGAAAACAGGTTCAAAGGGCTATTGAATCGATTGGCTTTGAAGTGATTGCTGTCATAGATGGTAAGCAGGCATACGAAAAACTGGTTGAACTGGCAGAAGATGGTGGAATATTTAATCATATCTCACTTGTCATTTCTGATATTGAAATGCCTGAAATGGATGGTTACACACTGACTGCTGAAATTCGTCGAAATCCACACCTGAAAGATCTTTATGTAATACTTCACTCATCATTGAGTGGCGTATTTAATCAGGCTATGGTAGAAAGAGTAGGCGCGAATGCTTTTATCGCGAAATTTAATCCTGACGAACTTGGTAATGCGGTAAAAGCTGCACTGGTAGACGTAGACACTAAAGAGAAATGAATGACTGCGATAACGATCAGCGAACAAGAATATAAAGATTTTTGTCGCTTCTTAGAGTCTCAATGTGGGATTGTGCTCGGAGACAGCAAACAGTATTTGGTTAGAAGTCGGTTAAGCCCTTTGGTAACAAAGTACGGGCTTGATTCTTTGTCTGCGTTGCTACGGGATGTAGTCAAGGGAATGAATCGTGAGCTTCGTGTAGCGGCTGTTGACGCAATGACGACAAACGAAACATTGTGGTTTCGCGATAATTATCCGTTTACTGTACTGTCTGATAAATTATTGCCTGAGGTTGCTGCGAAGAAACGGCCAATAAAGATATGGTCTGCTGCCAGTTCGTCCGGACAGGAACCTTATTCTATTGCGATGACTATTTTGGAAACACAGCAGAAAAAACCGGGAATGCTTCCAAATTGCTCTGTTATTGCCACCGATATTTCATCAACGATGTTAGATATGTGCCGGATGGGTAGTTATGACAATCTTGCATTAGGACGAGGGCTGTCACTTGAGCGTCGCCGGAGTTTTTTTGAAGATGCAGGTGATGGCCGGATGAAAGTGAAAGATAATGTGAAGCGTCTGGTCAACTTCCGGCCGCAAAACCTGATGGAAAGCTATGCGTTGTTAGGTAAGTTTGACATCATCTTTTGTCGTAATGTTCTGATTTATTTTTCTGCTGACATGAAGTCAAAAGTATTGAATCAGATGGCAAACAGTTTAAACCCTGGTGGATTCTTATTGCTGGGAGCTTCTGAATCTTTAACCGGACTGACAGACCGTTTTGATATGGTTCGGTGTAATCCTGGCATTATCTACAAACTGAAATAACTAAACCCGTATTCTGATGTATCAGAATACGGGTTTTTTCCTCTCTTGCTTTCCATTTCCAGATACCCTCTGATGTATCCCTTTAATTCATTGTATTGGTCTGTTTTTTGCTCAGGTAGAGTGTAATAAGTATTGTATTTATGAAATGTTCAAGTTGGTATATTTATTGCTTGATTATTTGTATTCATAGTGAAGTTATTCATCACGAGGCGTATTATGGCAATCTCATTTAATAATGCATTAGGTATTCATCAGTATACGGTCGGTGTACGGGAACGTAATGCTGAGATGATATCCAGTAACATTGCTCAAGCTAATACGCCTGGATATAAAGCCAAGGCACTGGACTTTAATAAGGCATTACAAGCTGCAAGTTCTGGTGCTGATATACATTTATCAAGAACGGATGGGCGGCATATTCCTGCCTCCATGGCAGTTGTAGGGGAAACTCTTTACCGCATTCCGACACAGCCGGATACTGGTGATGGCAATACTGTGGATGTTGATTTGGAAAGAAATCTCTTTATGCAAAACCAGATTCGTCATCAGGCTTCACTTGATTTTCTTGGTGGCAAATTCAAAAGTATGACTAAAGCAATCAAAGGGGAGTAGTTTAGATGAGTTTATTTAATGTCTTTAACGTGACAGGTTCAGCAATGAGTGCCGAGTCTGTTCGTCTAAATACCACCTCGAGTAACCTTGCAAACGCAGATAGCGTCAGTAGTTCTGCAAAGGATACATATAAAGCTCGTCATCCGGTTTTTGCTGCAGAGCTTGATCACGCTAAGACTAAAAATGATTACACTGTTCCGGTGAAAATACTGGGCGTAGTCGAAAGTGATAAGCCATTAACCGCTGAATATAACCCGGATCACCCTTTAGCAAATGATGAAGGTTATATTTATAAGCCGAATGTTAATGTGATGGAAGAAATGGCAAACATGATTTCTGCGTCACGCGCATATCAGACTAATGTTCAACTGGCAGAAGCAAGTAAGCAAATGCTGCTGAGAACATTACAGATGGGTCAATAGGTATAGGAGATAGCATATGGCTGGAGTTGATAATGTTGGTCAAAATGGCTTGTCCTATGTTGACCAGTTAAAAAAACTTCAGGAACAGAAGAAACCTGATGAGGTCACTGGAAAGCAGGATCTCAAACAGGAAGATTTCTTATCCTTGCTGACAAAGCAATTATCACAGCAGGATCCGTTTAAGCCTGTAAGTAATGATCAAATGATCGCTCAGATGGCATCATTTGCAACCGTTGATGGTATTGGGAAAATGAACTCTCAGTTTGAGAATCTTAATTCTTCCATGACATCAAATCAGGCTTTACAAGCATCATCCCTGGTTGGACGGGATGTGTTAGTTCCTGGAGCGACTGGCGTTAAAAAAGATAGTGGAAGTATGGCTGCTATGGTGAAGCTTCCTAAATCTATCGATAACTTAATAGTACGGGTTGAAAACGAAGTTGGACAGCTGGTTCGTACTTTTGATGTCGGCGCTAAGCCAGTCGGAGATTCCCGTGTTGAATGGGATGGCAAAGATCAAAATGGCAATGCTTTGCCGGCTGGTAAATATAAGATTAAAGCATCGGGCCTGATGGACGGTAAAAATAACGAGTTTGAAGTTTCAACGTACGCGAACGTCAATAGTGTCCTCTTAGGCAAAGGCGATGGGAATGTACTGCTTAACCTGGCTGGTTTTGAGTCACCGGTTCGACTCGCTGAAGTACTGGAAGTTGGTAAGGCGTAGCTGGCGCTGGCCAGATAGGAGAATATTAGATGTCATATGTATCATTAAGTGGTTTGTCTGCAGCGCAGCTTGATTTGAATACAACCAGTAATAATATTGCAAACGCAAATACATTCGGGTTTAAAGAATCTCGTGCTGAGTTTGGAGACGTATACTCTAACTCTTTGTTTACAAATGCTAAAACGACACCAGGTGGTGGTGTTCAGGCAAACAAAGTCGCCCAGCAATTCCATGAAGGTTCAAGTATTTATACTAATAACCCGATGGATCTGCGTATTTCCGGAACTGGTTTTTTTGCTGTCGCTAAAGAACGTTTGATTCCTCAGCAGAATGAACTGACCCGTAACGGGGCATTCCATTTGAATAAAGATAACTATTTGGTTACATCAAATGATGAATTTTTGCTGGGTTATCAGGTCAATAAAGATACGGGTAATGTGACTTCTTACGAAGCGCAGCCTCTGAACATTCCGGCACAGTTTGGTAAACCTAAACAGACGGCAAATGTTGAAGTGGGTGTGAATTTACCGGCAGATGCGCCTCTGAAAGATCCTGCATTGTTCGATATCGAAGATCCGGATACTTATAACCGTTCAACCTCATCAACGGTTTATGACTCTATGGGTCAGTCATATAAGATGACAACTTACTATCTGAAAGATCAAACCCAGCCGAATACGTGGCAGGTTTATTACACAGTGACAGATGGTGATGGTGAGAAACCAATTAATATTGCCGGGGGGAACGCAACTGCCCCTTCAGGTCAGACTGGTCATACGATGACTTTCAATAATGATGGTACGCTGGCAACTATTAATGGCGGACAGGATGTTGTGTCTGAACCTATTGGTACGGGTGCGAACCCTGTCAGTCTGAATGGTGCTGATCCATCACAAACAATTTCTTTTGGTTTAAATAGTGCAACCCAGTTTGCAGCGCCGTTTGAACTGACAAAGTTTGATGAAGATGGTGCAACAACCGGATTCCTGACCAAAGTTGATGTGAATGAAGAAGGCAGTATTCTGGGTACTTACTCGAATGGTGAAAATATTACCTTAGGCCGTGTTGCCTTAGTTCGGGTTGCTAACGAGCAGGGACTGGATAAAAAAGGCGGAACGCAGTGGGATTCAACCACAGCTTCCGGTGATAAAATCTGGGGTGAATCAAATAAAGGTTCCTTTGGTACAGTGAATAGCGGTACTTTGGAGCAATCGAATATTGATATGACTCAGGAGCTGGTGGATTTGATTTCAGCTCAGCGTAATTTCCAGGCGAATTCTCGTGCACTGGAAGTTCATAACCAGACGCAACAGACAATTCTGCAGATTCGATAATCACTTTTCTGCTTCTTAAGAAAGCCAAACGGGCGGCAACGCACGTTTGGCTTTTTGCCATCTTGCGGCAACTCTGCGGCAAAACAATTCATATCTATATATAAACTGTTGAAATATAATAATTTATTGTTTTGGCACACCAATTGCTTGTTCACTCTTGTATAACGATGACAGGAGTAAAGTATGGATCGTGCATTATTTCTTGCAATGAGTGGTGCAAAGCAAAATATGCAGGCAATGCAACTCAGAGCAAATAACCTGGCTAATGTCAGTACAACCGGATTCAGGGCTGATTTAGCGCAGGCTCGTTCTATGCAGACTTATGGTGATGGTTTTCCTACCCGTGTTTTCAGTATGACTGAGCGCCCTGGCCAGAGCTTCAAACAAGGAAGCGTGATTACAACCGGCCGCGATTTGGATGTTACTGTTCAGGGAGAAGGCTGGATTTCCGTGCTGGATAAAACCGGCAAAGAAGGTTTAACCCGAAACGGAAATTTTCAGGTGTCTCAGAATGGTTTACTTACGTCAGGAACGGGTCATTTAGTTCTTGGGGAAAACGGCGCGCCAATTACCTTGCCTGTTCCTTTGAGTAAAGTTGAAATAGGCACTGATGGAACAATTTCAGTGCTGCCTCAGGGAGCGCCTGCAAATGCAATGGAAATTGTTGATCGCATTAAGCTGGTTCGTCCTGAAAATCAGTCGTTATACAAAGATGCGAATGGTTTGTTCCGTGCAAAAGATCCGAATGCTGCTTTTGAGGCAGATGCACAGGTAACTTTGCTTCCGGGGGCACTTGAAGGAAGTAATGTTAACGCGGTTGGCGAAATGACAAATTTGATAGATTTACAACGTCAGTTTGAAATGCAGGTCAAAATGATGAGTACAGCAGAAGAGATGGATAAAGCATCTGATTCTCTGTTACGTACGAGTTAATGAGTCAAGGAGAATAGAATATGCATCCGGCATTATGGGTTAGTAAGACAGGTTTAGATGCGCAACAGACTAATATTGCGACAATTTCTAACAACCTTGCAAACGCATCAACAGTGGGCTTTAAGAAAAGCCGGGCTGTGTTTGAAGATCTCTTTTACCAAAATGTGAATCAGCCCGGAGGTCAGTCGTCTCAGAATACTGAACTGCCGAGCGGATTGATGCTTGGTGCTGGTTCTAAAGTGGTTGCGACGCAAAAAGTACATACGAATGGTAATGCTCAGACAACCAGTAACAGTCTGGACATGATGATTGAAGGTGATGGTTTCTTCCAGATATTGATGCCTGATGGCAACATCGGTTATAGCCGCAACGGTCAATTTACCCTGAATGCTGAAGGGATGGTTGTTACTTCCGGTTCCGGGTATCCGCTACAGCCTGAGATTGTGGTTCCTGAAGATGCACAATCTATCACTGTTGGTGATGACGGACAGGTTTCAGTTCGTATTCGCGGACAGCAGGAAAACCAGGTTATTGGACAAATTACCACGGTTGATTTCGTTAATCCGGGTGGTTTAGAACCTGTCGGTCAAAACTTATATCTGCCAACGGGTGCGAGTGGTGACCCTCAGGAAGGTGTGCCAGGGCTTGAAGGATTGGGAAATATTCGTCAGTCAATGCTTGAAAGTTCTAACGTGAACGTGACAGAAGAGCTGGTGAACCTGATTGAAGCTCAGCGTGTTTATGAGATGAATTCAAAAGTCATTTCTGCTGTAGATAAAATGATGGGTTATGTAAACCAACAGCTTTAATCATTTGTTGTTGAAGAGAGATACACAATGAAACGTATAGTCACACTTTGTTTAATTAGTCTTTTGTCCGGTTGTTCACTGGTTCAGTATGATTCAAATGACTGGGCTTATACTGAAGGAACAACGACTGTTGATGCAGTCGAAGGGGATAAATCACAAGATACTAATAATGACGATGGGTTAATTGACTCTCTGAACAGCCGGGTTGATCCTGTTGCCGGTGATCCGGCATGGGCTCCGATCCATCCCAAAAAACAGCCTGAGCATTATGCGGCAGAAACCGGGTCGCTATTTAGTCAGGCTGCGTCTAACAGCTTATATGATGATTCTAAACCCAGACATGTGGGAGATATTATCACCGTCACTTTAAATGAAAGTACCAAAGCCGCGAAGAGTTCTGATGCCGATTTATCCAAGAATAATGATGCTTCTATGGATCCCTTAGAAGTCGGTGGTAAAGAGCTTGCTATTGGTGATTACAATTTCTCATATAATCTCAGTAACGGTAATAAATTCTCCGGAAGTGCAGCGGCAAATCAAAGCAACAGCATCTCCGGATCCATCTCAGTTGAAGTAGTGGAAGTGTTAAATAACGGCAACCTGATCATCCGTGGCGAAAAGTGGCTGACACTGAATACCGGTGATGAATACATCCGTTTGAGTGGCACGGTCAGACCTGAAGATATTACTTTTGACAATACTGTGCCATCAAACCGGATTTCGAATGCAAGAATTCAATATTCCGGCACAGGAACCAATCAGGACATGCAAGAACCTGGATTTTTGGCACGATTTTTTAATATAGCTCTTTAAAGCATGTTTAGTGACAAAGTTTTGGCCTGGAGCCATATTAGAAAATTCAAGGTATTTGCAATGAAGAAAATCATATCCTTTGTACTCATTGTTCTCTGCTTTCCTTTGGGCGCACAGGCTGCGCGGATAAAGGATGTCGCTGAAGTTGCCGGCGTCCGGAGTAACCAGCTGATAGGATATGGTTTGGTGACCGGGCTGCCGGGAACCGGCGAATCGACGCCGTTCACGGACCAGAGTTTTAATGCCATGCTGCAAAACTTCGGCATACAGTTGCCGCAGGGGACTAAGCCTAAAACTAAAAATGTTGCAGCGGTCATGATTACAGCGGAGCTACCTCCTTTTTCCAAACAGGGCCAAACAATTGATGTCACGGTTTCTTCCGTAGGTTCTGCGAAAAGTTTACGTGGTGGTACGCTGATGCAAACCTTCCTGAAAGGGTTGGATGGCAAAGTTTATGCGGTTGCTCAGGGGAATCTGGTTGTCAGTGGTTTTAGTGCCAGCGGGGCTGATGGTTCAAAGTTGGTCGGGAATACGCCAACAGTTGGTATGATTTCAAATGGTGCAACTGTTGAACGGGAGATTCCGACCCCTTTCACCCGCGGAGACTATATTACCTTTAATCTGCTTGATTCCGATTTTACGACAGCGCAGCGTATGGCTGATGCGGTAAATCAGTTTCTTGGGCCTCAAATGGCAACAGCAATTGATGCAACATCGGTAAAGGTACGGGCTCCACGGGATGCCGGCCAGCGCGTTGCTTTTCTTTCTGCGATTGAAAACCTGGAATTTAATACTGCCGAAGGCTCAGCAAAAATTATTGTGAATTCGCGAACCGGGACGATTGTTGTCGGTCAGCATGTCAGATTAAAACCGGCTGCGGTTACCCATGGCGGAATGACTGTGGCTATCAAAGAAAATCTTAACGTGAGTCAGCCCGGGGCTTTAGCAAACGGGGATACGACTGTCGTACCTGACTCAGATATTTCTGTTTCAGAGAAGAAAGGTAAAATGTTTAACTTTCAGACCGGGGTAACACTTGATGATTTAGTCCGGGCTGTGAATGAAGTCGGTGCTGCGCCTTCTGATTTAATGGCGATTTTGCAGGCCTTAAAACAAGCTGGTGCGATTGAAGGTCAGTTGATCATTATTTAGGAAGGAAATGTCATGAATAATAACGGAACAAAAGATATTGGTTTTATTCAGGATATTTCTCAACTGGATAGACTGCGTAAACAAGCTGTCAGTGGTGACAAGCAGAGTGAGCAAGAAGCATTAAAGGCTGCGGCAAAGCAGTTTGAATCCGTGTTTACTTCAATGCTTTTTAAATCAATGAGAGATGCGAACTCAGAATTTAAGACTGACCTGTTTAACAGCCAGACGGAAGATTTTTACCGCCAGATGCTTGATGATCAAATGTCCAGTGAGTTGAGCACATCCGGCAAGCTCGGGCTGGCAGATATGATTGTGGCTCAGCTGTCAGCAAATTCAGGTCAGGATGATCAGGATAAAGCAACAGATGTGGCGAAGCCTGATCAATTACAAGCTGCACTTGAGCGTGTCAGAAAATACCATCAGGATGCGGCTTTAGCACAATCTTCTCCTCAGATCGCAGATGCAGAAGCACCAGTTCATGTGACAGAACCCCGAGTCTTTAAATCGCCTGAGTCTTTTATTGCCACAATGAAACCTTATGCTGAAAAAGCTGCACGTGCTTTAGGTATTGATTCATCTTTGCTTCTTGCTCAGGCGGCACTGGAAACCGGTTGGGGGAAAAAAGTTGTCGGCAATGCGGCAGGTAGTAGCCACAACCTGTTTAATATTAAAGCAGATCGTCGCTGGCAGGGTGACAAAGTGACTTCGCAGACACTTGAATATCGGGATCAGATTCCTGTAATGGAGAAAGCAGCTTTTCGTTCCTACAGTAATTATCAGGATAGTTTTGATGATTATGTTCGCTTTCTTGCTGAGAACCCCAGATATACAACTGCATTAAATCATCAAGGCAACGATCAGCAGTTCATTCGGGACATACATCAAGCTGGCTATGCTACCGATCCGGATTATGCAAATAAAGTGTTAAGAGTTCAGGCAAAAATAAAACAAATGGATTAATTCTCCGGCTTTATATTCTTCATTACCTATTTCATCGAATTCTTTTTAATTCAGGGAGAGCGTTTGCCTCCCTGAATTTTATCTAACCCTTTGTCTTTTCTGTTTTTATTTTAGTTGGCACGCCTATTGCTTGTTTATAATCAGCGTTGCCGGTTTTTGCCGGTTGAATAATATTTTTGGGGGCAGTATGGCATCTGATTTGTTAAATATTGGTACTCAGAGTGTGTTAACGGCACAGAAGCAGTTAAACACGACTGGTCATAATATATCTAATGTAAATACAGATGGTTACAGTCGTCAGTCGGTAATCCAGGGCGTGAATATGCCCCGTCAGTATGGTGGTCAAACGTACGGAATGGGTGTGCATGTGGAAAATGTTCGCCGCTCCTGGGATCAGTTTGCCGTCAAAGAGCTAAATGTTGCCACGACTGATTTTTCTAATAAACAAGATATAGAAAAGAACCTTGATACGTTGACCAAGATGTTGTCATCGATTACGTCGAAAAAGATTCCTGAAAACCTGAATGATTGGTTTGATGCACTGAAGACTTTGGCAGATAGTCCAAATGATGTTGGTGCCCGTAAAGTCCTTTTAGAAAAGGCGGATTTGATTGCGACGAATCTGAACGGATTCTATCAGACAATTCACCGGGGCTATCAGCAAACGAATAATGCTCTGGAACACGGAATTACCCGAATTAATCAGCTTGCTGTAGAAATCAGAGACTTGCAGCGATTGATGATGAAAACTCCGGGGCCGCACAATGATTTAATGGATCAGCACGAAAAGCTTGTCCGTGAGTTAGCTGAATATACCAAGGTGACCGTTACTCCACGTAAAAATGCGGAAGGATTTAATGTTCATATCGGTAATGGGCATACATTAGTATCCGGCACAGAAGCAAGCAAACTGACAATGATTGCCGGCTATCCGGATACACAACAGCGGCGGCTGGCAATGATTGAAGGCAAGGGAATTAAAGCCATTTCCTCAAAGGAAATAGGGGGAAGAATGGGCGCCTTATTCGATATGCGGGATAAAGATATTCCTTATGTTCTGGACGAAATCGGCCGGCTGGCTGTTGCCTTCTCTTATAAAGTAAACCATTTACAGACCCAGGGGTTAGACCTTGACGGACAAATTGGCCGGGAACTGTTTACTGATGTCAATTCAGATGTTTCAGCAAAAAGACGGGTAATCACACATAGCCAGTCTGAAGCTGATATGTCGGTTTATATTGATGATATCAGTCAGTTAAAAGGTGGCGAGTATTCACTTTTGTATACGGGTGATGAATATGTCACGACATTGCCAAATGGCAAGCAGAAACGGCTGACGCCTGTGGATGATGAAATCTACCTTGATGGGATGAAGATAAAAATTGCCAACTCACCTGAAGAAGGGGAACGCTTTTTTATCCGGCCAACCCGCAGAGGGGCGGCAGACATTCAGACAGAAATGAATGACCCACGTGAAATTGCAGCACAAAGTTACGAAGCATCAACGACTTTTGCTCAGGGCACCGCATCATTTGAAATCATCAAAGCCGGTGAACTGAAAGAATTTGAAGTACATATCTCAGGTAATGGGCAAACATTTTCCGTTCAGGATAAAAATGGCAAGGTGATTTTAAAAGATCAGCCTTATCCGCCTTCTGAGCCTGTTGAATTGATGGGAACAATATTCCAGCTTTCAACCGGTGCTTTACCCAGTGATAAATTCACGGCGAACCTTGTCCCTTCTGAAGGGGATAACGGAAACCTGAGAAAAATGCAAAATATTCAGACAGATAAAGAAATGGATGATCATGAAACAACGATTATCGACCTTTATCATAATCTGAATACCAATGTTGGTTTGAAAGCTTCTACAGCCTCACGTCTGACGGATGTGGCCCGTTTGGAAAAAGAAGCTGCATCTGAGCGTATTGCATCTATTTCCGGTGTAAACCTGGATGAAGAGGCCGCGAACATGATGAAGTTCCAACATGCTTACATGGCTTCATCAAGAGTGATGCAGGCAGCTAATGACACTTTCAACACGATCCTGCAGTTGAGATAGGAGTCGGTGAATGTTAAATCGCATTTCAAGCTTTCATAACTATCAGGCCGTTCAGAATGACCTGCGTCGTCAGGAAGCAAAGGTCCATCATAACCAGGCGCAGCTTGCGTCCGGTAAAAAGCTTCTGACGGCAGCTGATAATCCGTTAGCGACACATTACATCCAAAATGTTGCGCAGCAGGAAGAGCAAATCCGCCAGTATCTTGATGCGATTGTCATGGTCAGGAACCGCCTGGGACATCAGGAAGCGATTATTTCTAATGCTGAAGAATATGCGGATGTTGCTAAGCGGACTGTCATGGAAATGATTAATGGTGCGCTTTCGGCTGAAGACAGGATGGCTCATGAGCGGGAGCTTGAGGAGCTGTCAAATAACCTCCTGAATTTAAGTAATGAGCAGGATGAATCCAGTAACTATATTTTTGCCGGAACCAAACCTAAAAGTCAGCCATTTTTCCGGGACAATGATGGCAATGTAACTTACGCCGGTGATGATTATCAGCGAAAAATGAAGATTTCTAATTCTCTGGAAGTTCCTTTCAATAATCCAGGGAATAAAGTGTTTATGGATATTAGGAATCCTTTCGGGGATTACGAACCTGACTACGAATTACAGGAAGGTTCTGAGTTATTGCTGGAAAGGGCAGTCAATGAAGATTCGGATGATGAGTCAAAGTATTCGGTCGTATTTGTTGATATGGGAAATGGCGAATTTGGCTACCAGTTAGAGCAGGATGGCAGCGATGTTCAGACGGATATATTTAACCCGAAAACAGGGATTCAGTATGAAGGTCTGACGATTAATGTCAAAGGACAGATTACAGCCGGAGACCGGATTGAACTGACGCCACGAAAGACTTTCAGCATCTTTGATACGTTCAAAGAAGCAATGAAATACTCCGAAAACTCAGTATCTGATGCCTCTTCAACAGCGAAGCTGCATCAAATGACGGAAGAATTTCATACCGCTTTTATTCATTTGAATAAAGTAAGAACAGATATCGGTGCCCGTTTAAGTACGCTGGATATCCAGGAAAACGAGCACGAGGATTACAAGCTGACTTTAGCTAAGTCTAAAAGCAGTTTTGAAGATCTCGATTACGCTGATGCTGTGATCGAGTTTAATGAAAATACACGTGCCCTTCAGGCCTCACAACAAGCATTTGGTAAGACAAAAGACTTAACGCTGTTTAATTATATCTAACTTTCATAGTGCCTTATGTGCAATGCCATAAGAGCGAAAGGAGATAGTGGGAGCGTTATTTTTCAGGTATCAAAGCCTTGGGTGGCAAAGAAGCGGCAAGAAAAAGCGGCAACGTGTTGAAGTATAAGACTTCAATCATTGGTTTAAATATTACTAGGTGAGCTTTCTTTTTTAACTTGTTGATTTTAAAAGAGTTTTAATTTCATGAAAAGTTGGCACGTAAGTTGTATTAATTTAACTATGGAGCATATTATCGATTCTGTAATCGATGGTGTAGCGATATGGCAAGTTATTTACGGTCAGTGCTTCCAAATGAGAGTTAAAGCTGACCACTTCGCAATAAGCTTGCGAACTCAATAGGAGAGCAAACTATGACCATTAATGTAAATACGAATGTGTCAGCGATGACAGCTCAACGTTATCTGACGAAAGCGACAGATGAGCTGAATACATCGATGGAACGTCTATCTTCAGGGAATCGAATCAATAGTGCAAAAGATGATGCTGCGGGTTTGCAGATCTCTAACCGGTTGATTTCTCAGTCTCGTGGTTTAGATGTTGCCATTCGTAATGCGAGTGACGGTATTTCTATTGCTCAGACTGCTGAAGGGGCAATGGGTGAGTCAACAAGTATCTTACAGCGTATGCGTGATTTAGCACTGCAATCTGCAAACGGAACAAACTCTCACTCAGAGCGTACGGCACTGAATGATGAATTTCATGCGTTGCAGGATGAGCTAAACCGTATTGCTGAAACAACATCTTTTGGTGGACGCAGACTATTGAATGGAACGTTTGGCGAAGCCGCTTTCCAGATTGGTTCTAATGCAGGTGAAGCGATTATTATTGGTTTAACCAGTATGCGGGCTGATGATCCACATATGGGTGGAAAAACATTCTCCAGTGAAAACGGGAAGAGTGAAGACTGGGGTGTTCCGGCTGATAAGCGTGACCTGAAAATGGAATTCACGACTAAAGATGGTGAAGAAGTTGAAATCAATGTCATGGCAAAACCTGGTGATGATATTCAGGAAGTTGCGACGTATATCAATGGTCAAAATGAGCGGGTGAAAGCTTCTGTCAATGATGATGGACAGCTTCAGCTCTTTATCGGTGAAACTGATATTACCGGTGATTTGTCGGTTTCCGGCGGACTGGCCTCTGAGCTTGGCATTGAAGATGGCGAAGGCACTTATACGACTGTGAATCAGGCAGATATTTTATCGATTGGAACCTCTCAGAATGCAGTCAGTATTCTTGATGCAGCATTGAAGTATGTTGATTCAGAACGGGCTGATTTGGGTGCTAAACAGAACCGTTTGAGCCATAGTATCAACAACTTATCAAACATTCAGGAGAATGTTGAAGCTTCGAAAAGTCGTATTAAAGATACTGATTTTGCGAAGGAAACAACCCAGATGACAAAAGCGCAAATTTTGCAACAGGCCGGTACTTCTATTCTGGCTCAGGCAAAACAATTACCAAACGCTGCAATCTCTTTGTTGCAGTAGTAACGGCGTTATTATCTGTTTGGTTCAGACGTGAGCTTAGGATAATAACCCTTTGGTAAAAGTATGGTGAGTGAATCGTGTGAAACTCTCTCTCAAAAAACCTGTTTCACACGTTTATGAATCATACACCTGGTATGCCAAATGTGACTATTTCTCTCGATCTCCACATTGGACTGGCTACCAACTCTCTAGCCCCGGTTCTCTCAAAGGAAAAGGGGCTTCTCTCTTTATGCTACCCCGGCAATTCTCAGAAAAACTTTAGCTATTTTTCCTCCTTTTTTATTCATTTTGCGTGCTCTGTCGCAATGTGATCTTTACTCCATCTTTTTCACTTAAATGCTTATTTTTTTTCTAAAGGAAATAACACACGAGTCGCTATAGGACTGAACTTTGAGAGAACTATGTTTATCCGAGACGTCGGAGAAACATTTAAGAATTTCCGCACTGCCGGAAAATCAATAGGAGAAACCACTATGGCGGTTAATGTAAATACAAACGTATCAGCGATGACGGCTCAGCGTTATCTGAATAGCGCAACGCAACAAATGAACTCATCAATGGAACGTTTATCTTCTGGATATAAAATCAATAGCGCGAAGGACGATTCAGCTGGGTTGCAAATTTCGAATCGTTTGAATGTCCAGAGTCGTGGTCTTGGGGTTGCTGTCCGAAATGCAAACGATGGTATCTCTATTGCCCAGACAGCTGAAGGTGCGATGAAAGAAACAACAAGCATTCTGCAGCGTATGAGAGACTTGTCTCTGCAATCTTCAAACGGTTCAAATTCGAAATCTGATCGTCAGGCAATCCAGGAAGAAATTACATCATTAAATGATGAATTAAACCGTGTTGCTGAGACAACATCATTTGGTGGAGCGAAGTTGATGAATGGTACATTCTCAACTAAATCTTTCCAAATTGGTGCTAATAGCGGTGAAGCCGTTATGCTGAACCTGAAAGACATGCGTAGTGACAACAGCAATATGGGTGGTCATAGCTATGTTGCTGAAGAAGGTAAAGGTAAAAGCTGGTCTGTAAGTGGCGATGATAACGATTTGACAATCACTCTAAACGATAAAGTTGAAGGTGAAAAAACTATCGAAATCAATGCTAAAGCTGGTGATGATATCGAAGAACTTGCTACATATATCAATGGTCAGACTGATGAACTGGTTGCATCTGTTAACGAAAAAGGTCAACTTCAATTGTTCACAGACAACAACCGGATTGATGGTGACCTGGACTTTGGTGGTAGTCTGGCGAGCGAATTAGGTCTGTCTTCTGATTCAAAACAAGTTACAGTTGATTCTATCAATGTAACTTCTGTTGGTGGTGCGCAACAAGCTGTTGCTGTTGTTGATGCTGCTTTACAATATGTAGATAGTCACCGTGCTGAGCTGGGTGCTTTCCAAAACCGTTTTGGACATGCAATCAGCAACCTGAACAATATTGATGAAAATGTTAATGCTTCTGCAAGTCGTATCAAAGATACTGATTTTGCAAAAGAAACAACAGCTTTAACAAAGTCTCAGATTTTGTCTCAAGCATCAAGTTCTGTACTTGCTCAGGCAAAACAAGCACCAAATGCAGCATTAGCATTATTAGGCTAATAGCCAGCTTTGATACTTGCATTCAAAAAATCCAGCCCAGGCTGGATTTTTTACTTTTACCTCTATCTTTCCTTTCTCAATTCCGTACTTTCGCATCGGCCAACATTTACCGGTAACCCGGTTCGGTTGATCTTTCGGGTAAGAAATCTTATTCAATCAAAAGCATTCAGAGCAGTAATTAAGGAGAGAAGTATAGTGATGGTATGCAAAGACGGATAATGCACATTTAAATATCAGATGGATGTTGGTTGAAGACGTGTTTATTCATGAGATTTTTCTGTTCTTCTTTTGCTCTCTCTGGGGGATTTTTATCTGGTGTTTGAGGCTGTCTTGATAGCCCTGATATCATTGCTCAAGCGGGCCATAGAGTTCCTGAATTGCACCTGTGAAATGACTTGTTGCTTTAGATATGAATAATACCGTTAAAGACAAAGACAAAGACAAAGACAAAGACAAAGACAAAGACAAAGACAAAGACAAAGACAAGAGTTACCAATAAGAAGCGAATAGGATGGTACAACACACATAGCTTATCTGCTAATGAATGAAATGTTTTTTAAAGAGAAAGATAAGAGAGCTAACTACAGGAGAGTAATCACTAACTGCTATTTCTGGTGCGGAGGGAGGGACTTGAACCCTCACGTCCTAACGGACACTAGCACCTGAAGCTAGCGCGTCTACCAATTCCGCCACCACCGCGTGTCGAAATAGCAATTAATATATGGTGGCTACGACGGGATTTGAACCTGTGACCCCATCATTATGAGTGATGTGCTCTAACCAGCTGAGCTACGTAGCCAAAAATATAACTTATGGTGCGGAAGGAGAGACTTGAACTCTCACACCTTGCGGCGCCAGAACCTAAATCTGGTGCGTCTACCAATTTCGCCACTTCCGCATCTGTTTCCGAAAATTTATTTCAGAAATAACAAATTTTAATGCATCATCCAGTCAATTGACTAAACAACATAAATATGGCAGGTCTACCTGGATTCGAACCAGGGGATGACGGGATCAAAACCCGTTGCCTTACCACTTGGCGATAGACCTGCAATGTATCTCGAAACGATTCAAAATACTAAATACATGGTGCGGAAGGAGAGACTTGAACTCTCACACCTTTCGGCGCCAGAACCTAAATCTGGTGCGTCTACCAATTTCGCCACTTCCGCACATATCTGATGAGTTGCATCAGAAAACAAATTTTTAAACTACCAATCACTTATCGTAATTGATATGAAAATGGCAGGTCTACCTGGATTCGAACCAGGGGATGACGGGATCAAAACCCGTTGCCTTACCACTTGGCGATAGACCTGCAATGTATTTCGAAACGATTCAAAATACTTAAATATATGGTGCGGAAGGAGAGACTTGAACTCTCACACCTTGCGGCGCCAGAACCTAAATCTGGTGCGTCTACCAATTTCGCCACTTCCGCATCTGTTTCCGAAAATTTATTTCAAAAATAACAGATTTTAATGCATCGTCCAGTCAATTGACTAAACAACATAAATATGGCAGGTCTACCTGGATTCGAACCAGGGGATGACGGGATCAAAACCCGTTGCCTTACCACTTGGCGATAGACCTGTAATCATTTATTCTCACTTTGGTGCGGAGGGAGGGACTTGAACCCTCACGTCCTAACGGACACTAGCACCTGAAGCTAGCGCGTCTACCAATTCCGCCACCACCGCAAAGTAGTGAGAATAAAATGGTGGCTACGACGGGATTTGAACCTGTGACCCCATCATTATGAGTGATGTGCTCTAACCAGCTGAGCTACGTAGCCACTTTCAGAGCGGAACAATATAATAAATCCGACTCTTTGTTTCAATCTCTTTTTTCTATTCTTAAAAAGAGAACGAAAAATTGGCAGGTCTACCTGGATTCGAACCAGGGGATGACGGGATCAAAACCCGTTGCCTTACCACTTGGCGATAGACCTGCAATGCATTTCGAGAAATACTCAAAACACTGAAATATGGTGCGGAAGGAGAGACTTGAACTCTCACACCTTGCGGCGCCAGAACCTAAATCTGGTGCGTCTACCAATTTCGCCACTTCCGCAAATATTAATACGAACTCACAGTCAGTATTAAATGGTGGCTACGACGGGATTTGAACCTGTGACCCCATCATTATGAGTGATGTGCTCTAACCAGCTGAGCTACGTAGCCATCTATATTCTTTTGCTGAAATATACATATGTATATTCTCAAGAACGGAGCGCATTATGCGGATATGGTGCAAGAGCGTCAATAGTTTTTTTGAATAAATTTGTATAAATTAATCGTTCGTTTTTTTTTTGAGCAAAGCTGGCTGTTTATTAGCAAATTCACCCGTTTTTAACCCCGGGTTTTTTCAAAAAACTGAATCGAGGAGCTGAACTGAACTTAGCTGTTTCTAATGGTTCAGGGAGCTTTGGTAAGCTCCCTGCAAATTGTCATGTGGCTTAGACATTAAATCGGAAATGAACCACATCACCATCTTTAACAATGTAGTCTTTTCCTTCAAGACGCCACTTTCCTGCTTCTTTTGCGCCTGATTCACCATTGAACTGAATAAAATCATCATAACCGACAACTTCAGCCCGGATGAAGCCCCGTTCAAAATCAGTATGAATTTTACCAGCGGCCTGAGGGGCTGTTGCACCGACAGGGATTGTCCATGCGCGGACTTCTTTTACACCTGCAGTGAAATAGGTATGCAAATCAAGCAGTTCATAGCCTGAACGTATTACCCGGTTCAGCCCCGGCTCTTCTATGCCCAAATCAGCAAGAAATTCATCGCGATCATCGTCGTCCAGCTCTGCCATTTCTGCTTCAATTGCTGCACAGACTGCAACAACAACATTATTTTCTTTAGCGGCAAATTCTTTTACTGCATCCAGGTATGGATTGTCCTCAAAACCATCTTCGTTAACATTAGCGATATACATGGTTGGTTTGAGTGTCAGAAAGTTCAGGTAAGCAATTGCAGCATTTTCTTCTTTCGTCAGAGTAACACTACGCGCCATGCCACCTTCAGTGAGTACCGGCAACAGTTTCTCGAGGACAGTGATTTCAAATTTTGCGACCTTATCGCCACCTTTTGCTCTTTTTGACTGGCGCTGAATTGCTCTTTCACAGGCATCTAAATCTGCAAGCGCAAGTTCCAGGTTAATGACTTCTATATCTTCAATTGGTGACACTTTGCCAGAAACATGGACGATATTTTCATTCTCAAAACAACGAACAACATGCCCAATCGCATCGGTTTCCCGAATGTTCGCAAGGAATTTATTTCCTAAACCTTCCCCTTTGGATGCACCAGCGACCAGACCCGCGATGTCCACAAACTCCATGGTTGTCGGCAATACTCGTTCAGGGTTGACAATGTTTGCCAAAGCATCAAGACGAGTATCTGGTACCGGAACGATGCCGGTATTGGGCTCAATTGTACAAAAAGGAAAGTTTGCTGCTTCAATTCCTGCTTTAGTAAGCGCATTAAAAAGCGTTGATTTACCAACATTAGGAAGACCAACAATGCCACATTTAAAACCCATGACTATAACCCTATTCTGCTTTGAATGTATGTAAACGGTTTTGTGCTTTCGTTAAACCATCTTTCAGTAAAATGTCCAGACACCGGACAGACTCATCGACAACTGCATCCAGACACTCCTGCTCTTTCTGAGGCGCTTTCCCCAGAACATAACCTGTGACCTGATCTCTGTGTCCCGGATGTCCTATACCCACTCTGAGGCGGTAAAATTCTTTATTATTGCCTAACTTACTGATGGTATCTTTGAGGCCATTATGACCACCATGTCCACCACCCATTTTAAACTTAGCGACTCCGGGAGGGAGGTCAAGTTCATCATGGGCAACCATGATTTCTTCTGGTTTTATCTGATAGAATTTGGCTAATGCTGCAATGGCTTTCCCGGATAAATTCATGAATGTTGTTGGAATCAACAAGCGAAGATCCTGATTATGCACGATAACCCGTCCTGTCAGGCCATAAAATTTTGATTCATTTTTTAATACAACATGATGGACCCGGGCGAGCTCTTCTATAATCCAGGCACCTGCATTATGTCTTGTTCTCGCATATTCAGGGCCGGGGTTTGCCAGCCCAACAAGTAACTTTATCGGAAGACTCACAATATGGCCCTCTTTGGAACTTAAAAGCGCCGTATCATAGCACAATATTTGACATACCCAAACTTGTGAGCATGTTCTCAGAGAATAAAAAAACACCACATTCAATCATGTGGTGTTTTTGATATTCGGATTCAGATTGATTTAGCTGAACATTGCAGAGATAGACTCTTCATTGCTGATACGGCGAATGGCCTCAGCCAGCATTGTCGACAATGTTAGCTGCGACACTTTTCCTGTCGCCTGCATTTCTTTTGATAAAGTAACAGAGTCTGTCACAATGACCTGGTCCAGTACTGAGCTCTTGATATTGTGAGCTGCATTACCGGAGAAAACAGCATGCGTTGCGTATGCAAAAACACGTTTTGCTCCACGCTCTTTCAAGGCTTCAGCTGCTTTACATAATGTGCCGCCGGTATCGATCATATCATCAACGATGACACAGTCTCTTCCGTCAACATCACCAATCAGGTTCATTACTTCTGATACATTTGCTCTCGGGCGACGTTTGTCAACGATGGCAATATCGATGTCTCCCAGCGCTTTGGCCGTTGCGCGTGCACGAACAACGCCACCCAGATCCGGTGATACAACAACAGGATCTTCCAGGCTACGGGCTTTCATATCTTCAAGAAGTACCGGCGTACCGAAAATATTGTCAACAGGCACATCAAAGAAACCCTGAATTTGTTCTGCGTGAAGATCAATCGTTAATACACGATCGACGCCAACATTTGACAGAAAATCTGCAACGACTTTAGCTGTGATTGGCACACGGGCGGAGCGGACTCGTCGATCTTGACGGGCATATCCAAAGTAAGGAATAACCGCTGTAATACGGCCTGCTGAAGCACGGCGCATTGCATCAATCATAACGACCAGTTCCATCAGGTTGTCGTTGGTCGGAGCACAAGTTGATTGAATAATGAATACGTCGCTACCTCGTACGTTCTCATTGATTTGAACTGCGACTTCTCCATCTGAAAAACGGGAAACAGTTGCATCACCAAGAGAAATGTATAAGCGATCAGCAATACGTTGGGCTAGTTCGGGAATTGCGTTACCAGCAAAAAGCTTCATGTCAGGCACGGTGGAAACCTCAGGGTTGCGTCCAGTGTTTAAGTTGATTTGGTGTGAGCTGATTGATAACTGAGCAACGTCTTCTTCAGGGGCGATAAATTACATCCCTGTGCAATAAATGCGGAGACATCCTCAGGCATTTGAGCAAGAACATGTAGTGCATCATTTTTACTTGTAAACTCCGCAAAAATACATGATCCTGTTCCTGTCAATCTTGACGGCGCGTATTGTAGCAGCCATGAAAGTTTCTTATCAACCTCTGGATAAAGCTTTCGGACAATTTTTTCGCAATCGTTTCCGTAAGGGGTATTCAAAAGCTTGGTCAGCGCTCGCTTTGGCGTGTTTCTTGTTAATTCCGGGTGCGAAAAAATGACGCCTGTCGAAATACTGACATCGGGTCTGACCACAAGATAATATTTTTCACCGGGTTCTACCGGTGTGAGTTCTTCGCCCACACCTTCGGCAAAAGCTGCATATCCTTTCACAAAAACCGGAATATCAGCCCCTAAAGATAATCCAATATTTGCCAGTTCATCCTCTGTAATTCCTGTGTTCCATAGATAATTCAGCGCAACCAGTGTTGTTGCAGCATTGGATGAGCCTCCGCCAATACCACCACCGATCGGCAGTTTTTTTTGCAATGTAATATTGGCGCCAAGCGGGCATTGACTCAGGTTTTTCAATTTATTTGCAGCTTTCCAGATCAGATTATCCTGCTGTTCTAATCCCTCTATTTCAGGGCTGACAGAAATTTCACCGGTTGAATTTACTTCAATGGTGAGTTCATCTCCATAATCAAGAAACTGAAAGAGTGTTTGCAGATGATGATAACCATCCGGGCGCTGACCGGTGATGTATAAAAACAGGTTTAACTTTGCCGGGGATGGCCATGTCGTGATCATTGGGTGACTTTCCATTGAGAAATCCGGAGGTTAATTTTTGTCTGCCCCTGTTTCAGGGATAATTTTGATGGCAGAGGAAGTTGAGTTTGCCGGTAATCTACATCCGTATAGTCATCATATTTAACCAGCCACTGTTTTTTTCCGAGCTCTTTGTTGAGGGTATCAAGGGTGTGATTAGAGTTCAGGGTAAAGTGATCGGCCATTGCCGGTAACCCGAGAATCCATGCACTCAATGGACTTAAAGGGATATTCAGCCCGGTGAGTTTTTCAATTAACGCTTCCGGAGATTTGTCGGTATATATTTTACCTTCGTAGGTTTCAACCCTGGCAAGGCTTTTATTGATATCTATTTTCAATACCGTCTGGCCCAGAAAAGTAGATAAACGCAGTTGATTTTGACTGGCGTGTCTTTTCCATTGAAAGTTGAAAGAACGACGCTCTTCCGGGGAGATGTATCCCAGCTTACCGGAAAGACTGTATGTATCGATCTGTTTTAACTGCTCCTGATGAGATCTCCACTCAACAGGAGTCTGTACTTGTTGCAGGCTTCCACATCCGCTGAGAATAATCAGAGACGTGATCCAAAGGATTATCTGGCGAATCATACGGCGTCGTTATTACCAAAAAACATAAAAAGATAACAAATACTATATCATTGATGTCACGAAGTAATAAAAACAAATCCTGTAAACTCTTTTCATCAATAAGGGCATACAGTAAAATTCCCGACTTACTTCTAATGATGACTGTGATCAGAGTATTCCCAATTCATGTCCTTGTTTGCTATCGGTATCAATCATAATACGGCACCACTGGCCCTGCGTGAGAAAGTTGCGTTTGGCCCGGATAAGCTGCAGGATGCGCTGGAGCAACTTCGTACACATAACGGTGTTGAAGGGAGTGTGATTCTCTCTACATGTAACCGTACGGAGCTGTATTGTGAAGTTAAACCAGCATTAAAAGATCAATTAATTCAATGGTTATCAGAGTTTCATCAGGTCGATAGCCAGGAACTGAATCCAAGTATTTATATTCACGAAGAGCAGGCAGCAATACGCCACCTGATGCGTGTTTGTTGTGGCCTGGATTCATTGATTCTGGGGGAGCCACAAATTCTGGGGCAGGTGAAGCAGGCTTATTCTGAGTCCCGGGAGCTGGAAGCGATTGATTCCTCAGTCGATAAATTATTTCAGAAAGCATTTTCAGTGGCTAAGCGGGTCCGGACGGAAACTGAGATCGGTGGTAATGCTGTTTCAGTTGCTTATGCAGCCTGCACATTAGCCAAACATATATTTGAATCACTTTCTGATTCTACCGTTCTTCTGGTTGGTGCCGGAGAGACGATTGAACTTGTAGCAAGGCATTTAGCCGGGAATGGTTGCAAACATATGATGGTTGCCAACCGGACCAGAGAACGGGCGATGGCTTTAGCTCAGGAATTTGACGCTCAGGTACTGCGTCTTCAGGAGATTCCTGATTATCTGGCACAGGCTGATATTGTGATTACTTCAACTGCGAGTCCTTTACCTATTATCGGGAAAGGGATGGTTGAGAAAGCGATTAAAACCCGGCGCTATCAGCCGATGTTAATTGTTGATATTGCTGTCCCGCGGGATGTTGAAGCAGAAGTTTCTGATGTGAGTGATGTCTACTTATACAGTGTTGATGACTTACAGTCGATAGTAGACAGTAATATTGAACAGCGGAAATTAGAAGCCATTCAGGCAGAAGCGATTGTCGACGAAGAAAGTGCCTCCTTTATCAACTGGGTGCGTTCCTTACAGGCAGTAGACAGTATCCGGGATTACCGTAATTCTGCCAATCAGATTCGTGAAGACCTGCTGAATAAAAGTCTGCAGGCATTGTCTTCCGGGGGCGACCCGGAAAAAGTGCTTCATGAACTGAGTTATAAACTGACCAATAAGTTGATTCATATTCCGACCCGTGCGCTTCAGGTGGCTGCTGAGCAGGGGGAACCAGCTAAATTAGCCATAATCAGACAAAGTTTAGGTCTGGATGACCTGTAAAACATCTATCTATTTCAGCAAAAGAAGAAATTATGAAAGCGTCAATTTTAGAAAAACTGGAAACGCTCGTTGAGCGTTATGAAGAGGTTCAGCACTTATTGGGTGATCCTGAAATCATTGGTGATCAGGATAAGTTCCGGACGCTGTCGAAAGAGTATTCTCAGCTTGAAGAAGTGACGAAATGCTTTCAGGGATATCAACAGGCGCAGGAAGACTTAGCCGCAGCTGAAGAAATGGCTAAGGAAGATGACGCAGAAATGCGTGAAATGGCGCAGGAAGAGCAGGAAGAAGCAAAAGCTGCGATTGAACGCTTAACGGATGAATTGCAGATATTATTGTTGCCAAAAGATCCAAATGACGAACGAAATTGTTTCCTTGAAATTCGTGCCGGTGCCGGTGGTGATGAAGCGGGTATTTTTGCTGGTGATTTGTTCCGTATGTACAGCCGGTATGCGGAAAGAAAGGGCTGGCGCATTGAAGTGATGTCCTGCAATGAGGCGGAACATGGCGGTTATAAAGAAATGATCGCGAAAGTCAATGGCGATGGTGCATACGGTATTCTGAAATTTGAGTCAGGTGGCCACCGGGTACAACGGGTTCCAGCAACAGAGTCTCAGGGAAGAGTGCATACTTCTGCCTGTACAGTTGCGGTCATGGCTGAAATCCCGGAAGCAGATATTCCTGAAATTAAATCAACAGATTTGAAAATAGATACTTTCCGTTCATCCGGAGCGGGAGGTCAGCACGTGAACACGACTGATTCTGCAATTCGGATCACTCACTTACCGACAGGCACTGTGGTGGAGTGTCAGGATGAGCGTTCTCAGCATAAAAACAAAGCGAAAGCGATGTCAGTACTTGCTGCAAGACTTGCTCAGGCAGAAGAAGCAAGGCGGGCTGCTGAAGTTTCTGACACCCGGCGTAATTTGCTGGGAAGCGGCGACCGCAGTGATCGTATCCGGACTTATAACTATCCACAGGGACGCGTGTCTGATCACCGGATCAATCTGACACTTTACCGGCTTGCTGAAGTGATGGAAGGCGATTTGGATAGCTTGCTTGAACCGATTCTTCAGGAACATCAGGCAGATCAGCTGGCTGCTTTGGCGGAACAAAATTAACTTATGCAGTTACCACGTCGTATTGATGAATTGCAGAGGTATGCGATTGCCGCTTTTACAGAAAGCGGCAGTATGTCGCCATCCGTTGATGCCGCGGTGTTGATTTGCCACGTCTTAGAGAAACCCCGTTCATATTTATTGACCTGGCCTGAGAGAGAATTGACTGATCATCAGCTGGATTTGTTTGAGTCTTTACTCGAACGGCGGGTAAACGGTGAACCTGTTGCCTATATTACCGGAGAGCGTGAGTTTTGGTCACTGTCTCTGAAAGTGTCTCCGGCAACACTGATTCCCCGACCTGATACCGAATGTCTTGTTGAAACAGCATTGGAAAAATCTCTTTTAATTGAAGGTGATATTCTTGATCTGGGAACCGGAACCGGCGCAGTCGCACTTGCTCTCGCTTCAGAATTACCCCGGCGGCAGGTGATAGGTGTTGATATTAGTCATGATGCTTATAGATTGGCAGTGGAAAATGCCCGGAGACTTCGTATTCAAAATGCAGATTTTCATCAGGGAAGCTGGTTTGAAGGGGTTCCTTCAGGAACAAAATTTGCATTAATTGTTTCAAATCCGCCTTATATTGATGAACAGGATCCTCATTTGAGAGAAGGTGATGTTCGTTTTGAGCCACTATCTGCGCTGGTTGCACAAGAGGATGGACTTGCCGATATCAGAATGATTGCCACACAGGCACGGGATTATCTGTTATCCGGAGGATGGCTTTTATTTGAACATGGCTATCAGCAGGCTGAGTCTGTCAGAGCGTTAATGACTGCGCTTGGTTATCTGCAGGTATTTACTCAGCAGGATGGCGCCGGAAATGACAGAGTAACCGCCGGGCTATGGCAATTCTGAGACACGAATGGGATATGTTTATTCACGATAAGGCTTCATTTATTGTTTTCGATGGTAGATTAGAGAGTTGTAATGTAACTGCCAACCATCAATGCCTTCATTATTAGGATGGACGTTTCTATGCTTGAATTATTTGATGACGACTTCGACGCTATGGATCTGGTTGAAGGTGCTTTAGTTCTGAATAAAGCAATCGATCAGGGCACTCAGATAGAATGGGCAGAAAAAGTATTATTAACAATGCTTCACGAAGCTGAGTCTTATCTCGACGGCGCAGAAAATCATAAAGAACGCTTCGCTGCATTCATTCATCTTTTTTATCAGGAGTGGGGATTTTGTGGTGATCATGAAGCCTACTTTGATGCAGCGAATGGTTTTATTGATAAAGTGCTAAGAACCCGAAAAGGTATTCCGGTAAGCTTGGGTGCACTTTTGTTATTCTGGGGACAGCGCCTCGGGTTTCCCTTAAAACCCGTCATGTTTCCGACTCAGTTTTTATTACAACTTCAATGGGAAAATGAAGCACCTTTATACCTGAACCCCTTTTCAGGTGAGTTTGTTTCAAAACATACATTGCAAGCGTGGCTTATTGGTCATCAGGGACCACTGGCTCGTTTGAACTCTGAACATTTGGAGATATCAGATAACCCGACAATTATCGGCCGCTGGCTCGCGCTGCTGAAAAATGCTTTGATGCGTGAAGAAGATTATACACTGGCACTCAAATGTACTGACCTGGCGTTGACTTTTGTACCGGATGATCCTTATGAGATCAGAGATCGGGGTTTTATCTATCAGCAGCTTGATTGCCATCAGGTTGCATTGTCTGATTATCAGTATTTTATTGAGCATTGCCCGGATGATCCGGCAGCTGACTTATTTAAGAATCAGGTAAGTATTCTGCAGAATACCCCCATTACCATTCATTAATTAACTTCTTACAGAGAGATTTAGATGGAACAGAAAACAGTACATGTAGGTGATATTCCTGTTGCAAATGACCGTCCATTCACTTTATTTGCCGGGATGAATGTGCTGGAATCCCGTGATTTGGCAATGCAGATTTGTGAGCATTATGTCAATGTGACTGACAAGCTGGGAATTCCTTATGTCTTTAAGGCTTCCTTTGATAAAGCAAACCGGAGTTCTGTTCACTCATATCGCGGACCAGGTATGGAAGAAGGTCTGAAAATCTTTCAGGAGTTAAAGCAACAGTTTGGCGTGAAAATTATTACTGATATTCACACTGAAGCTCAGGCGCAACCGGTGTCTGAAGTGGTTGATGTGATTCAACTGCCCGCTTTTCTTGCCCGTCAGACCGATCTTGTTGAAGCGATGGCGAAAACAGGGGCGGTAATCAATGTGAAAAAACCTCAGTTTATGAGCCCGGGCCAGGTTGTAAATATTGTTGAGAAATTTGCTGAATGTGGCAATGATCAGATCATTTTGTGTGAGCGGGGATCTTGCCATGGGTATGATAATCTGGTCGTAGATATGCTTGGTTTTGGTGTGATGAAGAAGTCATCAAACGGTAGTCCGGTGATTTTCGATGTGACCCATTCTCTACAAATGCGTGATCCGTCAGGTGCAGCTTCTGGCGGACGAAGAGAACAAACAGCAGAACTTGCAAAAGCCGGTTTAGCAACTGGTATTGCCGGCTTGTTTATTGAAGCGCACCCTGATCCGGATAAAGCCCGATGTGATGGCCCGTCAGCATTGCCTTTAGATAAGCTGGAACCATTTTTAGCACAAATGAAAGCACTGGATGATCTGGTTAAAAGTTTTAGTACGATAGATATCGGTTAATCCGGTGAATCAATCCGTTGTTTTGGTAAAAAGCACTATAATTGGTGCTTTTTTTGTGTCTGAATCACGGAGATAAAAACACGATAGTGTGACCTGGTTTTTGTAACATTTCTGTAATTTGCATTCGTTTCATTTTAAAATGCAAACTTCTTCGTCTGTTACTTTTTTATCTTCAGGGAGTGACTGGTTGTCATCAAGGCTATTTCTGATTGCTTCAAGCGAAGAAAGCCAGGGTTATCACTGCCCTGATTCAATGAAACTGAAGACTTGCTGTCAATATTAATTTAAAGGATCGATTATGCAGCTCCCATCAATTCAAAAGGTATTGTTATCGACGGTGTTAGCTGGTTTGGTTTCTGGTTGTGCTGTTCAGCCTGAACATCACTGGAAAGAAGACCAGACTTATCATTTAACAGTGCTACACACCAACGATCATCATGGACGGTTTTGGCAGAATAAGTACGGTGAGTATGGCATGGCTGCAAGAAAAACCCTGGTTGATGAGATTCGTCAGGAAGTGGCTTCGGAGGGAGGAAGTGTGCTTCTGTTTTCCGGGGGAGATATTAATACCGGTGTTCCTGAATCTGATCTCCAGGATGCTGAACCTGATTTCAAAGGGATGAGTATCATTGGTTATGATGCAATGGCTCTGGGGAATCATGAATTTGATAATCCGCTGAGTGTCTTATTACAGCAGGAAAAGTGGGCTAATTTCCCGCTTTTATCTGCCAATATTTACGATAAAAAGACCGGAAAGAGATTATTCAGACCATATAAAATCTTTGATAAGCAGGGGATCCGGATCGCTGTGATTGGTCTGACAACCGAGGATACTGCCAAAATTGGTAACCCGGAATATATCAGTGAGATTGAATTCAGAGATCCGAAAAAAGAAGCTAAAAAAGTGATTGATAATCTGGAGAAAAATGAACATCCGGACCTGATTTTTGCTGTGACGCATATGGGGCATTATGCTAACGGTAAATTTGGCATTAATGCGCCGGGAGATGTCTCACTTGCGCGATCTCTCGATTATGGTGAGCTTGATATGATTGTTGGTGGCCACTCGCAGGATCCTGTTTGTATGGAAGGGCCCAATGTTATCAACCATCGCTTTAAGCCCGGAGATGCCTGTAAGCCTGACTTCCAGAATGGGACATATATTGTGCAGGCGCATGAGTGGGGTAAATATGTCGGACGTGCTGATTACGAATTCCGTAATGGTGATCTGAAAATGGTCAGTTATGCACTGATTCCGGTAAACCTGAAGAAAAAAATCAAGGTGAACGGGAAGAAGAAGCGTGTCCTGATTCAGTCTGCAATTCCTCAGGATCCGGCACTGTTGAATTTCCTCAAGCCATATGAAGAGAAAGGTCAGGCGCAGCTCGGAGAGAAGATTGCGTCGGTGAAAGGCCGTTTGGAAGGTGATCGGCATGTAGTCCGTTTCCACCAGACCAATCTTGGACGTTTAATTGCCAAAGCTCAGCAGGAAAAAGCAAAAGCCGATTTCGGAATTATGAATTCCGGTGGCGTGCGTGACTCGATTGATTCAGGTGATGTGACTTATAAAGATGTTTTGAAAGTTCAGCCATTTGCAAATCAGCTGACTTATGTCGATATGTCAGGGGCTGAAGTCCTTGAGTATTTGAATGTGGTTGCGACCAAACCGGTTGATTCAGGTGCGTATGCACAATTTTCCGGAATTTCGATGACAGTGCGTGCTGACGGTGTTTCTGATGTTATGATTGGCGGGAAGCCACTTCAGCCAGCCAAAACTTATCGTTTCAGTATTCCGAGCTTTAATGCTGCCGGCGGTGATGGGTATCCGAAAATTACAAAGCATGCAGGGTTTGTGAATACTGGCTTTGTGGATGCTGATGTACTCAAAGAATATCTTCAGAAGCATAGCCCGCTGAATAGTCAGGCATATCAACCAGGTGGTGAAATAGTTTACAAATAAACCAGTTGACTCAGTGAGTTGATTGTTTTTACCATATCGCCTGTATCTGGATGACGGCAAGAGCAGTCATTCTGATACAGGCGCCTTGTTTATAAACCTGCCGGATGTCAGCAATATCATGGTTTTCCTTCTGTTTATATTTCTTTTTCCCGCTTTGGAATTGTTGATGAACCGGCAACGACACTGATAAATCGCATGGCTGGTGTTTCACTTTAGTCAGAGGTTGCAAATGACTCCCGCAATTAATCTCGCCAGAAAAAAAAAGATAACGCATACTATTCATCAATATGAACATGATCCGAATCATTCAAGCTACGGTCTGGAAGCTGCTGAAGTTCTGGGGCAGTCACCGGATAAGGTCTTTAAAACATTATTATTTAGCCTGAATGGTGAACCCCGTTCTTTGGCGGTTGCAATTATTCCGGTTGATCAAAAGCTGAATCTGAAGTTAGCGGCCAAAGCTGCCGGGGCGAAAAAGGCTGAAATGGCTGATCCCGACATCGCCCAGAAAACCACGGGTTATATTGTGGGAGGCATTAGTCCGCTGGGGCAGAAAAAAGCTTTACCGACCTTCATTCATATCAGTGCAAAAGCGCAGGAAACGGTATGTGTCAGTGCCGGTAAGCGTGGACTGGAGATTGAACTGTCGCCAGATGATTTAGCAGCTTTGACCCGGGCTGATTTTACTCAGCTTTGCCTGGATGAATAGCCCGGACGTATTCTGAAATTTTTCCTGTAAAAGCCCCAAAAAACGCCGGAATTTTTTTGCCGGCGTTTTCTAATCTTTAATTCTGAGCATCAATGACAGTGTGATGATTTAATCTTCAATCTGAGCATTATCAACAATGTGATTCTCGCCCAGGTCGTGTGGCAAAATCAGATTAAGTAAAATTGCAACGATCCCGCAAAGGCTGACGCCCTGAAGACTGAATTTACCAATACCAAATGCCATTCCACCAATACCAAACACCAGCGTAACCGCAACGATAACAAGGTTTCTGGAGCGGTGCAGGTCGACATTATTTTTAATCAGGGTATTTAATCCAACGGTTGCAATCGAACCGAACAGCAGAATCATGATGCCTCCCATGACCGGGACAGGAATGGTTTGCAGCAGTGCCCCCAGTTTACCGACCAGCGCCAGAATAATCGCTGTGACGGCAGCCCATGTCATAATGACCGGATTAAACGCTTTGGTCAGCATCACAGCACCGGTGACTTCGCTATAAGTTGTATTCGGTGGCGCACCCAGCATAGCCGCAGCCATAGTCGCGACACCATCACCTGTAATGGTCCGGTGAAGGCCGGGTTTTTTCAGGTAATCTTTACCGGTGACATTGGAAATCGACAGAATATCACCCACGTGCTCTACTGCTGGTGCAATTGCGACCGGAATCATAAACAGGATGGCATTGATATTAAATTCCGGCAGGGTAAAGTTTGGCAGCGCAAACCATGCAGCATTGGTGACAGCAGCAAAGCTGACCACACCAAAATAAAGGCTGAGACTGTAGCCAACAATAATGCCGCCGAATATAGGTAAGAACTTAAACATTCCTTTCGCAAAGACGCTAATCAGAATGGTCGTGAATAATGAAGCACATGAAATCCACAATGAAGCCTGACCATCAATCAGCTGGATTGACCCATCTCCGCTTTTTCCCAATGCCATATTGACGGCTGTTGGTGCTAAACCTAAGCCAATGACCATAATGATCGGGCCTACGACAACCGGAGGTAATAATTTATGAATGAACTCAGCACCCCGTATTTTAATGAATCCACCAAGAATGATGTAAACAACGCCGGCAGCAATTAATCCGCCCATGGTGGCGGCAAGGCCCCAGGTTTGAATACCAAACATAATCGGTGCAATAAAAGCGAAAGAAGAGGCGAGAAAAATTGGAACGGAGCGGCGGGTGATGAGTTGAAAAAGGAGTGTACCGATACCTGCACCAAATAAAGCGACATTTGGATCAAGTCCTGTCAGTAACGGAACCAGAACCAGGGCACCAAATGCGACAAAAAGCATTTGAATACCCAGAATGGCATTTCTCATGTTTATTCCCTTAATTAAGTCAAATTTGCGGGATTTTATCACTTATTTAAACGTTTGCCATAATCATGTTGATGAATGAATAACTGGCTCTTGATTGCTTTGCTTGCCCGAAAAGCAATACTTGCTTATGATCACCTGATAATTATTGATATTTTGGAAAATTATGCGCTCTCTCGCTTTTTTAAGTCTTATCTCATTGGCTTTTTCGTGCTTTGCGACAACTCATGTAGATATTTATCACGCAGAAGTTGCTGTGAATGAAAAAGTATCAGATGAAATGGCCCGTATTCAGGGAATGCAGTCGGTTGTCGTACGGGCAACCGGAGACAGGAACTCGGTGAAAAATGCTGTGATAGAGAAAGCTCTGTCACAGAATAGCCAGTATTTATCCCAGATTGGATATAAGCAGAAAGAAAAACAAAAAATACTGAAGATGGTGTTCAGTGAGAAGCAAATTGGTGCTTTGCTGACTCAGGCACAATTACCTTTCTGGCCAACACAAAGAGAAACTATCTTAGTCTGGTTTGTTGAAGATAAAGACTTTCAGCGTTCTATTGTCTGGGAAAATATCTCTAACGAACAAGTGAACAGGTTAAAGCGATTATCTGAAGACCGGGGACTTCCGGTTGAGATTCCGGTTGGTGACTTTGATGATATTACCGGAATCGACCCTGCCGATGTCTGGGGAAACTTTCTTCAGCCGATAAGCCGGGCCAGTCAGCGTTATCATCCGGATGCGGTGCTGGTTATCCGGGCACATCAGGATAGTTTCAGATGGTCGCTTTATGATCAGGCTCCGGATGAAATGATGAATTTTGCTTCTGTACCGGTGACTGGATCAGCCTCAGGAGAAAATGCCCTGGACACGTTAGTGGATCAGCTGACGCATTACTACACAAATAAGAATGCAGTGGTTGTTCATAGTAAGTCTTCACTATCAGTAAAAGTTTCAGTGACAGGCGTTTCCCGGGCAACGTCATTTTTCTCTTTGGAGAGTGCTCTTAAGCAGCTGAGTTCAGTCGCTTCTGTTGATATTTTAGGGATTCAGGGAGACAAAGTTTCCTATCTGATTCATTTACTGACGAGCCGGAAAGAATTTGAGCAAGAGATGATGGCAGTTTCACTCATCGAAAAAGACCAGCGTGATGATGACACCGCAATACCGTCAGAACCGGAAGATACACCTGATGCTTCAGGTGAAACTCCGCCACCGCCAGCTGGTGACAGCGACATTAAACCTGTGGAGAATACGGCTCCTGCGGGCGAAGTCTCTGAGCTGTATTATCACTGGAAACAGTAAACTAAAACCTGGCTCTCTCAGCAGCCAGATTATGGTTTTATCTGGCTTGAGGGGGTGTAGGAAGGGTTATGCTTTCAGACGAAGTGCCAGGGCAGCTAACCGGCTGCCTAACTTTTGTGCCAGGTGTTGTTCATCCTGACTGAGGCGGGTGGCATTCTGGCTATAGTGGCTGGCACCATAGGGTGTGCCTCCTTCACTGGTTGTGTGAAGTGCAGGCTCACTGTATGGAATCCCGACAAGCAACATCCCGTGATGGAGCAGCGGCAGTTGCATACTCAACAGCGTACTTTCCTGCCCGCCGTGCATGGATGAAGACGATGTAAACACACAGCCGGGCTTATCGATTAAGTCACCGCTTATCCATAGTGAGCTGGTATTGTCCCAAAAATTTTTGAGTGGTGCGGCCATATTGCCAAACCAGACCGGACTTCCCATCGCCAGCGCATCACAAGATTTCAATTCATCAAGCGTGATATAAGGGTCAGTTTCCGTCGAAGAGGTGGACGAGGGTGTTATCTCCGGAACGGTTCTCATGACAGCTTCGCACTGAGGGACGGTATTAATCCCCCGTGCGATATGTCTGGCAAGTGCGAGTGTCGAACCATGGCGGCTGTAGTAAAGAACCAGTACCCTGACATTCATAGAATTTCGAGCACTTTTTCAGGTGGACGTCCATGGCGTGCTTTTCCATTTGTAACAACGATAGGCCGTTCGATCAGTTTCGGGTGGTCTGCCATTGCCTGAAAAAGTGCGTCATCACTGAGTGTCGGATCTTTGAGATTAAGTTCCTTATATAAGGCTTCTTTTGTTCTCATCATTTTTCTCACTGAGTCCAGTTCTAACTGTTCATAGAGTGTTTTGAGCTGTTCAACAGTCATTCCGGTATCAAGATATTTGATAACAGTTGGCTCAATGCCTCTGGAACCCAGTAAAACCATAGTTTCCCGGCTTTTAGAGCACTTCGGGTTGTGATAAATAATGACGGACATAACGTCTCCTTGTGGCCAACAGGTATTCTATAGTTTATAGACTTTTATTCTTGTAATGCGAGAAATTGTTCTCTTTGTGCAATCAATTGATCAATTCTGGCATCGTAACGTGCCTGCTGTAAGCTCCCTAATTTTGAGAGCTGGCTGGCTTGAGTATAATACTGAATTGCCTGATCCCAATTGGCTTTCAGAGCCAGAATTTCCGCTCTGGCAGCTAAATCTTCCGGTTCATCATCCGAAAGTGCACTGGCTTTCGAGAGTAAGTTCCAGCCGTTGGGATCATGTGGAAAATCATGGGTATAGCGGTGCAGAATCTGAGTTGCATCCTTATACTTTTTGGCTTTTATCAGGGCGTTCGCATCATTGATCGCCAATACCTGATTATGTGGTGATTCTGCGAGTAACTTCTCCAGAAGATGGACTGCTTTTTCAGGTTGGTTTTGATCGATGTACACATCCGACATAGCATCCAGATAGAAATGATTTTTGGGTGAAGACTTGAGTAACCGGGTCAGAATTGCTTCAGCTTTATCCAGTTTGCCTTCATCCAGAAAAATCAGCGCCTGACCATAATCAAATGCCGGGCTGATTTCAGATTTATGTTTTGGCCTGTGTCTTTGAATCCAGTCTGATGCTGCTTCTGCTTTGATGCCGGTAAAGCGGACGATCACTCTGATTCTGGCCAGCTGATAGGCCAGAGAAGGTTTTTTATTCACATGAGAGTATTGCTGTGCCCGTTCCCGGCTATCTGTAATCCGGCTTTCCGGCAGCGGGTGGGTGAGTAACATAGCCGGCGGTTTGCTGGCATATTGATATTCAGCAGCAAGTTTGCCAAAGAAGCGTGGCATCGCATAAGGATCAAACCCGGATTTCGCTAATGTTTCAATCCCGAAGCGGTCGGCTTCTTTTTCATTTTCCCGCGTATAGTTGATCCGCTGTTGTACACTGCCAGCCTGAGTTGCTGTCATCGCTGCGATGCCAGCCTCCGGTGCTGCGATTGTCAGTAAGAGTGAGCCGACTAATGCAGCAATAGTTGCCGGAGAGCGTTTTGCTTCCGCTTCCATACTTCTGGCTAAGTGTCGTTGGGTAATATGAGCGATTTCATGGGACATCACTGAAGCCAGCTCGCTCTCGGAACGTGTGTGTAAAAACAGCCCGGAATGAAGGGCTACATAGCCGCCAAAAAAGGCAAATGCATTGATTTCCCGTTTACGGATCAGGAAAAAGGTAAAAGGTGTCTTCACATTGTCAGCATTTGCAACAAGCTTATGACCAAGGGTATTGATGTATTGGTTGAGTACCGGATCATTGATCACCGGCTGATGACTTCTCAGCACACGCATATAAGCATCACCATATTGCTTTTCCTGCGCAATAGTCAGTGTGGTCCCTGCCACTGTTCCGATTTCCGGGAGTTTCCGTGAATCCGCCAAAACGGGGGGAATACAGCAGAGTGAGGCTGTCAAAGCAATACTGATGAGTGAGCGGATAGGTTGCGAGATCATATGAAAAACTGGGCTTCCTGTTTTATCTGACTGAATATATGACAATCATATATAGTATTGGTTTCTGCATTTCCTGTAATTATCCATATGTATTTTGCATTGGTTTCAGTGGAATGCATTCAAAAAAGCTATACAATAGTCACTTTCTCATTTCCATGAACAGATGTTATCGCTAACGTCCGGAAGGTAATTGTACCTTTACCATTTAAAATGACGTGTACAGATATTCATGTGTTCATGATAACGTATTGGCTTATTGTCATGTCAATTTTTATCGAATACTGCTACCTGCAGGTGCCAGGGTATATACTTATACGAGAATTGTATTCGACATGTCTCATAGTGTTGGAAAAGGACTTTACTGAATGTTCCAAATGTTAACTCGTTGGTATAACAAGCGGTTTTCTGATCCCGAAGCGGTCAGTCTGATTGCAATATTGCTGTTTGGTTTTCTGATTATTTACTTCATGGGCGGTCTTATAACCCCGCTTTTGGTTGCGATTGTCCTGGCTTATTTGCTGGAGTGGCCGGTCGTGAAATTTGTCCGGTTTGGTGTTCCAAGAGCACTCAGTGTTATCATTGTCATCGCGATCTTTACAAGTTTAATGTTAGTCGCTGTCTTCGGACTGATTCCGGTGATTTGGCAGCAGGTAACTCACCTGACAAATGATATTCCAAATATGTATACCGAGCTACAGGAGCGAATCAATGCCATATTTTTGAAATACCCTGAATTAGCTAATTTTGAAATTGTAGAATCAATTGTCAATAATGCAAAAAATCAGGTGATTGGCTTTGGTGAAAGTATCGTCAAAAGCTCTTTATCTTCTTTAATGAGTATTGCGACCCTGGCTGTTTATCTGGTTTTAGTACCGTTATTGATTTTCTTCCTTTTAAAAGATAAGCAGCAATTATTAGATGGCGCCGGAAAAATATTGCCCAAAAACCGTAAGCTTGCTCAGAAAGTCTGGATAGAAATGAATGAGCAGATTTCAAATTACATTCATGGTAAGGTTTTGGAAATATTCATCGTTGGGATTGTCAGTTATGTTGCCTTTGCAATTCTTGATCTGAGATATTCTGTTTTATTAGCCGTGGCTGTCGGATTTTCGGTTCTTATTCCATATATTGGTGCTTTTGTGGTGACTGTACCTGTTGCAATTGTTGGTGTATTTCAGTGGGGATTAACACCATCCTTTTATTGGTTGTTAGGGGTATATGGCATTATTCAGGCTTTAGACGGAAATATATTGGTCCCGGTTTTATTCTCAGAAGCCGTGAACTTACATCCAATTGCGATCATTGTTGCGGTACTTGTTTTTGGTGGACTATGGGGTTTTTGGGGGGTTTTCTTTGCGATTCCCTTAGCCACCTTAGTGAAGGCTGTATGGAGTGCATTGTCGGCAGGTGACGAGGTTTCAGCTCCTGCCGGATAAGGCTGATGGGAAGATTCCGGTTATTTGGGTTGAATAAACTCCATTTGTTGCATATTTAGTGTGATCCGGATTACGTTTTTTGTTGAAGGCTCAGTCATTTTTAACTGAGCCTTTTTAGTATTTATACCCAAGCAACCTGAAGAAGCATCTTCAGGTTGCTTGGGTATATAGTTTAATGATGATATTTTATCTCTGATGTTAATTTCATTCGAATATGATATCTTTGTTCCATAATTTATTGCGTTAGGATAAAATGGTTGGATAATATCTGACTTTTTTATAAATTATATATTCAGGTTTGAATTTTCAGAATGTTTTATTTCTCTTTTTACCGTCATTAATTAATCATTTTTTTAATTAGATGCTTGTTTATCTGTGATTTTAAATCCACAGTGACGGATGTGTTATTAATTTTATTTTTCTGTTTGCATAATGTTTCTTCAGTTATGAATAAATATTTTTCTTGGTTTATTTTTAATGATTCATATTCCGGGTTGTTGAGTAAGATAGAAATAATGATGAAACAAATGACTCTTTAGTCCGGGAATAAATGCAGGCAATAAGTTGAATTCTTGTCTTTACAGTTAGAAGTGATTGTTATGAGATTGACCATGAAATTTAGTCACAAAATTGTGATGATATCATCTTTGTTACTTATCGGAACCGTATTAATTCTTTCCGTCCATCAGTTGAAAACGGTTCAGAACAGTTTTAATTCACTGATTAACAACAGTATGAATGAACTATTAACAAGTATGAAGCAAACGGTGATGACTGAAATGTCCGGAAAGAAGACGCTGGCAAAGTCTATCACCGAATCCATTCAACTCGACCCTGCTAACCAGGCATATGTCGATAAGATGCTGAATACTGCCCGGTTGAAATCAACATTTATTACGATCGGTTTAGGTTACCAAAATCAGGGAGAGCTGGTACAAAATGATGAAGCATGGGATGTGCCGGAGGATTATGACCCGAGGCTCAGGCCATGGTATCAGAAAGTTAAAAATACGGGTCATCTGATTGTGACCGACCCTTATGTTGATTTTAAATTCAAAAAAATAGTGGTATCGATAGCGACACCGGTTTTCAGCCATGGGCAGTTTATCGGCGGTATGTATTATGACCTTGATTTATCGGGACTATCTGACATTGTGAGTTCTGTTCATTTACTGGACTCAGGTCATCTGTTTGTTGTCAGTCAGTCCGGGCAGACCATTGCTCATCCGGATGAAAATAATATCGGCAAAAAATTAAATGAGTATCTGCCCGGTATCCGTCTGAAAGAAGGCATGCAGGAAGTCAATATTGAGGGGACGGATTACATGGTTGATTTAATCTATATTCCTGATGAGCATTGGTACATTGGTGCTGTAATTGATAAATCAATTGCTTTTCAGACGGTGAGCAAACTGAGAAGTAACTCCTTGATTTATATTATTTCCGGTGTGATCGTTGGTTTGATTTTACTGACATTTTTAATTAAGAAATTCATGCACCCGCTGGATACATTAAATCTGGCGATCCGGGATATCGCCTCAGGTGAAGGTGATTTAACAAGGCGTCTTGATACAAATTCAGATCAGGAATTTGCTGAGCTTGCGATTGGTTTTAACCAGTTTACGGAATCACTACATGGCCAGATATGTGACTGTAAAAATATTAGCCGTGATATTCGCACTGGGATAAATCAAGTCATGGAGAGTGCGACAGAATCTGCAGATTTTATGCATTCTCAAATGCAGGAAGTCGATCAGTTAGCAACAGCGATGAATGAAATGGCAGCGAGTGCGTCCGAAGTTGCAAACAACGCGCAGCAAGCGGCTGTTGCTGCCCGGGAAGCTGATGATGTAGCCGGTGGTGGCGCCGGGGTGGTTGGGCTGACAACCACGTCTATTTTCAGGTTATCTGAACATATTGAACAGGCAGCAGAAGATGTAAAAAATCTTGAAATGGCGACAGCAAATATCGAGATGGTACTGGAAGTGATTAACAATATTGCGGAACAAACGAACTTACTGGCCTTAAATGCTGCTATCGAAGCGGCCAGAGCTGGTGGTTCCGGGCGGGGGTTTGCTGTAGTGGCCGATGAAGTCAGAACACTGGCTCAAAGAACGCAGGACTCAACAACCGAGATTCGGACTATGATTGAGAAGCTTCAGTCCGGCACGGTTTCTGTATCCGCTGCGATGAAAGAAAGTCAGATTGCAGCGGCAGAGGCTGTAGATAAATCACAGGCTGCAAATGAGTCATTACAGAAAATTCAAATGGCGGTTCAGCAAATTAATGATATGAATATTCAAATTGCTTCGGCAGCGGAAGAGCAGAGCTTAGTGGCCGAAGAAATTAATGGCAATATGATCAAGATAAAAGAAATTAGTGGTCAGGTATCAGATGTTGCCAACGATATGAATGAAGTAACCAGGCTTCAGGTTAACAAGATTCATCAGCAAGATAATATTCTGGCACAATTTATTGTTTGAATCGCAACTTTCTATACGGGTGACTTAACCAAATATTGAATATAAAAAAACCAGCATAGTGCTGGTTTTTTTATTTATAGGAAACGTGTTTGTTATAAATGTGATTGATATTAACTGTTTTCATTTAATAAATATTTAATAATCTGCCAGCATATGATGAATACGGTTTATTTATACGGTTATTTATTAAATATAATAATCTCATTGCATTGAAATTTCATGAGATCAATATTAGATTTTGTAGTATCAAGGTTATGTATTTGTGTATGAAATTGTAACCATATAGTAAGCCGTTGTTTTATGAGGGATACCATGAGATTTAGCCACAAGATTGTAGCGGCATCGTCTTTGCTATTAATAGCAACCGTGATGTTTTTATCTGTACATCAAATGAGAACCGTAAGAGAAAGCATTGAATCCATCGTATTTAGCAGTATGGGAGAGCTGGTTACCGGTGTTAAGAATACGGTCGAATCAGAAATGTCAGCAAAGAAAAGGTTAGCGAAAGTATTTGCTCAAACGATCGAATTAAATGCTGATGATAAAAATTATGTGAAAAAAATACTGGAAAAACCAGGGCTGAAAGGCAGTTTTGTCGGGGTAGGGATTGGTTATGCGACCGATGGTTCAATGGTTGAAAATGATGATAACTGGAGTCCTTCCGCTGATTATGATCCAAGAGTTCGTCCTTGGTATCTGGAAGCGAAGAAAAAGCGGGATGTGATTGTGACTGACCCTTATCTTGATGTTGCCAGTAAGACGATGATCATTTCACTTGGTTCACCAATTTATACAAACGGGAAGTTTATCGGATCAATGTATTATGATCTGAACATGTCCAAATTATCTGATTTGGTCAACTCGGTGAATTTGTTTGATGCCGGTTACCTTTTCATCGTTGCGGCGGACGGTAATACAATCGCGCACCCTAAAAGAGATTTCGTTGGCAAAAAAATGCAGGACTACCTTCCTGATATCTCAATTAAGGAAGGAACACAGCATGTGAAGCTGGATGGTAAATCATATATTGTTAATTTCACTTCAGTTCCCAGTGAAAACTGGTACATCGGTGCTGTTGTTGATGAATCCATTGCTTTTGCTGCTGTGTCCGATTTAAGAAACAGTTCGCTGATTTATACCATTTTGAGTGTGGTGATTAGTCTGGTTCTGCTGACCTTCCTGATTCGTTATCTGATGCGGCCTTTAGGCATTCTGAACGAGGCAATTCAGGATATTGCTTCCGGGCAGGGGGATTTAACCAAGCGCCTGGAGACTGATCTGGATAAAGAGTTTGAAGAGCTGGCCATTGGATTTAACCAGTTTACCGAAGTTTTACAGTCTCAGATTAGTCAGTCGAAAGCGATCAGCCGTGATATTTATCATGGTGTTGAAGCGGTTGCATCGAGTGCAGACCATGTTTCTTCTTCGATGAAAGAGCAGGTTCAGGAAGTTGATCAGCTTGCGACCGCAATGAATGAAATGGCTGCCAGTTCATCAGAAGTTGCGAATAATGCTCAAAATGCTGCGACAGCTGCGAAAGATGCAGATGAGGCGACAGGTGAAGGTGTTGATGTGGTCAGCTATACAACATCATCGATTAATGACCTCTCGGATAAGATTGAGCAGGCTGTGAAAGAAGTTGAGAATCTGGAATCAGCCACTGCGAATATTGAAACCATTCTGGAAGTGATTAATGATATTGCCGATCAAACCAATCTGCTGGCACTGAATGCTGCAATTGAAGCGGCAAGAGCAGGGGAATCCGGCAGAGGTTTTGCTGTTGTTGCCGATGAAGTCAGAACGCTGGCACAAAGAACACAAGAGTCGACGACGGAAATTCGTTCGATGATTGAAAAGCTTCAGGCGGGCGCGTCGTCTGTATCTGCTGCCATGCTTGAAAGTAAAAATAAGGCGGGAGACGCGGTTGAAAAGTCTCATCTGGCAAATGATTCTTTGCAAAAAATTCGTCAGGCCATTCAACAAATCAATGATATGAATATGCAAATTGCCGCTGCAGCTGAAGAGCAAAGTCTTGTTGCTGAGGAAATTAACAGCAATATGGTGAATATTAAAGACATCAGCGAGCGGATTGGCTCCTCAACAGAAGAAAGCCGTGAATCAACCCGACAGCAGGTTGAAAAAGTTCATCAACAAGAGCAATTGCTGAATAAGTTTATTGTTTAAATGACAAGTGCTGATAAAAACGCCAGTATTACTGGCGTTTTTTTGATCTTTTTTCGTGATGGGTTATTTTTGCTGGAGATAATCCAGAACGACCTGATGATGATCTTTGGTTTTGAACTTATTGAATACATGTTCAATTGTACCGTTTTCATCAATTAAAAAACTGATGCGGTGAAGCCCGTCATAAATTTTTCCCATGAACTTTTTTTCACCCCATGTACCAAAGCTTTCAGCAACCTGATGGTCTTCATCTGATAGCAAAGTAAAATTCAGGTTATCCCGCTCAATAAATTTTGTCAGTCGTTTCACCGGGTCGATGCTGACACCCAAAACAACAACATTTGCATCATCCAGCTCTTTTTTCGTATCTCTCAGTCCCTGAGCCTGGACCGTACATCCCGGCGTCATGGCCTTCGGGTAAAAGTAGAGCAAAACCTTTTTCCCTTTAAACTGACTCAGAGAGACAAGGTTACCGTCCTGATCCTGAAGTGAAAAGTCAGGGGCCGGTGTGCCTGATTGTAATGTGTTCATCATGTTTCCTTATGTTGACTGATTTTATTGTTGATATAAGCGGGATTTTATATCTTTTTCAAGCCGGGATACAAAACTGTCGTGATAGAATGTCACCCGGGTCGGTATTTGTCTGAGAAATACAAATAAGCATGCGGCTTTACTTGTTTTTTTCAGCGTCATTACAGTACCATGCTGGAAGGATAATTTTATGGAGAGAGACATGTTTTCTGGAAGTATTGTTGCGTTAATTACGCCATTTAACCTTGATGGTGAAGTGGATTATGCAAGTCTAAAAAAATTAGTAGAATATCATATCGATTCCGGGACGGATGCGATTGTCTCTGTTGGTACGACGGGTGAATCAGCAACACTTAGTATTGAAGAACATGTCAAGGTCGTTTCAAAAACAGTTGAATATGCTGCAGGCCGAATCTCCGTGATTGCCGGTACGGGGGCGAATGCCACGCATGAGTCCCTGACATTCAGCCGTTTACTGAATAATACTGGCGTGTCAGGCTTTTTGAGTGTGACGCCTTATTATAATAAGCCAACACAGGAAGGCTTGTTCCTCCATTATAAAGCGATTGCCGCTGAAACCGACATCCCGGTTATCTTATATAATGTGCCGGGACGGACTGCAGTCGATCTGCAACCAGAAACGGTCGCCCGCTTGTCTGAACTCAAAAATATTGTTGGTATTAAGGATGCGACCGGAGATTTAGATCGTGTTCAAAAGCATCGTGAACTATGTGGTGAGGACTTTGTCTTACTAAGCGGCGATGATTCTACCGGGCTTGATTTTGTGAAGCTTGGCGGTAATGGTGTTATTTCTGTGACAAATAATATTGCCGCTGCTGAAATGTCTCAAATGATGCATCTTGCTTTATCAGGAAAGTTTGCTGAAGCAGAGGCAATTAATGAACGCCTGATGTCTTTGCATAAAGATTTATTTATTGAGTCCAGCCCGATTCCTGTAAAATGGGCCGCTCACCGCCTGAATCTGATTGAGCACGGTGATTTAAGACTGCCGATGACAATCTTATCTGAAGCGGCACAACCAACGGTTGAGCAGGCGATGATAAGTGCTGGTTTACTGTAACGTTATCTGTTTATTGATGCCGGGGCGTTCGCCTCGGTTTTTTCTGTAGGAGTTTAAATGAAAAATTGGCATCAGCTGGTTTGTTGTTCACTGGCTGTTTTAACTATATCAGCTTGTTCCGATAGTGCTTTAGAAAGGCAACAAGCCGAGGGTGATTTTGATTATTTAAACGAAAATGCGTTAATTCCCTGGAAATATCCTCATGGTGTAAAACCACAGTTTGATCATGAATACGATATACCAAAAGGTGAATTTCATGGTGTTCTGGGAGAAAACGTTGATATTCGTCCTCCTCAGGAATTTTTAGCACTGATCCCCGGGGTCTCGGTTGAGACTTCTCAGGGATATGTCACTTTCTGGAGTGCTAAATCTCAGGTCGCAGATCAGATATGGCAAATTTCGCTGCAGTTTTTAGAAAGTAAACATGCTCAGGTGACCCGGAAAGGTGAGCAGTCGGTTGATGCGAAGTGGGTGGAATGGCAGAGTGAAGACGAAGAGTCAGTACTGGAAGCCCATTATCACTTGACCCGGGTGAACAAAGCCCGTCGTTTTGGTGTACAGCTTTCAATGCCTGGTTTACGTTCTGCTTCCGGAAGTGATGACGTCTCTGTTTATGCCAAAGAACGCTATACCATGAAGATGGTGAATAAAATAGCAACCATATATGATGCTCAGATGAGAGTAACATCAAATCGTTTACAGCAGGCACCAAAGAGTATTCCGGTATCTATGGGAACTGATCGGAGCGGCTTGCCGGTTATGATTGCCCGGAGTGATTATGATAATCTTTGGCGTCGTCTGCCTTTAGTTTTATCTCAGTCTGGTTTTTCAGTTGAAGACAGGAATCGTTCTCAGGGAACTATCAAGGTGAAGTACAGCTCTCCTGATGATGATTTTTGGTCTGCTTTAGGTGTCAAACCACTTCCGCTTTCTTCCGGGAGCTATACAGTGCTGTTGGGTGATCTGGAAAACAGAACCTCTTTAAACATGACTTCATCCGATGGCAAGCCGGTGAAAGAAGATGTGCTTAAAGCTTTTGTACCTGTCATGACAGCTCTGTTGAAATAACCTTTTATTCTTCAGAAGGATGGTGTTGTTCATCATCCTTTTTTAATTCCTTCTGACGTTTCTTATCTAATTCGATTAACCTTTCCAGATCATCATTGGGTTTCTTTTTGAATTGTTCCAGATTCTTTGGGGTCAGGTATTTTAAAGCTGCAACATTACCAACAATAATCGAGATAACGATTGTGATGATGAACCAGGGGGATGCGAAAATATCCATACTCATACCTGATTTATATTGATGATGAATTGATTGTATATTGTGTTGATTTCTTTTTTTATGATCTTTTCCCCGTATATTGGCGCTTCATTCAAAGTTTCCAGTATTATTTCTGGAGTGAGTTCTTTTAACAGCGTTGATGAAACTGCATGGTGGCTGATATGCCACGGTTCTGTAGCGACGCCGCCACGATCCTGATTGTACGGAAGAAAGAATCCGTAATGCTGCATATTTGTTTGTAACCACTGAAAGAATCCGGCCTGAAATCCTGACAGGTATTCATGTGGCTCAAGTTTGAGTGGCACATTCTGAGGCTGATTTGTTCTGTCGTAAACATCGAAATCACTTCCCCAGTGATGCCGGCTGGCTCCGGGAAGAGCGGACCACCTCAATATTGCCAGGATCTTTTCTTTTTCACTCAGTTGGCTGGTGTTCAGCGGGATACTGTTTTGATCTAACACCGGGGATTCACCTGAGAACTTCCTGTTCCAGATTTTCAGCTGGTGCTGAAAACTGCGAAAACCGCTCACGATATGCAGATTATAACCAGCCAGGGATGCTGCTTCTTTTAAAGCAAGCATGTCGCTGACCACATCCGGATGGATCAGAAAAGACTTCTGATCCATCCGTGTCGGCTTAAGATGTAGATCGGTTTGTCCGGTCAGTTGCTCAGGTGTCATCGGGTTATGCCAGAAGGTTCGTTAACACGTTTTGGTACATGTCAGTCAGCTTTTCAAGGTCCGGAACACTGACACACTCATTCACTTTATGAATCGTCGCATTAACCGGCCCCAGTTCAACAACCTGTGTACCCATTTGTGCGATAAAGCGGCCATCTGAAGTACCGCCTGTTGTCAGTAACTCTGGTGCTTTATGATTCACATCAGTCACGGCTTTGACGACCGCATCGAGCAATTCTCCTGCATCCGTCAGAAATGGCTGGCCGTTTAAAGTCCAGTTGAGCGAATAATCTAATCCGTGCGCATCAAGGATTGAATGCACCCGTCGCTGAATGGATTCAGAGGTCAGCTCTGTACTGAAGCGGAAGTTAAACTGAATCGTAAAGTCGCCGGGAATCACATTCGAAGCGCCTGTTCCGGCATGAAGATTCGGGATTTGAAAGCTGGTTGGCGGAAAGAATTGATTCCCGTCGTCCCATTTTGTCGAAGCAAGTTCAGATAAAGCGGGCAGTGCCTGGTGAACCGGGTTGTTTGCCAGATGGGGGTAGGCGACGTGTCCCTGTATCCCTTTGACGACTAAATCCCCGGTCAGGGAACCGCGTCTGCCGTTTTTGACGACATCTCCTGCTGTGTGCGTACTGGACGGTTCTCCGACAATACACATATCAATTCGCTCGTCTCTTTCCATCAGGGTATCCACGACTCTGGTGGTTCCGTTGATAAATGGTCCTTCTTCATCAGAGGTAATGAGAAAAGCAATGGATCCCTGATGATTCGGGTTCTGCCTGATAAAGCGTTCCACAGCGACAATCATACATGCGAGCGAGCCTTTCATATCAGCAGCCCCACGTCCATGCAGATGATTGTCAATGACCGTGGGCTCAAATGGTGGCGTGTGCCACGCTTGTTCAGACCCCGGCGGGACCACATCAGTATGTCCGGCAAAGGCAAAAAGCGGGGCTTCATAACCTTTTCTTGCCCATAAATTTGTTGTGTCTTCAAAAACCATGACTTCAATGTCAAAGCCAAGTTTTTTTAACCGGCTGATCATGACCTCCTGACAACCGGCATCCTCTGGAGTGACAGAACGGCGGGAAATCAAATCTTTTGCCAGGGTTAGTACAGGGCTATCAGTCATTCATAATTCCTTGTGATAAAACTATTTTAAAAAAAATGTTGAAAAAACTATTGTGCTGCAAAAATTGTTGTGTATTTTTCCGCTGAAAAACCAAGATATAAATTGTTATTTACCGAGAGAATCGGGCGTTTGATCATAGCCGGGTATTGTACAAGTAAATCAATGGCCGTTTCTTCCGTCAGGCTGTCTTTTTGCGCCTGATCCAGTTGCCGGTATGTCGTTCCTCGTTTATTCAGCACGTTATCCCACGCCAGCGATGAACAAAAGTCGCGGACAAGAACTGCTGAAATACCATCTTTGCGATAGTCGTGAAATTGATAGTCAATATTTTCGGCTGCTAACCACTTTCGTGCTTTTTTTATTGTGTCGCAGTTAGGGATGCCATAAAGAATGATGCTCATAAGAATCCTTTAGGTTAAAGAAGGTGACATTACCTCCGAATCCTAGCAGGAACTGACCGGGCTGACAAAAATACATAAGCGCCTTGTCAATAGGTTGTGTTTTACAAATGAGCGGAAGTGAATGGCACAAAAAATGAAGTTATTGATCAAACGCAACACGCTTTATGCAAAAACCGAAATAATAAATTGGCACGTAGATAGGAGGTGTCAATGGAATTGAGTCCCGTTTTTGCAAGGCGACTGTATTTGGCGTACCTGGTTGAAAGCATGGAAAGGCCGAATGTTCCGAGATTGATTGAGAAGACAGGATGGCCCCGCCGGACCATTCAAGATGTCTTGAAAGCTTTGCCGGGAATTGGCATTCAGTTAATTTTTGTTCAGGATGGTCGTCGACATAATGATGGCTATTATCGATTATCTGACTGGGGGCCGTTTGATAGCCAGTGGATTCTTGAACGAAAAGTCGATATTGCAGCAAGCCTGGGAAAATAGATCAGATAAGCCAGTTTGGCTTATCTGTTTCATTTCAGGATATTAAACTGCTGGATGAATCCAGATGTAAAGCAGGATTCCCCAGCTGACGGCAGTGAGTATCCAGGGTAATAAATGTATCATGGTGTGCTTTTCAGGTTGTGGCGGAGCTGAAGGAATCTCTTCTGGCAGAATATTTTCCTGTTGTTTTTCCTTGTTCTTTCTTTTCCGCTCCTTGTCTGCCTGACGTTGTTTTTCTTTTTGTTGCTTTTTATAAACAGCAATGCCTTTTTCAATCCCTTGTGCAATCAGTTTTGTTTGTTCTTTGTTTTGTCCGGGCTTTTGTGTCGCTCTGGCGATTTTCATGGCTTCCTGGCGGGTTTCATTTGATGGAGCAGATGCTTTTTTCATAGTAATTCGTCAATGTTTACATCAGATTATTTATTATCAGAAGTGATCTTAGCAAGAAATTCAAGTGCGTTCTGCCAGAACAGAAGTTTTATCGTGAGTTACCGGAAATATCCCCAAACTCACCCGAAGGGCGTGAGCTGAATCATGCATCTTCAGGGTGCTTGGGTATATATAATTTAACTTTGACTATTTATGATGAGTGGGACTTATTCTGACCGGGGTCTTTGACCATTTGGACTGAATGAGATAATTATAAACCACTGTGTATGGAAGCATTCAGTATGTTCTCGTTGCGTGAGAGCAAGATGAAATGATGAATAATTATAATGTGAGTTTTTAAAGGTGTACTATGCCATATCCTCAAACAGCAATTTTACCCGAAGCCGGACCTTTTGCGCTTTATGCTTTATTTAAGATAAAAGACAATCCGGAGAAAGTGCTACAAGAAATTCAACAATTACCAACCCTGATTCAGACCCTGAACTCATCTCAGACAGGTGCTGAACTGAAGTTATCTGTCTCATTCAGCCGGGGTTTCTGGGCACAGCTTGATGCGCCTGCCGTACCTGAACTGGTTGATTTTATCTCTTTAGGGGAAGGTGATATCTCAGCACCTGCAAGCGAAGTCGATTTCTTAATACATGTTCATTGCCAAAGACATGATTTACTTTTTTATGTGATGAGAAAGTTCATGGGAAGTATCGCTGGAGAAGCGCATATTGTGGATGAAACGTATGGGTTCCGCTATCTCGATGCTCGGGATATGACAGGATTTATTGATGGAACTGAAAATCCGAAAGATAGTCGCCGCGAAGAAGTCGCGATTATTCCTGATGGCGAGCTTGCCGGAGGAAGTTACGTGATGGTCCAGCGGTTTGTTCATAATTTGCCTGCCTGGGGAAAACTGAATGTTGCTGCGCAGGAAAAGGTGATTGGCCGGACGAAAGAAGACTCGGTTGAGCTGGATAAGGTGCCTGAAGCATCCCATGTCGGGCGGGTTGACTTAAAAGAGAATGGTCAGGGACTGAAAATTGTCCGTCATAGCTTGCCATATGGTACTGTGGGGGGAGAGCACGGCCTTCTGTTTATTGCTTATTGTCATACGTTACATAACTTTAAGGCGATGCTGCAGAGTATGTATGGTGAAGCTGATGGGAAAACTGATCAGATGTTGCGTTTTACCCAGGCAGTGACCGGCGCTTATCTATTCTCTCCCTCCTGTGAAATGTTACAGTCTTTAAAATTAAAGTAATCCTTGTATGACGTTTCAGTGGATATTGTGATCGGGTCGAGCTGACCCGTTTTTTGTCTAAAGAATTCATCAGAATCACCGATATGAGAGAAATATTTCATCACTTGGTGACTCATTATGATGACAGTCAATACCAATGTGGCTGCGTTAATTTCCCAGCGAAATCTGAATCGTGCCAACCAGGCGTTAAACGAGTCTCTGGAGCGGTTGTCTTCCGGTTACAGGATCAATCATGCGAAAGATGATGCGGCCGGATTACAGATTTCTAACCGTCTGACAACTCAGGTCCGGGGATTGGATGTAGCAATGAGAAATGCCAGCGACGGTATTTCGATCATGCAAACTGCGGAAGGAGCGATGCAGGAGAGTACATCGCTTTTGCAGCGGATGCGGGATCTTGCTATTCAGTCAGCAAATGGCTCAAATTCAGCATCTGATCAGCAAGCCTTACAGGAAGAGTATTCAGCATTAAATGATGAATTGAACCGCATTGCTGAAACGACTTCCTTTGGTGGCCGAAAGTTACTCAATGGTACATTTGGGACAACTTCTTTCCAGGTCGGGGCTTCTGCTGGTGAAGCGGTTCGCCTGTCTTTAGGTAATATGCGCTCCGATACGATGAATATGGGCGGGCTGACTTATATTGCTGCCGGTAAAGCATCTTCCGACTGGCAGGTCACGACCGAAAATAAACAACTCGTCATACATTATCAGTCCGAAGATGGGCAAACTCAGCAAATACACATCCGGGCAAAAGCCGGCGATGATATCGAGGAACTGGCCACTTATATTAACGGGCAAACCGACCTGGTATCTGCATCCGTGAATGAGCATGGCCAGTTACAAATTTATATGTCCGGAGATAAAACGACCGGTGCACTTAAATTTAGTGGTTCACTGGCTGGTCAGCTTCAGATGGGGTTTGTGGGCTATGAATCTGTCGATAAGATGGATATTAGTCAAACCGGAGGTGCCCAGCGTGCCATTTCAGTGTTGGATACGGCTTTAACTTATATTGATAAAAACAGGGCAGAGCTGGGTGCTTTTCAGAACCGGTTTGAACATACGATTAATAATTTGGGTAATGTTCAGGAAAATTTATCTGATTCAAGAAGCCGGATCAGAGATACAGACTATGCCAAAGAAGTGACGCAACTGATGAAACAGCAAATTTTGCAGCAAGTGAGCGTTTCTGTACTGGCTCAGGCAAAAAAACAGCCTGTAGCGGTTTTAAGGCTGCTGAAATAAAGGAGATAAAATAATAAAAAAGCAGCCTTTATCGCCCGCTGAATGAAATACTTTAGAAAAAAAATTGCTGAATTTGACCTTTTCCCCAAACCATAATCTATTTGATTTTTTTTCAAATATTTTTCAAAAAAATTCTCAAGATATTCCAGCCAGCGTCGTTAACGATAGTAACTTTGAGAGAACTACTTGGTTTTCCGAGACGTCGGAAACCGTATCAAAATCGGAAAATCAATTGGAGAAATCATCATGGCAGTAAATGTAAACACTAACGTATCAGCAATGACAGCACAGCGTTATTTGAATTCAGCAACGAAAGCACAGAATGAGTCAATGGAACGTCTGTCTTCCGGATTTAAAATCAACAGTGCAAAAGATGATGCGGCAGGTATGCAAATCTCTAACCGCTTGAATGTTCAGAGTCGTGGCCTGGGTGTTGCTGTACGTAACGCAAATGATGGAATTTCTATCGCTCAAACAGCAGAAGGAGCGATGAATGAAACCACGAATATCCTGCAACGTATGAGAGACTTGTCTTTGCAATCAGCAAACGGCTCTAACTCTAAATCAGAAAGAACGGCAATTCAGGAAGAAATGACATCACTTAATGATGAACTGAACCGGATTGCAGAAACAACTTCTTTCGGTGGAAACAAATTGTTGAATGGTACATTCACAACAAAAGCTTTCCAAATCGGTTCAAACAGTGGTGAAGCGGTTATGCTGACACTGAATAACCTTCGCAGCGATAATCCTGAAATGGGTGGCATGAGCTTTAAAGCTGAAAATGGCAAAGGAAAAGACTGGTCAGTTGCTAAAGGTGAAAATGACCTGCAAATTGAACTGACTGACAAAGATGGCAAAGAACGCACAATCAATATTTCTGCCAAAGCAGGTGATGATATTGAAGAAGTGGCAACTTATATCAATGGACAGACTGATTTAATCTCTGCTTCTGTTGATGAATCAGGCAGACTGCAAGTTTTTGCCGGAAGCAATAAAGTTGATGTAGATGAAGATGTTTCTTTCAGTGGTTCTCTGGCTGGTGAATTAGATCTGGATGATGATGGCAAAGCCGTTTCTGTTCACTCAATGGATGTAACAACCGTAGGTGGCGCACAGCAGTCTGTATCAGTGATTGACTCTGCACTTCAATATGTTGATAGTCACCGTGCTGAACTGGGTGCATTCCAGAATCGATTCGAACATGCAATCAGTAACCTTGATAATATCAATGAGAATGTGAGCGCATCTAAAAGCCGAATCAAAGACACAGACTTTGCAAAAGAGACAACTGCATTAACCAAGTCTCAGATTCTGAGTCAGGCTTCAAGTTCTGTTCTTGCGCAGGCAAAACAGCTGCCAAATGCGGCACTGGCTTTGTTAGGTGGTTAATTAAATACCCCTTGAAAAAATTAAAAATCCGGCTTTCATGCCGGATTTTTTTATATCTCATGCTTATTGATCTCTCCTTTGTGAACATTATCTATCTCATTGATTTATTTTCATTCTTTTCTTTCTTTGTTTTCTATCCTATTTTTTGTATAGGTGTAACCTGAAAAAATGTACAAAAAATGATCAAATTTATCTAAAGGAAGTAAAACAATCGCCGTTAAAGGAAACGAGAGAAATAGGATGTATGGAAGTGAGGTGAGAGACACTGAAGTACATCACATGTCCGTAATAGGAGATCAATATGGCAATTAACGTAAACACGAATGTGTCGGCGATGACCGCGCAGCGCTACTTAAATAGTGCTGCCGACGGTGCTCAGAAGTCAATGGAGCGACTGTCATCGGGATACCAAATCAACAGTGCAAAAGATGATGCTGCTGGTTTGCAGATTTCTAACCGTTTAAGTGTGCAGAGTCGCGGCTTAAATATGGCGGTAAGAAATGCAAATGATGGTATATCAATTGCGCAAACCGCCGAAGGTGCGATGAATGAAACGACATCAATCCTTCAGAGAATGCGGGATCTTTCACTTCAGTCTTCAAATGGTTCAAACTCGAAAGCTGATCGTCAGGCGATCCAGCAGGAAGTTTCTTCGTTAAACGATGAGCTGAACCGGATCGCGGAATCAACCTCGTTTGGTGGGAATAAATTATTAAACGGGACATTCGGCAGTAAGTCATTTCAAATTGGTGCTGATTCTGGTGAAGCAGTTATGTTGTCCCTGGCGAGTATGCGTTCTGATACTTCTGCAATGGGCGGACAGGCATACATTGCGGATGAGGGGAAAACACCAGACTGGCGTGTCACTGATGCAAGGGAATTAACGCTGAATTATACAAATGACCGGGGTGAAGAGAAAGAAATCTCGATTAATGCCAAAGCCGGTGACGATTTGGAGGAAGTCGCGACTTACATTAATGGTCAAAATGAAGATATTAGTGCTTCAGTTGCCGAAGGCGGAAAATTACAGATTTTTGCCTCATCCGGCAGTGTGAAAGGAGATATTGATATCGGAGGTGATCTTGGCTCTGAATTCGATTTTAGCAGCCGCAAAGATGTGACAGTCCAGGACGTGGATGTATCAACGGTTGGTGGTTCACAGCAAGCAATATCTGTCATTGATAGTGCTTTGAAAGCTGTGGATAGCGAGCGGGCTTCTTTGGGTGCATTCCAGAATCGGTTCAGTCATGCGATAAGTAACCTGGATAACATTAATGAAAATGTGAATGCGTCACGTAGCCGTATTAAAGATACTGACTATGCGAAAGAGACAACAAATATGACCAAGTCTCAGATACTTCAGCAGGCAAGTATGTCGGTATTGGCCCAGGCGAAGCAGTCACCAGCTGCTGCACTTAGTCTGCTGGGGTAAGTCACCGGGGAACTATTGATTAAATAGTAACCCATGACTTAACCCGGCAAGGTCGGAGGGAGATTGTTATGGAAGTGTCATCCTATACATCGAACATCCAGCCTTATGGCTCACAGAGTGGCACTAAATTTGCTTCAGAAAATGAACAGGCAAAGGCTTCTTTTGTGCAAAAAGAGAGCAATCAGATAGATAAGGTTGCTGAACAAGGCGGAGAGAGGCAGTCGGATTCAGTAGAAAAAGCCGTGAAAATGGCTCAGGAGCGAGAACACGTCAATGAAGAACGACGAGCTAAAATGCTTGAGCGGATGCATGAATTTGTATCTTCAATCAACAAAGGCTTATCGTTTCGCTTTGACAAGGAATCTGGTCGGGATGTTGTTACCGTTTATGAAGCAGAAACAGGTGATATTATCCGTCAGATTCCTGAAGAGGAAATGCTCAAGGTCTTGCGACGTCTTGCCAGAGAGCAGGATCATCGCTCTGGTCTGCTGATGACGAAGGTGTAGTTGTTATGATTTTTCGAGGTGATTAAATGACTCTGGGCCCCATAGGGATGAATGCTGGCATGGATGTAAATTCCATTGTTAGCAAGGTTGTTGATGCAGAACGTTTGCCTAAACAGCAACGTATTGATAATCAGCGAACGCAAAATGAAACCAGCATTAGTGCTTATGGCAGGCTCAGAGAATCTCTGGATACGATGAAAAACCTGATGGCAGGTTTTCGTCAGGATAAGGCTTTTGCACTTCGCAAAGCCAGTTCAACGGATGAAGAAGTTGTATCAGCGAAAGCGGCAACGGACGCAATTGCAGGTAGATATGCAGTTGATGTCTTACAGCTGGCACAAAGCCACAAACTAGCGTCAGGTGTGATTCCTGAAGACACAAAATTTGGTCCCGGAAAGCTGGATATTTCTCTGGGTGAGAAAACATTTTCAGTTGATATCCGGAATAAATCGAAATTAAAAGATGTTGTTAACCAGATTAATCATGCGAAAGGAAACCCGGGAATTCGGGCTTCTGTTATCAATGATGTCAACGGTCCCCGGCTGATTATTGCCTCTAATCAATCCGGTAAAGACAACAAAGTCTCTATCAGTGCGGAAGGGACGACAGATAAAGCCTTAAAAAGACTTGAATATAAGACTTTAGAGCAACGGGTTAAAGATCTGGAAGATGCCCGTTCTCAAGCGCAGCAATTAATCCATCCTCTGACGCCTGAACAACAGAAAGTTGCGGGTAAGGTTGCGGAAAAACTGGAAAATGCAGCACGAGCTGTTGATGAATCGGTGGCTCAGGAAATTAAGGAAGCCGCGAAAACTGCGCAGGATCCATCAGACACAAAACAAGCAGGCACCGATCTTTCCGATAGTGCGGTGAAGGCTGCTGCAACAGCCGGAGAAGCTGCTCAGACATATATTAAGCCTGAAGACCGGATTCCCGGATGGACTGAAACTGCATCAGGTACACTGCTTGATTCATATAGTGAAGGCGAACCTCCATTAAGCGGCAGTGATCTGGAAAAATCTGGTGATGTTCCCGGGTGGAGTAATACGGCTTCCGGTACGCTGCTGGATTCTTATGTAACCCCGAAAGAAGCGGCCGCAGAACTTAAAGAAAAACTTGCTCAGGAACAGCAACAAATTGAACAGGCGATAAAAAGCGGAGAAATGACGCCAGAGGAAGCTAAAGAGCTGGAGCGTTCAAAGTTATCACCTGAAGAAAAAGCTTACGTTGAAAAAGTAGAAAATGTTCAGGCTCAGCTCAAAGAAGCTCAGAACTCTTTTGATGCTTATCAGGGAATGACTGAAGTACAGTCCGCTCAGGATGCGGAAGTAATACTTGATGGTGTTGCAAAGCTGGCAAGCCACAACAATATCATTGAAGATGCGATTGAAGGCGTAGATCTGACACTGAAAGGTGAGTCTGATCCGAAACAAAAAACTGCAGAAGTTGATATTGAGTATGATCGTAATTCTGTCAGAGAAAATATTGAGAAATTTGTTTCTGCTTATAATCAGTTTTATCAAACATCCCAACAACTTTCTGTAGCGAATCCTAAAACCGGCGAAAAAGGTCCATTAGCCGGAGACAGTATTGTACGTAGTGCTGATTCCCGCTTAAAAAGGGTCTTTTCTTCCCCGGTTGAACAGGCGCCGGAAAATCTGAAAACTTTAACTGAGTTTGGTATTACCACGACCCGGCAAGGGACGCTGGAGATTAATCATGATATGCTAAACAAGCAGTTAAATAATAATTTTGATAAGCTGGGCGATTTTTTTGGCGGACGAAAAGGCTTTGCCAAACAAGTTGAAGATGCGATTCAGTCAATGACTGGTGTGACAGGTTCGATTCGTTCAAGAGAGAATAGTCTGCGTGATCAGAATTATCGTCTGGATGATGAACAGGACACATTAGACAGACGCATGGATGCGCTTGAAAAACGAACGCATAACAAATTTTCTGCAATGAAAGATGCAACCAGTAAAATGCAAAGTCAGCTTGCCGGAATGATGAATGCTCTGGGCCAGGGCTAGAAACATGGAAAAGCAACTGGCTATACTCAGTGATGTTGATCACAAGTTAGAGCAACTTTTGGCTGCAAAAGAAATCAATGTTGAAGAAGTTCGTCAATTGGTCGATAAAAGGGATCAGTTATTGCAAGAACTGATTCATGAAGTGTCAGAAAATCAGCAGTTCTCAGGCTCTGACCAATGGCAGGACGCGATTAAGCGTACTCAGCAACTTGTTGAAAAGATGCAGTTGAAAACCGTCGATATAGGCCAATCGTTACAAAAATATCGCTACGGAAATAAATCTGTTCAACATTACAAGAAGTTTTTATAAAAGAGGAAGACTATGCGTGGTTCTTTACAGGCTTATAAGAAAGTATCAGTGGATAGCCAGCTCAGTGCGGCCTCACCGCATAAGATAGTACAAATGTTAATGGCCGGGGCTATTGAGCGCCTGATTCAGGGAAAGGCCGCAATGATACAGGGAAATATACCTGTGAAAGGTGAGCGTTTGGGTAAAGCTCTTGATATTATTATTAGTTTGCGTGGCTGCCTTTCAATGGAAGACGGTGGTGATGTCGCGAAAAATTTAGATCAACTTTATGAGTTTATGATCTCGCAAATCACGATGGCAAACCATAAAAATGATCCTCAGCCCTTAGATGATGTGATTGAGATTATTCGTGAAATTAAGTCGGCTTGGGATCAAATTCCCTCAGAATATCATCATTTAACAGCAGCTGATATTGGTATGTGAGTTTTTTGGCAGATGTCACTCATCACATACTGAGTTTCAACTCTGTATTGCCATATTTTTATAATTCAATAAAATAGAAGCCACTAATGCTACAAAATAAGTGGCTTTTTTGTTGCTGTAGTCAAAATTTTGTCTATTGTTAATTCAGTAACCCGATTAAATAGAACAAAACATTAACAGCAATTGTTTGAATAAAGGCAAATAGACTTACCTATGCAAGGTTTAGCGAAACTGCTCGTGATTGAGGATGATCCTGCAATTCGTCAACATATCAGCACGATTATGGAATTTGTTGGCGAGTCCTGTGAAATCGTTTCATCATCCCAAACTGAGCGGATTGATTGGTCCGTTTTATGGGCTGGTTGTATACTGGGCTCATTCAAAAATAAGCAGCTTTCTCCTACGATTGAGCACCATTTGCAGGAAGCAAATCATATCCCTTTACTGAAGTTAGACAAACAGCCTTATACGCTGGATAGTTTTTCCGGCTATTTGGGAGATTTGGAGCTTCCGTTAAATTATCCACAACTATCAGAAGCTTTAAGACACTGTAAAGACTTTGGCGGGCGAAGGAAACATAACTCAGACGCGAAGAGCAAGCTGTTCCAGAGCCTGGTCGGAAAAAGTTTTGGGATTAGAGAAGTTCGGCATTTAATTGAGCAGGTTGCCCGGACTGATGCCAATGTATTGATACTTGGTGAGTCTGGTACCGGTAAAGAGGTTGTCGCCAGAAATATCCATTCTCATTCATCCAGGAACAGAGGGCCGTTTGTCCCGATTAACTGTGGTGCCATACCAGGAGACTTGTTAGAAAGTGAACTGTTTGGGCATGAAAAAGGTGCTTTCACCGGTGCATTAACCTCCCGTAAAGGGCGTTTTGAACTTGCAGAAGGAGGTACTTTATTTCTGGATGAGATCGGTGATATGCCGATGGCGATGCAGGTCAAGCTGCTTCGTGTTCTTCAGGAACGTTGTTTTGAAAGGGTGGGTGGAAACACGACGATAAAAGTGAATGTCAGAGTAGTTGCTGCGACTCACCGGAATCTGGAATCCATGATTGCTCAGGAATCTTTTCGGGAGGATCTGTATTACCGTTTAAATGTCTTCCCGATCGAAATGCCGGCACTAAAGCACCGAAAAGAAGATGTGCCGCTATTGTTACAGGAATTATTGAGTCGCGCTGAAACAGATTGTGCCGCCACAGTTCGCTTTACTCCTCGTGCTATCCAGTCTTTGATGGAGCATGACTGGCCCGGGAATGTCCGTGAACTTGCAAACCTGGTTGAAAGAATGACGATTTTATATCCTGACAGTTTGGTTGATGTAAATCACTTACCAGCTAAATACCGTTATGGTGATGTTCCTGAATTTAAAGCAAACCAGAATATTACGCATCAGGAGACCATTGAGGAGCAGGAAAGAGATGTCTTCGCAAGTATCTTTGCCGAAGATTTTAGCCTGAGTGATGTCGAACAGAATATTGGCGGGAATATCAACATGCCTGACGCTCTACCGCCTGAAGGCATTAATATGAAAGAAGTTTTAGCTGACCTGGAAGTTAATTTAATTCATCAGGCATTAGACGCTCAGGACGGTGTTGTTGCCCGGGCGGCAGATATGCTGAGTATGCGCAGAACGACGCTGGTTGAGAAGATGAAAAAGTACAATATGAACCGCTAAACAAATATCAGTGTTGAGTCAATATATTGTCATACATTGAATGCTGAATATGTAAGTATATGATTTAAAATAGAATAATGGTCTGGAATGCTTTTTGCTTTCAGACCATTATTCTATTTGTATAACAGTAAAAATTAATATGCAGGGTTCTCCGGTTCAGGCGCAACTTTCTCATCTTGACTCTATTGAAGATCAGGTCGAGCGATATAAGCAGGTGATTGATGTCATGCCAGCAGGTGTGATTCTGCTTGATACACAAGGCATTGTCAGGGAAGCTAATCCTGAAGCACAACGCTTACTGGAAACGTCTCTTGTTGGAGAAAAATGGATCTCGATTATTCAGGCAGCTTTTGCTCCAAGAGAAGATGATGGTCATGAAGTATCATTAAGAAATGGGCGCCGGGTTCGTTTGGCTATCTCCGCATCAGCAACCGGACAGCTTATTTTAATTACGGATTTAACCGAAACGCGCTTACTTCAGGCCAGAGTCAGTGATTTGCAACGACTTTCTTCTTTAGGCCGAATGGTTGCGTCTCTGGCTCATCAGGTACGGACTCCTCTTTCCAGCGCGATGCTTTATGCATCAAATCTGGCTTCCCCAAATTTACCAGCCACGACCCGTGACAGATTCCAGACTAAGCTTATGGATCGACTCCACGATTTGGATAAGCAGGTCAATGACATGCTGTTATTTGCTAAAGGTGGAGATAACAAAGTTGTCAGTTCTTTTCAAATCTCATCCCTGATGGATGAGTTTTATCCGATGGTTGAAGCTGCAATACAGAGTTATCAAATTGATTATGGGCAGGAAGTCGAGTCTCCTGAGACTTCAGTTCTGGGGAACTCCAATGCAATTGCATCGGCGTTGAGTAATTTGGTCATGAATGCAATTCAGAATGCCGGAAAAGGTGCACAGGTTGATGTATTTTGCCGCACAGTAAAAGCTGAACTCAGGATTTCTGTTCAGGATAATGGCCCGGGAATTCCGGAAGAAATGCAACATAAGATTATGGAACCATTTTTTACAACGCGCTCTCAGGGAACAGGTTTAGGCCTTGCAGTCGTACAGATGGTATGCCGGGCGCATGATGGCAGGCTCGAATTAATTTCTAAAGAAGGGGATGGTGCTTGTTTCACGATTTGTATCCCCCTTGAAAGAACAATTTCTCACTCAAATTCAGAGACGGGAGAATAAATAAATGGCGCAGAGCAAAGTATTAATTGTTGAAGATGATGAAGGATTGAGAGAAGCACTCGTCGACACACTGGCTTTAGCTGGCTATGGATGGGTTGAATCAGACTGTGCTGAAGATGCATTGCTTAAATTGAAAACAGAATCAATCGACATTGTTGTCTCGGATGTCCAGATGGCTGGCATGGGCGGGTTGGCTTTACTCAGAAATATCAAACAGCACTGGCCTAATCTGCCAGTGCTGCTCATGACGGCTTACGCGAATATTGAAGATGCAGTCGCAGCGATGAAGGAAGGTGCGATTGATTATATGGCGAAGCCTTTTGCTCCGGAAGTTCTGCTCAATATGGTCAGCCGGTATGCTCCGGTTCAGTCAGAAGATAATGGGGATGCCGTTGTTGCTGATGAAAAGAGTTTAAAACTATTAGCTTTGGCAGATAAAGTTGCAAAAACTGATGCGAATGTGATGGTTCTCGGACCGAGCGGTTCAGGTAAAGAGGTCATGTCCCGCTATATCCACAATGCATCGATGAGAAAGGATGGCCCTTTTGTTGCGATCAACTGTGCTGCGATTCCCGATAACATGCTGGAGGCGACATTATTCGGCTACGAAAAAGGTGCTTTCACTGGTGCCGTGCAGGCGTGTCCGGGAAAATTTGAGCAGGCTCAGGGGGGAACTATACTGCTTGATGAAATCAGTGAAATGGACCTCAATCTTCAGGCAAAACTATTACGTGTTCTGCAGGAAAGAGAAGTAGAGAGATTGGGTAGCCGAAAGAGTATTCAGCTGGATGTCAGGGTTTTGGCAACCAGTAACCGTGATTTAAAACAATACGTTCAGGAAGGTAACTTCCGTGAAGATTTATATTACCGTCTGAATGTTTTTCCTCTCAGCTGGCCGGCTTTGAAAGATCGCCCCGGAGATATTGAGCCATTGGCAAAACACTTAGTTGAGCGCCATTGTAAAAAGTTAGGACAGGCAGTTCCCGGCGTATCGTTTACAGCGATCGAGAAGTTATTACAGTATAGCTGGCCCGGTAATGTCCGGGAACTGGATAATGTTGTTCAGCGGGCTTTGATTTTAAGTGAAAACAGCGAAATTGGCGAAGAGCATATTTTGCTTGAAGGTGTTGACTGGGAAGATGTCAATGCACTTCAAATGATCATTGAAGAAGATCACGAGCTGTCTGTTCCCGGAATAGATGTAAGAACTGAAGTTCAAAATGATCATGTCAGAAAATTGTCAAATTCTTCTGATCTGGGTGGTGAGCTCAGGGATCAGGAATTTTCCATCATTATGGAAACATTAATCGCTTGTAATGGACGTCGTAAAGAAATGGCTGAAAGACTGGGTATCAGTCCCCGGACTTTGCGCTATAAATTAGCAAAAATGCGGGATGCAGGCATTGATATCCCTTGTTAATTCTACATTTTTAAACTGGCACAGTAATTGCTGATTAAGCTTTAGATTGAATTGTTTAAGTCAAAGAATTGGCTATTGAGGTAGACATGAGATTAGATGGATTACAAAACGAAATGCAGGCAATGATGTTAGAAGCAGGGAGTCAGAAGCCTCTTGCAACCGGTCAGTCAGTCAGTTCTGATTTTGGCGATATGTTGAGTAAAGCAATAAATAATGTCAATTCTCTGCAAAAAACATCGGGCACATTGCAGGAAAAATTTGATCGGGGTGATGAAGGCGTCTCATTATCCGATGTCATGATTGCCAGAAATAAAGCGAGTGTTGCTTTTGAAGCAACGATTCAGGTTCGTAATAAACTTGTTGACGCTTATAAAGAATTGATGAATATGCCGGTGTAGTTTTTAGGAAAATAACGTGGCTGAAGAAAATCAATCAACAGATCTTGCTCTAAGCAATGGTGGAACTGACTCGGCAATCACCGGTAGTGATTTAGCCGTCGATGATCAAAACCCTGATTTAGAAGAAAAAAGTTCCTCACGGTTCGACTTTGCATCAGGTGATCTTGATCTGATCCGTCAGGTTGTGCTTGTTTTATCAATTTCCATCTGTGTTGCCTTAATTCTTATGCTGTTTTTCTGGGTGAGAGAACCCGAAATGCGGCCTCTGGGAGCTTATGAAACCGATGAGCTGATTCCTGTTTTAGACTATCTTGATCAGAAGAAACTGGAATATAAACTCGATGGAAACACCGTCCTGGTTCCAGCGAATGATTATAGCGGATTAAAGCTTGATCTGGCCCGTGCCGGCCTGAATCAGGAGAAACAGGCCGGAGACGATATCTTATTGCAGGATATGGGTTTTGGGGTCTCTCAAAGGCTTGAAATCGAACGCTTGAAGCTGAGCCGGGAACGGCAACTGGCGAAGGCAATCGAAGCAATGAATCAGGTGCGTAAAGCCCGGGTTTTATTAGCAATGCCTAAGCGGAGTGTCTTTGTCCGTCATAATCAGGAAGCTTCAGCGTCAGTTTTTCTGACACTGAAAACCGGGGCGAACTTAAAACAGGAAGAAGTCGATTCTATTGTTGATATGGTGGCCAGTGCTGTTCCGGGCATGAAAAATACCCGGATTACAGTGACAGACCAGCATGGACGACTGCTGAATTCCGGTTCCGAAGATGAACTGTCAGCAGCTCGACGTAAAGAACAAGAGCTTGAACATAAGCAAGAGCAGTCTTTGCGTGAAAAAATTGACTCGGTGCTTATTCCAATCCTTGGTTTCGGACAATATACCGCTCAGGTTGATGTGGAATTAGATTTCAGTGCAATCGAGCAGACTAAAAAACGTTTTGATCCCAATACCCCGTCGACCCGGAGTGAATACACACTCGAAGATTATAACAACAGTAATGTTGTGGCTGGTGTCCCGGGTGCATTAAGTAATCAGCCTCCGGCAGATTCTTCAATTCCGGAAGATATTGCACAGCTGAAAGATGGTTCAACGCTGGGTCAGGGTTCAGTTCATAAAGAAGCAACGAAAAACTATGAGCTGGATACAACGATTAGTCATGAGCGTAAACAGACCGGTGTGGTTACCCGCCAAACCGTTGCGGTTGCAGTGAAGACGCGTGAGCGCGTGAACCCTGAAACCGGTGAAGTTACTTATGAACCGTTAAGTGATAAAGAACTGAATTCCATTCGTCAGATCCTGATTGGTACTGTTGGTTTTAATCAACAGCGTGGCGATCTGCTCAATGTATTGAGTATGCGTTTTGCCAAGCCTGAAGTTGAGAAAATTGCAGATGTACCAATTTGGGAAAACCCGAACTTTGGTGATTGGGTAAGATGGCTGGCAAGTGCGTTGGTAATCATTGTTATCGTACTGGTTCTTGTCAGACCTGCAATGAAAAAACTTATCAATCCTGCTATCGATGAAGAAGATGAACTGTACGGACCGGATGGTCTGCCTATTGGTGCTGATGGCGAAACCAGTCTGATTGGCAGTGATATCGATGGCGGCGAATTGTTTGAATTTGGCTCTTCAATCGATCTGCCTAATCTGCATAAAGATGAAGATGTACTGAAAGCTGTAAGAGCACTTGTTGCAAATGAACCTGAACTGGCAGCTCAGGTGGTGAAAAACTGGATGAGTCATGGCTGAAGAAGAGAATAAGACAGAAGGCGGGGATATTGTCCCCGTTGAAGCCGATATAGCTTCAATTACCGGCGATGAAAAAGCCGCGATTTTGCTCCTTAGTCTGAATGAAGGAGACGCAGCGGGAATCATTCGCTACCTTGAACCTAAACAGGTCCAGCGGGTCGGTAGCGCCATGGCGAAGGCCAGTGAGCTGAGTCAAAATAAAGTCAGTGCTGTGCACCGGGCCTTTCTGGAAGATATTCAGAAATTTACCAATATCGGGATGGGCAGTGAAGACTTTATGCGTAATGCTCTGGTTGCCGCTCTGGGTGAAGATAAAGCGAATAATCTTGTCGATCAAATCCTGTTGGGAACCGGCTCGAAGGGGCTGGATTCACTGAAATGGATGGATCCACGACAGGTTGCCACAATTATTGTGAACGAGCACCCGCAGATCCAGACGATTGTTTTGTCTTACCTTGAACCGGATCAGTCCGCCGAAATTTTGGCACAGTTTGCTGAGCGTGATCGTTTGGATCTGATGATGCGTATCGCAAACCTTGAGGAGGTTCAGCCTTCAGCTCTGGCTGAATTGAATGAGATTATGGAGAAACAGTTTGCCGGTCAGGCTGGTGCTCAGGCTGCGAAGATTGGTGGTTTGAAAGCAGCAGCAGATATTATGAACTATATGGACAATAATATCGAAGGTGTCCTGATGGAACAAATGCGGGATCTGGATGAAGATCTGGCGACTCAGATTCAGGATCTGATGTTCATCTTTGAAAACCTTGCTGAAGTTGATGATCAGGGTATTCAGAAATTGCTGCGTGATGTGCCTCAGGATGTTCTGCAAAGAGCCCTCAAAGGTGCAGACGATGTTCTTAAAGATAAAATCTTCAAGAATATGTCTAAACGTGCTTCTGAACTTCTTAAAGATGATCTCGAAGCTATGCCACCGATCAAAGTTTCAGATGTGGAAGCCGCTCAGAAAGAGATCCTTGCGATTGCACGTAAAATGGCTGACAACGGTGAAATTATGTTGTCAGGTGGTGCTGACGAGTTCTTATAAGTTTCAGTGTATGGCCAATGAGTATGGCTGTTATCAATACAGCTTTACTGTCAGGAAATAAGAATGTCCGAGAGAAAACGAGGCTTTTTGCGTCCCGGAAAGGATGATGATATTGCTGATGCGAAGCGTTGGGGCTTGCCTGATTACGGTCAGGATGTGGCTACCGGCGCGAAAGAAACTGCATTGAATTATGATCCGGGGTGGATTCCCGAAAAAAGTGCGCCTGCTGATGAGGGGCCGGTTGAGCTGACTGAAGAAGAAATTGAGCTGATCCGTCAGGGAGCTTATCAGGAAGGTTTGCATCAGGGGCAGGAAGCTGGTTTCAAACAAGGCTATGAAAAGGGGAAAGCGGAGGGACTTGAAGCGGGTCATGCTGAAGGTTTCTCTCAGGGTCAGTCTGAAGGTTTGGAAGCCGGGCAAGGTATAATCCGTGAGCATGCCGAACACCTTATGAATCTGGCGAATCAGTTTTCCCAGCCGCTGGCTTTGATGAACAGCCAGGTAGAACGACAATTAGTTGACATGGTCCTGGGGTTAGTGAAAGAAGTCGTTCATGTTGAAGTACAGATTAATCCGCAAATCATTTTAGATACCATTAAAGCCTGTGTTGAATCACTGCCCATTGCCGGGCATGACATTACCCTCAAATTAAACCCTGAAGATGCCGGTATCATCCGGGATGCTTACGGTGATGAAGCTCTTGAAATGCGCCATTGGACCCTGGTGACAGAGCCTTCATTAAACCGGGGAGATGTTGAAATTGAGGCTGGTGAATCTGGTGTTACTTATCGTATGGAAGAGCGGCTGCGGACTGTTTTACAGAATTTTAGCGGTAAAAACCGTCATGGTGGTGAAGTGTGTTAGCACTTGAAGAAAGACTTTCACAATATACAACTCACGGGCTTTCATCACGTCCGGTTGCATCCGGTAAGCTGGTTCGCGTGGTCGGACTGACACTGGAAGCAACCGGTTGTAAAGCACCGGTCGGTAGTTTGTGTAAAGTTGAAACCATGTCCGGAGAGATGGAAGCTGAAGTCGTTGGATTTTCCGGGGAACATCTTTTCTTAATGCCCAGTGAACAAACTGCCGGTGTGTTACCGGGTGCTAAGGTCACACCAATGACCGAAGAGGCCGGCATTCCTGTCGGTATGGAGTTATTGGGTCGGGTGATCGATGGGGTTGGATTACCGCTTGATGGGCTTGGGCCGATTTACACCGAACAAAAAGCTGCTTTTCATGTTTCCCCTATCAATCCATTACTCAGAAAGCCGATTACAGAGCCACTCGATGTAGGTCTGAAATCCGTGAACGGATTATTGACTGTCGGGAAAGGACAGCGGATCGGTTTATTTGCCGGTTCCGGGGTCGGAAAATCAGTTACATTAGGCATGATGACCCGGGGAACAACGGCTCAGGTTGTTGTTGTGGGCCTGATTGGTGAACGGGGACGAGAAGTTAAAGAATTTATTGATGAAATTCTGGGGGTCGATGGCCGTCAGAGAGCCGTCGTCGTTGCTGCGCCGGCTGATTCTTCTCCTTTAATGCGTTTAAAAGGATGTCAGACAGCGTTAACGATCGCAGAATATTTCAGGGATCAGGGATTGGATGTTTTATTACTGATGGATTCTTTGACCCGTTTTGCCCAGGCGCAGCGTGAAATTGCCTTGTCGGTTGGAGAACCGCCGGCAACAAAAGGTTATCCGCCATCCGTGTTTGCTAAATTGCCAGCCCTTGTTGAGCGGGCGGGTAATGGTGGTGAAGGGCAGGGCTCTATTACTGCATTTTTTACGGTGTTAACTGAAGGTGATGATCTTCAGGATCCGATCGCAGATGCTTCCCGGGCAATACTGGATGGACACATTGTGTTGTCCCGTGAGCTGGCAGATGCCGGGCATTATCCTGCGATTGATGTAGAAAAATCTGTGAGCCGGGTGATGCCGCAAATTACCTCGGAAGAACACCTGTTTATGTCAAAGGCTGTCCGGCAAATATTATCAGTGTGTCGTAAAAATCAGGATTTGGTTTCTATTGGTGCCTATAAAGCTGGCTCAGATCCTGCTATCGATCAGGCATTCACACTCAAACCTAAGATTGATACTTTCCTGCAGCAACAAATGAAGGAAACCGTTCCATACGAGATGAGTATCAATATGCTCAAACATGTATTGCAAGTAGAGTCTTGATATTATGGAAAATGCGCTTGAATTTTTGCTTGAACAGTCAAAGGAACATGAAGAAAAAGCGGTCTTAGCGCTGAATCAGGCGCGTCAGGAGCTTGATGGTTACTATGAGCAATTAAAACAAATTGAGCAATATCGTCTGGATTACTGCCATCAATTAGTTGAAAGAGGCAAAAACGGACTTACTGCCAGTCAGTACAGCCATTTGAACCGCTTCCTTACTCAGTTAGATGAAACCTTGTCTAAGCAAAAAAGTGCTGAATCTCATTTTAAACAACAAGTAGAAAATTGCCGGGAACACTGGCTAGATACCCGGAAGACCCGCCGTTCTTATGAATGGATGATTGATAAACGCCGGACTGAAAAAGAAAAAGCAGAAATAAGAAGAGAACAGCGACAGTTGGACGAGTTTTGTACACTTCAGTATGCTCGCCGTGGTTCATCAGACCGATTAATGTAAAGCTTTGACTATAAAAATATTATAGTGGCTTGATTTTTGCTTTCTAATTTGACTAAGAAGTTTGTCAGTTTTCTGATGAAGCTGAATCAGGTTTTATTTACGCGAGTCTTGTACATGAATTTAAATCTCATATCGCCTTCAGGTTCACAAAAAAATCATTCAGATGTCACTCAGGTTGATAAGAGTGGCCATGACGCTATTACTGACCCTTCATCCGAAGGAAATTCTGATAGTTTTTTATCTAAGCTTGCTGCATTGTTTGGTGGTAATTCTTCTGAAAACTCAGGTGAAGAACAGGCAGTGACTGCTGACGCTGACAGTAGCGCTGTTCGCGGGCTACAGCACGAGGCTGATGATGTTGAGGGTGGCAGTGAAAGTCAGCTTGCAGCGAATACTGGTGAAGCTGGTGTTGATGAGCTGCTTGAAACCGGCAAAGTTACTGAAACTGATGACGCAGAACTGATCTCTGATGTGGATTTAAATCAGCAGGAAAAACAAGCTGCGGAGCAAGTTGTCGGCGAAGGGCAGGAAGTCTTATCAAGATTGAAAACTGCCAGCCAGCAACTTATTCAGAAAGACGGCAAAGAATTGCCAGCTTCTGAGGCTGATAAAGAAAGCAAGCATATGATTACCTCAGATATCAGTGATGATCCTCAGATCGTCTCGCCCGAACTGATACAAAATCAACAGATCGTCAAATCATCCCCGGAATCAGATGTAGCCAAACAGTCTGAAAGTACAGATGAGAACCTGCTGACTTCAGTGTCTGGAGAGCGGGCTGCAGGTCAGGTTGTTCAGACCCAGGCTCTTGTGACTGATTCTGATGGACAGCGTATTTTACAGGCTGATACTTTGGTGTCTGAAGCTGAAAAGCTAAAAGCCGGTAACAAAGATCAGGTCAATAGTGCTTTACTGCAATCTTCAAATGCCTCCCATAAAAGCCAACCGCTGAATCAGCCATCGCAGGCAGTTGCCGCTCATATGCTCACGCAGCAGGGAAGTAATCAGACAACTGATGCCGCGATACTACAGCAGGGCGCAATGGCCGGACAGGAACTCAGTACACTTCAGACTCAAATTCAACAAAATAATGTTTCTGCTTCGAATCAGGCCGGCGCCAATTTTTCAAAGCAGTGGACAGACAGGCAGGCATTGAATGCCCTGAGTGAGAAAAAGAATTCTGTTGCACCTGGTGCATTTGCTGGTAGCCACGGCGAATCTGTCGCTCAGCATTTATCTTCGGTGACCGGTCAAATGGGGCAGTTGAGAGCCGAACAGGTTCAGAATCAGTCTCCGGTCTATATCAATAAGGATATCGCGGCAGATCAGCTTTCTGAACGGATTCACATGATGATGTCCAAAAACCTGAAAAATATCGATATTCGTCTGGATCCGCCGGAGCTGGGACGGATGCATATCCGTATGCACATGGCTGGTGATCAGGCGACAGTTCATTTTACCGTGGCTAACAATCAGGCGCGTGATGTTATCGAACATTCTATGGGGCGTTTGCGGGACATGCTGACGCAGCAAGGGGTTCAGCTGGGAGAAACCAGTGTTCAGCATCAGGGAGCAAATCAGCAGCAAGGCTATGCTGCCCATGATCAGTCTGCGGAGCACGCATCGTCACAATTCAAAGATTCAGGTTTTGCAGAAGACAATCCTGATACAGGTGTTAAACTTGATTTGAATGTTACAGAAAAGCGTGATGGAATTAGCTATTACGCCTAGTTTATTTTTAGAATCTGATAGTTAAGAGAAAAATATGGCAGATGAAGAATTAGAAGGTGCATCAAAAGGTAAAAATAAGCTGCTGATTATTATTGTTGCCGTTATCGTTTTGCTACTGGGTGGTGGTGGCGCAGCATTTTTCCTGATGGGGTCAGACGATCAGGGTGCTGATGATTCTGAACAGATGCAGGAGCAGACGAAGCAATCCAGTTCTCCGATCGTCTATGTCAGTCTTGCTCAGCCATTTGTCTTTAATATTACCGGTGATAAACGTGATCGCATGGTTCAGATTAAAGTTCAGCTGATGGTAAGAGGCTCTGAGAATGAGAATCTGGCCCGTTATCATTCACCGTTGATTGAAAGTTCTCTGTTATCTACTTTTGCTTCCGCAACTGTTGAACAGTTAAGAACCCCGAATGGAAGAGTCGAGCTCAGAAATAAAGCGACTGAAGATATAAAAACAGCACTCACGAAAGCGGTTGGTGAACCCGTCATTGAGAGAGTTCTGTTTACTGATTTTGTAATGCAATAAGGTGAAACGTGACCGATCTATTAAGCCAGGACGAAATTGATGCGCTATTGCATGGCGTTGATGACGTTGATGAAGATGATGAGGACTTAGAGCCCGATAATTCGGAGATGACGAATTTTGACTTTTCATCTCAGGACAGAATTGTCCGTGGCCGGATGCCAACACTTGAGTTGATCAATGAACGCTTTGCCCGTCACATGCGTATTAGTCTGTTTAATATGCTGAGGAAGACCGCTGAAGTGGCGATCAATGGGGTTCAGATGATGAAGTTTGGTGAATACCAAAATACATTATATGTCCCAACCAGCTTGAATATGGTCCGTTTCAGACCGTTGAAAGGTACGGCGCTGATCACGATGGAAGCCCGTCTGGTTTTCATTTTGGTGGAAAACTTCTTTGGAGGTGATGGCCGTTTTCAAACCCGGATTGAAGGGCGGGAGTTTACGCCAACGGAACGTCGGGTGATTCAGCTGCTGTTAAAAATTGTATTCGGTGACTACAAAGAAGCATGGTCGCCGGTCATGGGCGTTGAGTTTGAATATCTTGACTCTGAAGTGAACCCAAGTATGGCAAATATTGTCAGTCCGACTGAAGTGATTGTTGTCAGTTCCTTCCACATTGAAGTTGAAGGTGGTGGCGGTGATTTCCATATGGTCATGCCATATTCAATGGTTGAACCGATTCGTGAACTACTGGATGCCGGGGTTCAGTCGGATAAGATGGAAACTGATGTCCGGTGGAGTTCTGCATTACGTGAAGAGATCATGGATGTGCCGGTTAATTTCCGGGTGAACTTACTGGAGAAAGACTTAGCGCTGCGCGATTTAATGGAATTACGTCCCGGAGATGTCATTCCGATTGATATGCCTGAGCATGCGGTGATGTTTGTTGAAGAGTTGCCCACATTCCGGGTGAAGATGGGACGCTCTGAAGATAAGCTTGCTGTGCAGGTTTCTGAGAAAATTAAACGCCCTGATGTGGTGAAAACAGATTTGGCTTTTTTAAGTGAGAATATTCTTTCTGATCTTGAAAAAGAAGATGAACTTGATAGTTAATAAAATGAGTAGGTAGCGAAGATGTCTGATTCTGAACTTGATGATCAAAAGCTGGCAGATGAGTGGGCGGCAGCTTTAGGAGAAGACCCTGATGCGTCAGATGCCGATGAAGTAATGACGGCACCTTTAGATGAGCTGGAAGATACTTCTTCGCCTATTTCTGACGATGAACGCCGGAAGCTGGATACCATCATGGATATTCCGGTGACGATTTCTATGGAAGTCGGTCGCTCTCAAATTAGTATCCGGAATTTATTACAACTTAATCAGGGCTCTGTGGTTGAATTAGATCGTATTGCCGGGGAATCTCTGGATGTTCTCGTCAATGGTACTTTGATCGCGCATGGTGAAGTTGTGGTTGTAAATGATAAGTTTGGTATTCGCCTTACTGATGTGATCAGCCAGACTGAACGTATTAAAAAACTAAGGTAGTCCATGAAGCATTATTTGAAAGGACTGTTGTTTTTTTCTTTTCCTGCATTGGCTGCTGCTCCCGGCAGCCAGATTGATATATTCACTACATTGGGTTCTCTGGTTTTTGTTGTTGTCTTCATCCTGATTCTGGCTGTTGTATTAAAGAGAATGCGTTTGCCTGCTTTAGGGCATCAGAAAGGCTTGTCTGTGATTCGCCAGCTTCCTGTCGGCACCAAAGAGAGATTACTGATTGTTCAGGCTGGGGAAGAACAATTCCTGGTTGGTGTAACCACTCAGTCTATACAGTTGATTTCTAAACTTGATAAGCCACTTGAAGATGATTCTCAAACGGTCTCCGAGAATTCTTTTGCCAGTCAGTTAGCCCGGTTGATGAAAAAATGAAGAAGCTGATTTCTATAGTCCGGCCATGCCTGAAAGGCTGCTTTAGCCGGTTGATTTTTGCCTTTCTGCTTTCTGTTTCTGTGGTGTTTTCTTCTGCTTTGTGGGCCGAAGATGCACCGGCAAGTAGTCAGGTGACACAAAGTCTGACCAGTCAGGGGCTGAGCTCGACGACTGCCGTTGGTAAAAACGTCAATCATGCCGGTGTTCCCGGGATTCCGGCCATCACGATGAAAGTCAATCCGGATGGCAGTGAAGATTATTCAATTAATCTGCAGATTCTGGCGTTGATGACAATGCTGGGCTTTTTGCCGGCCATTGTGATTTTGATGACCTCGTTTACCCGGATTGTCGTTGTGATGTCGATTTTACGTCAGGCGATGGGGTTACAGCAAACACCGTCAAATCAGGTGATTATTGGTATTTCTCTGTTTCTGACCTTTTTTATCATGTCACCGGTGTTTCATGAGATAAACCAGAAAGCGGTTCAGCCTTATCTGAATGAGCAAATAAAAGCGAAAGAAGCCTTTCAGCTGGCACAGGAACCCATGCGGGCTTTTATGCTGAAACAGACCCGGGTTAAAGATCTGGAAACGTTTGTCGGGATGTCAGGATCTGATGCGAAAGATCCCCAGCAAGTAGAAATGTCGGTCTTGATTCCTGCATTTATCACTTCAGAACTGAAGACGGCATTTCAGATTGGCTTTATGCTTTTCTTACCCTTTTTGATTATTGATTTGGTCGTCGCATCGGTTCTTATGGCAATGGGTATGATGATGTTGTCACCTATGATTGTTTCCCTGCCATTCAAGTTGATGTTGTTTGTTCTGGTTGATGGCTGGAATTTAATTTTGTCGACATTAGCCGGCAGTTTTGCGCTATAGGGAGAGGATATGACCCCGGAAATATTTGTTGAGATTTTTCGGAATGCATTATGGATTGTCCTGCTCATGGTTTCAGCGATTATTGTTCCCAGTCTGCTCATCGGTTTGGTCGTGGCAGTTTTTCAGGCGGCGACTTCCATCAATGAACAAACACTGAGTTTCTTGCCTCGTTTAATTGTCACTTTACTGGCGCTGATGATGTTTGCACATTGGATGACCCGTATACTGATGGAGTTTTTCTTCTCGATGATTGAGCGTTTGCCTCAGGTCTTGTATTAAATCAGGCGGCAGATATGGAGTTTTCGGCAGATATCATTTTAGACTGGATTGCGACCTATTTCTGGCCGTTGACCCGGATTTCAGCCATGTTGATGGTTATGAATGTAACCGGAGCCCGCTTTGTTTCTGCCCGGATTCGACTGTATCTTTCACTGGCGATTACATTTGCTTTAATGCCGGTAATTCCGGCTGTTCCCCGCGATATCGAATTGTTGTCACTGCAAGGTTTTATTATCACGTTTGAACAGATTGTTATCGGTGTTGCAATGGGGACCGTAACACAGTTTATGGTTCAGACATTTGTCATGCTGGGGCAGATTATCGGTATGCAATCCAGTTTGGGTTTTGCTTCTATGGTAGACCCGGCGAACGGGCAAAATACGCCGTTGTTAGGTCAGTTTTTTATGTTGTTAGCGACGATGTTTTTTCTGTCGACAGACGGACATCTGAAACTTATTCACCTGGTTGCTTACAGTTTTACTTCGTTACCGATTGGTAAGGGAAGCCTGGGCGCAGCTGACTTTCGCGAGCTTGCAACCTGGTTTGGTATTATGTTTAAAGTCGCCCTGAGTATGTCTCTTTCCGGCATTATCGCATTATTGACGATTAACCTGTCGTTCGGGGTCATGACCCGTGCTGCGCCGCAGCTTAATATCTTTTCACTTGGTTTCGCATTTGCTTTATTAGTCGGTTTGCTGCTGTGTTGGTATATCGTGAGTGGTTTATTCACCCATTACGAGACATACTGGCTACAGGGACAAGCGCAAATTTGCCGTTTAATCCGGCTGGATTGCTAGGGTCAGCAGACCCTGAGCATCACTGATCACAGGAGGCGATTATGGCAGAATCGGACGGACAGGAACGCACAGAAGACGCCACCCCCCGAAGGCTGCAGCAAGCCCGTGAAAAGGGACAGGTGGCCCGCTCAAAAGAATTAGCGTCAGTCTCAGTACTGGTGATTGGTGCTGTGTCTTTAATGTGGTTTGGTGAAAGTCTCGCGAAAGCGTTGTATGCATTAATGACGCGGTTGTTTAGCCTGAACCGGGAAGAAATATTCGACCTGACAAAGTTATTTGATATCTTAAGTGGTTCACTGGCCAGCCTTATCCTGCCAACGCTGATTATATTAATTATTTTGTTTATTGCTGCGTTTATCGGCTCGATTGGTGTGGGGGGAATTTCTGTTTCAGCTGAAGCCGCCAGGCCCAAGTTTTCTAAGATGAATCCGCTTAGTGGTCTGAAAAGGATGTTCGGGCTGCAAAGCTGGGTTGAGTTACTCAAATCTATATTGAAGGTTGCACTGGTTGCTGGTGTGGCTTTTTATCTGATTCATGGTTCAAAAGCCGATCTGTTTCAGTTAAGTCAGGATACGTTTCCGCAAAATATTTTTCATGCGCTGGATATTCTGCTTGATTTTATTTTGTTGATCAGTTGTTCACTGTTGATTGTTGTGGCGATCGATATCCCGTTCCAGATTTGGCAACATGCGAATCAGCTGAAGATGACCAAGCAGGAAGTGAAAGACGAACATAAAGAAACAGAAGGGCGCCCTGAAGTGAAGGGGCGTATCCGTATGTTACAGCGTGAAGCAGCGCAGCGGCGGATGATGTCAGAAGTGCCTGAGGCGGATGTTATCGTGACGAACCCGGAGCATTTCTCCGTTGCATTACGGTATAAACAGAATACGGATAAAGCACCGGTTGTTGTCGCTAAAGGTATTGATCATGTTGCACTCAAAATCAGGGAAGTGGCGAAGGAACACCAAATTGAAATTGTTCCTTCACCGCCTTTGGCCCGTGCGCTTTATCATACGACGGAACTTGAGCAGCAGATTCCTGACGGGCTATTCGTTGCTGTGGCGCAGGTGCTTGCGTACGTCTTCCAGTTAAAACAATTCCGGAGAAAAGGTGGTCAGCGGCCTAAGCTGAATGAAGATGCGATGACGATACCTTCAGAGATGCGTTATTAGTGCAGTGAACCCGGAAGTCTGATTTATGCCATATCTGGCGTGCACCTCAGGCTCAGACCTTGCTGACACTGAGTTATGATTATCATTGTTTTCAGAACAGAATAAAGGATTTTCTGATGAGAATTGTTGCAGTGACTGCCTGCCCGACGGGAATTGCCCACACCTATATGGCGGCAGATGTTTTAAATAAAGAAGCTTCCAGGCTGAATATCCATATGAAAGTTGAAACCCAGGGCGCGATGGGGATTGAGAATCAGCTTCAGGCAGCAGATATTGCTCAGGCTGATGTCGTACTTATTGCATCTGATATCGAAATTGAGCACAGAGCGCGTTTTACCGGCAGCAAAATTCATTGTGTCACCATTGAAGAAGTACTGACTAATGTGAACGCAGTACTTCAGCGGTGTCAAACTCTGGCTGGCTAAATGAAAATCAGGTGTCAGATTACGTTTCTGATTGGCGATGATGGGTTGGTGCTCTGGAAGCTGAACCGGTTGAAGGTTTTAGTCAGTTATTTTCGCTCGGTTGTGACTTTCAGAAATATTACCGCGCGTAGCGGATGCAGTACAGACAGAGTACTGGAGATGATGAGCCTGAGAGGCAAGCCAAATCAGTTATGCCAGTTATGGATTGATGGTCTGGATGCTGAGCTGGCGTGTATGGTGCTGACAGATTTTATCTCAGAGCATTTTTATATGGTGGAAGCCTCTCAACGTAGCCGTCATCAGTTATCGGAATTACGCCATCCTGCTTTAACGCTCCCGTTTGATTTTGATTACCGGTATATTTTTTATGCAGATATGGAAACCCGGGATAAAGGTGGTTTGCTTGCTTATCTGAGCCGTGTTTTTCAATTCAGTGACAGGAAAGCTATGGCTATTTTCCGGGCGCTTGATGAACGGGAAGCGATCTCCTCAACTTATATTCATCATGGTATCGCATTTCCTCATGTGATGAGTCACCTGGTAGAGATACCTTCTCTTGCTGTTGTCCGGTTAAGCCATCCCGTTGACTGGCAGTCTGTTCGTGGCGCGGTTGATCTGGTGATAGCTTTATTTCTCCCGGCTTCTCCGGACATGGATATGATTCGTGCAGTGACCTGGCTTTCCCGGAGTTTATTAGATGATTCCTTCTGTCAGGCTCTGCTCCGGACAAAGGAAGCCGGGGCTTTACAGGCCATTTTGTATCATACTCTGGCCAGTGAATTATCCTGATTCAGTCTTCTGTATTCGCTGGGCGTGCAGCCCGTCCGGTTTTTAAATATTCTGAAAAAGTAGTTCACATCCTGGTAGCCACAGCGAATGGCCACTTCATGAAGTTTGAAAGGGTATTTCCGGAGCATGAACTTTGCGCGCTCGATTCTTACCCATGTCATGTAGTCATTTAATGTCATGTGTCCTTTTTGTCTGAACATCCTGGAAAGATGATTCGGTGAAATGTTAAACCGCTCCGCAATACTATTCCTGCTAATCGGGCGGTGAAAATTTTCCTGAATGTAGATACAAATCCCTTGATAAATATCTTCACTTTTTTTCCGGTATTCCGGCGACAGTTTTGAAAGCATAGACTTGCTGTAATTCATCAGCGCAAGAAGCAGATATTCATCCATTGGACTTTTATGGGGTTCTCCGGCTAATGCATTCAGTGCTTCGAGGATATGATCGACTGCGTGACCGGTTCGCATCCGGATACTGTGCTTTTGAACATCAAAGAACCCAGACTCGCCGGCTTTTTTACTCACAAGGCTGAAGCCCAGCTGACGACGTCCGAATAGCAGGCTCAGTACAGAACAATCTTGTTTCCAGTCCGGTTTATTCCAGCAGTTCGGCGGAATATAGATAACATCTCCTGCCAGAACTTTGACTGTTGCAATACCTGATTCCGGGTCTTCAATCTGATTCGTGTATTCTCCCTGAACGACGAGCTCCAGCCGGGGAAAGTTCACCTGATAGCTGAACTGAGGTGGTGTAAATTGATCACCGGCAAACCATATATGATTAATGTGCTCTCTTTCAGATAATAATGTGTCGAGCAAATCATGAAAAAAAGTGGTCGTCATGGTGGTTTACCGCCTCAATATTTGTGAGCCCTGGCACGAAAAAGTGCTATTGATTATGACACATATTTCCATATCTTTAAGCGTTGTATTTTATTTGCAATTGAATTAAACCCCTTTTCTGGGTTGTGTGTTACTCTATTATATTGATTAAAAAGGTTTTTTAATATTATTGATATGAATGTTTTTTGTTCTGCCGATTATGAGCTGGATCACACTGGCTATCAATGGTTACAATAATCCAGTAAATGTCTCTCTGGTACACTTCACTTCATATCACTCCCGGGCGCAAAATAATCATCAGAGCATCTGACCCTGATTAAGGTGATCTGTTGATTGATATCCGGCTCAAACGCCAATGATAAAAATCAGTCTCATCCTGCAGGGCAATATGCTTTGAATAAAAAAATAATGATGTTGTACCCAAACAACCTGAATCATGCATCTTCATGTTGCCTGGGTATAAGTATGACACGGGGAAATACGATGATTACTGAACTAATTAATGAAGATCTGATTCATCTGGATCTGAAAGCGGCTTCGAAAGAAGAAGTTTTCTCAGAGTTGATATCCATTTTATACCGGCAGGGATGTATTAATGATCCGGTCCGGTTTCTCGCTGACATTGAGGCCAGGGAAGTTCTGGGTAACACTGGCTTTGAAGATGGAGTGGCGCTGCCCCATGCGAAGAGTCCGGCAGTTGTAAAACCAGCCGTTGTGATCGGTGTTAGTCAACAGGGCGTTGAATACGGTGCTGATGATGGCAAGCCGTCCAGACTGTTTTTTATGATTGCTTCTCCGGAAGGTGGTGCAGAGCATCACATTGAGGTATTGGCAGAGCTTTCATCCAAGCTGATCGAAGACGGGTTTATTGAACAATTCCTGCAGGTGACATCATCAGAAGAAGCATTAGCACTATTACTGGAAAAAGGGCCTGAAACAGATGCTCAGCCAGTACAGGATAAAGGTTTCTTAATTGGTGTTACCGGATGTCCGACCGGGGTTGCACATACTTATCTGGCGGCTGAAGCGCTGGAAAAAGGAGCCGCAGAGCTGGGATACCAGATCAAAGTTGAAACTAATGGTTCGATCGGGGTGAAGAATTCACCGACCCAGGAAGAAATTGACAAAGCCGATGCGATCATCATTGCTTGTGATAAGCAGGTTGATTTGAACCGTTTTGCGGGCAAGAAGCTGATAGAAACCGGGGTGAAAGTACCGATCAAAGATGCCACGGGTGTGATTCAGCAGGCATTAAAATCACCTGAGTATCAGGCGGGCGAAGAGTCTGAATCCCAGGTTGATACGGGAAATGCCTCCAAACGTTCAGATCTGTATCGTTATCTGATGAACGGGGTATCTCATATGATTCCGTTTGTTGTGACCGGCGGTTTATTAATTGCTCTGGCGCTGGCTATCGGTGGCGAGCCGACAGAAGCGGGAATGGCAATTCCTCCGGGAAGCTTGTGGAATCAGGTCTTAAATGTTGGTGTGGTGGCATTTCAGCTGATGATTCCGATTCTGGCAGGTTATATTGCTTATGCGATCGGTGATCGTCCCGCTCTGGCACCGGGTTTTGTCGGAGGCTGGATAGCAAACAATGGATCATTTTACGGGGCTGAAGCCGGTACCGGGTTTATCGGAGCGATTATTGCCGGTTTGCTGGTGGGATATTTTATTCGTTGGATCACCCATATTAATTACCATAAATATATTCAGCCGCTTGTTCCAATTATGATTGCACCGATTACAGGAACCCTGTTTATTTCAACCCTGTTTATTTTTGTTATTGGTGCACCGATAGCCAGTCTGATGGATTCGATGAATTCACTCTTAACTACAATGAGCACCGGTAACATTGTGTTACTCGGCATTGTCCTGGGAGGAATGGCCGGATTTGACATGGGCGGTCCTTTCAATAAGGTTGCATTCCTGTTTTCTGTCGGCATGATAGCCAGCGGACAAACTCAGTTCATGGGGGCAATGGCCTGCGCGATTCCTGTCGCACCGTTAGGTATGGGATTAGCGACCGTACTTGGACGTAAGCTCAGTCTGTTTGAAGCATCTGAAAATGAAGCGGGTAAAGCTGCCGGCGCGATGGGATTAGTTGGTATTTCGGAGGGGGCAATTCCTTTTGCAGCACAGGATCCGATGTCTGTTATCCCGGCGAATATGATTGGTTCGATGGTAGCTGCGGTCATGGCATTTTCCTTTGGCGTCACAAATAGTGTGGCTCATGGTGGTCCGGTTGTTGCCTTGCTTGGTGCAATGAATAAGCCGTTACTCGGATTGCTTTGTATGGCCGCAGGTGCAGTCGTGACAGCACTGGTTTGTATTACACTGAAGAAAATGCGTCAGGCAAAGGAAGCAGCACAAGCCCTTGCCTGAGCAATACCTGAGTTGTCAGATTGAGAGTTGGAATATTGATTGTTGTATCCAACTCTGACACATTGGGTATGAATTTTTCTGTCTCTTCTGACCATATAAATGCAGATGAAAATGCTCCCGTCTGTTTGGTCAGAGAGACAATTTCCCTTTCTGCTTGCAGGAGCCTGTTGGTTGATGAAATCAACAGGCCCCGGAGAATTTAATACAACCTGATGATGGAAAACACAATGATAAACCAATCCGGTACACGTTATTTCTTCCCTATGAAAAATGTCATTCAGAATTATGCATGGGGAAGCCGTCAATCGATACGGGATATGTTTGATATTCCCAATCCGGAACAGCAGCCTCAGGCAGAAGTCTGGATGGGAGCACATCCAAATGGTTGTTCAGAAATTATTGAAAATAACGAACAACAGCTGCTGTCTGATTTTATTCAGCTGGATCGCTCCGGTATTTTGGGGGTGAGTACTGATATTCAGTTTGGTGAATTGCCTTTTTTATTTAAGATTCTGGCAGCGGAGCAGGCACTTTCGGTTCAGGTACATCCGGATAAATCTCAGGCTGAGGCTGGCTTTTCAAAAGAAGAAGCGGCTGGCATTCCCCGCACAGCGGCTCACCGCAATTATAAAGATCCGAATCATAAACCTGAGCTGGTCTACGCATTAACACCGTACCAGGCCATGAATGGTTTCCGGGAATTTGACACGATTGTGGCTTTATTTAAAACCGTGAATGTTGCCCCGGTTCAGCCTTTAGTTGATGCCTTTGAAAAGGATGCCAGCGAGCATGGTCTCCGGCATTTTTTTCAGGCTTTACTTTCGCTTCAGGGAGAACAGAAGGCGACCGCTGTTGATGAATTACTTTCCTATGCTGAGCAACATCGGGACAATCAGCTCTTCTCTCTGATTTTATCCCTCGGTCATCAATATCCCGGTGATATCGGCGTTTTTTGTCCTTTGATGTTAAATGTTTTGACGCTGAATCCCGGAGAAGCCATGTTTCTTGATGCCTGTACGCCGCATGCGTATATTCAGGGAACGGCACTGGAAGTGATGGCGAATTCGGATAATGTATTACGTTCGGGTCTGACATCAAAGCATATGGATGTGAAAGAGCTGGTCAAATGCACCCGTTTCAGGCCCATTGCCTGCGATACCTTGCTGACTCAACCGGAGTCTGACGGGCAGGGGAAAGTGTATCCGGTGCCAGTCGATGACTTTCAGTTAACAATCTATGATTCGCCTGAGGTGTTGAACGTGATAACTGAAAGTGCTGAGATTTTGTTAGCGCTGGATAACACCATGACCTTGTCTCATGTCAGCGGGGAAAACATTCAGATCGAAAAAGGTCACTCTGTCTTTATTCCCGCTTTCACCGGACAGTACCGGCTGACTTCTTCCGGGCGGATTGCCCGGGTGACGAATTAGTCTGCCAGTCGATGACAAATAAAAGAAAGAAGAGTGAATCACGGTTTACTCTTCTTTCTTTTTGCTTCTTTACCCGGTTCAGCAGACCCTGATGCATCCTTTCTCTCGCCCGGTTATTTATCCGGAATGGACAGAAGGATCAAAAGCGCGCCATCACCACCAAATTCAAGTGGTGCCTGATGAAATGCCATCACATCAGGGTGCTGAGCCAGCCATAAAGGCACTTTTTGTTTGAGAATATGTTTACCGATACCATGCTGGACACAGGCACAATGGATATTCTCTTTCACACAATAAGCCAGCATGGCTCCCAATTCGCGTTTGGCTTCTTTTTGTGTCATGCCGTGCATGTCCAGAAACACATCCGGAACGTAAACGCCGCGACGCAATCGCTTTACTTCATATTTTGATACATCGTCACGCGAGTAGCGTGTCGGACCGTCTTCCGGAAGCAGTGGCACAAACTCATCCGAGAAATAGAAACCACTGTCTGTCGCTTCCCGCTGGATTTTACGGGCGCTTTTCTGCCCGGTATTTCTGTTTGTCTCGTGGACTATGGTATCCTGATGCAATCGTTTTACGCCTTTGACTTCATTTTTGAACAAGGCGAAATCGTCATCCTGACACTTATCGTTTTTACTCATTCGATAACTGGTTGTGATGGTTTATGTTTAAGATAGCCGTATTGTAGCCCTTTTTGGAGGCAATTTTGGATAAGATTTTTGTTGAAGAAGCTGTTTCTGAGCTTCATTCCCTTCAGGACATGATTCGCTGGACTGTCAGTCGCTTTAATGCTGCGAACCTGTTTTACGGGCACGGAACGGACAATGCCTGGGATGAAGCCGTTCAGTTGATTCTTCCCACATTACATTTGCCTGTGGATATGCCGCCACATGTACTGAACTCCCGGTTGACGACCAATGAACGGATTCAGATTGTCGAACGGGTGGTCAAGCGTATCCATGAAAGAAAGCCGGTTGCATATCTGACGAATAAAGCCTGGTTCTGCGGGATGGAATTTTTTGTCGATGAACGGGTTTTAGTGCCGCGTTCTCCGATTGGTGAGCTGATTGAAAATAGTTTTCAGCCATGGTTGATCAATCCTCCGGAACGGATCATGGACTTATGTACCGGCAGCGGCTGTATTGCGATTGCCTGCGCCCATATGTTCCCGGAAGCTGAGGTTGATGCTGTTGATATTTCATCTGATGCATTGCAGGTGACAGAAATTAATATTCAGAATCACGGTCTGGAACAGCAGGTATTTCCGCTGCGTTCTGATTTGTTCCGGGATTTAACCAAGGTCAAATATAACCTGATTGTGTCTAATCCGCCTTATGTTGATGCTGAGGATATGGGGTCTCTGCCGCAGGAATTTATCCATGAGCCTGAGCTGGGTCTGGCTGCAGGTACGGATGGGCTGAAACTGGTCAGAAGAATTCTGGCAAATGCCCCGGATTATCTGACAGATGATGGCATTCTGATTTGTGAAGTCGGTAATTCGATGGTTCACATGATGGAACAATACCCGGACATCCCATTTACCTGGATTGAGTTCGAGCATGGCGGTCATGGGGTATTTATGCTGACCAGAGAACAATTGGTTGAGCACCAGGATAAATTCTCTCTGTATTTAGATTAGTTGTCAGCAATTTGTTGTGATTGAGTAACAATTAGTATGTGATTGGTACTTTACATCAAATTCGAATCAAGCGACTATGAGATTACTAAGAACAGGAATGATTCCCGGGAAAATCATGATCAAAAACATCCGGGAACAGATTAGAGGAATACATGGCAGGAAATAGTATCGGACAGCACTTCCGCGTGAGCACATTTGGTGAAAGTCACGGTCTGGCGCTTGGATGTATTGTTGACGGATGTCCTCCCGGACTTGAAATTACTGAAGCTGATCTTCAGGTTGATTTAGACCGCAGACGTCCGGGTACTTCTAAATATACCACTCAGCGACGCGAACCGGATGAAGTGAAAATTCTTTCCGGTGTGTTTGAAGGAAAAACAACCGGGACTTCAATTGGTCTGTTGATTGAAAATACTGATCAACGTTCGAAAGATTATTCTGAAATCCAGGACAAATTCCGTCCCGGACATGCTGATTACACTTATCATCAAAAATACGGCATCCGTGATTACCGTGGCGGTGGTCGTTCATCTGCCCGCGAAACCGCAATGCGTGTTGCAGCTGGTGCGATTGCGAAGAAATACCTGAAGCAGGAATTCGGCATTGAAATCAGAGCTTATCTGTCTCAGATGGGTGATGTTGCCATTGATAAAGTGGACTGGAATGAAATCGAAAACAATCCTTTCTTCTGTCCGGATCCCGGTAAGCTTGAAGCTTTTGACGAATTAATCCGCGAGCTGAAAAAGGCCGGTGACTCTGTTGGTGCTAAAATTCAGGTTGTGGCGACTCAGGTGCCAGTCGGACTTGGAGAGCCAATCTTTGATCGTCTGGATGCAGATATTGCCCACGCACTGATGAGTATTAATGCAGTGAAAGGTGTTGAGATTGGTGATGGGTTTGATGTGGTTGGTCAAAGAGGCAGCCAGCACCGCGATCTGCTTGCTCCGGAAGGATTCAAAAGTAACCACGCCGGTGGTATCTTAGGCGGAATCTCCACGGGGCAGGACATTGTTGCCAGTATTGCGTTGAAGCCAACGTCCAGTATCACCATTCCCGGTGAGACGATTACAAAGTCAGGTGAAGCCACACAGTTAATTACCAAAGGGCGTCATGATCCCTGTGTCGGGATTCGTGCTGTACCGATTGCTGAAGCGATGCTGGCGATCGTGTTGATGGATCACCTGCTGCGGCATCGTGGTCAGAATCAGCATGTGGTAACGGGAACGCCGCAAATCTGATTGATATGAATTTGTCTTTTGCGAAACAGCGCCCTCATTCGAGGGCGTTTCTGAATGAAAAAATGATGAAGCACGATTATCAGGATTTAATCCGGATTTTTGATCAAACATTCTATGAATCCTGTCAAACCCGGCTTGAATCCGGTGACGATGAACCAATTTATCTGCCGGCGGATCATCAGGTCAATTATCACCGGATTGTGTTTGCCCATGGCTTTTTTGCGTCAGCGCTCCATGAAATTGCCCACTGGTGTGTTGCCGGGCCGGAACGCCGGTTGCTTGAAGACTTTGGCTACTGGTATGAGCCCGATGGAAGAACTGAAGCGATGCAGCAAGCTTTCGAGCAGGTTGAAATTCGTCCTCAGGCTTATGAATGGATTTTTTCTGAGTGTGCCGGTTTTCCGTTTTCTGTCAGCTGTGACAATCTGGATGGCGATTTTGAACCGGACAGGCTCGGTTTTATGCAGAAAGTACATGATGAAGTTCTGTTGATTCTGAGCTCTGGTTTACCTGCCAGAGTCAGGATGTTTGCCGATGCATTGAGAGATTTTTATCACACCGGTGCACTGTCTCCGGAACAATTTAATGTGAAATAGATGAGTATCATATGATTATTGAGTTTGAAGAGAAAATACTGACTTTGATTGACGAACGTATTGAAAATGCATCTGATGATGAGTTGTTTGCCGGCGGTTATTTAAGAGGTCATATTTCTCTTGCTGCGGCATCATGTGAGGAAGATGGCATCGAAGATATTACGATTCTGAAAGCCCGTATTGAAGACAGTGTAGAGCAGGCCCGATCTGAACTGACTCCGGCTGACAGAGTTATTGTCATGCAATTATGGGAAGAACTTCAGCAGCGGCTGTGATCTCTGCAGTTATGTTTGCTTTATGGGAAACCACCAGCATGCTGGTGGTTTTCGTTTATATTTCCAAATAATTTGCATCTTCAGGTTATTTGGGGAGATATCAGGTCGTTTTTTCAGAGTGTCTTGCCTTTGCGAAGTTTTCTGATCCACATGCGTGCCGGATGGAGCCTTTCCAACAGATCAACCGAAAGCGGAATCGGATCGTTGCATATGACAGAAGTCAGCAATTCAGCCATCAGAGGTGAGGAACATAATCCTCGTGAGCCAAGCCCTAAAAAGGCATATAACCCGGGATAAAGGTGAACGGTTTCGGCATTCGTTTCATCCTGATGCTGCAGGTTTTGATAGTGACTCTGAATCCAGTCAAAATCTCCCAGATTTCCGACGAAAGGTAAATGATCCCGGCTGACACAACGCACCCCCTGACGGGCATGGTTTGCAGAGAGGTCGACTTCGTCAGGCCATGACTGGTCGGGAATGCACTTTTTCAGTTTCTCCCCGTTTTCTCTTTGTGCATCCACATCAAATTCTGTATCGGTATTTTGGCGATCATAGCTTGCACCGATGCAATGAGACTGATTTTCGGGGTTAACCGGAGTCATATAACCATCGTAGCACAAGACATTGTTTAGCTTACTGAGATTTTCTGTAGTCGGGATATGACTGACCTGACCTTTGACTTTCGCTAAGGGTAAATTTTTGGTTTGTGCGAATTCATCGAACTGATGGCCGGTCGCTATCACAACACATTGATGCCGGAACACTTGATCATCTGATGTCAGGTGCCAGACTTGCTGCGCTTCATCCCGGGCGATCTGAGAAATCCGGATACCACGATGCAGGTGAAGTTTTCCCTGTTCTTCCAGATGAGTTAGCAGCTGTTCAGTGAATTGAGCCGGACATAGCCAGCCCCCCTGCGGGTAGTGCAGGCTTTCAACGCTAACGGGTTGTCCCAGAGTGAATGAGGTTTGTTCCGGACTGAGTCTGGTGACCAGCTCTGTCGGGAAGAGGCTCCCGGCAACCGGAGCCAGTTTTTTCTGTGATTTTTCATCCCACATCAGTTGTGTGACGCCACACCATTGATGGTCAAACCGGATATCCATCGCACACTGGTCAAAAAATTGACGGGCAAACAGAAAACTTCCGGCGAAAATTCTTGAGAGTGGGTCATGTACCGCATTCAATAAGGGATAAAGTGCGCCTTGTCTGTTGCCTGAAGCACCCTGAGCCAGATGCTGATCCTGGCAATAGACAGAGACTTTGATTCCCCGCCGGGTTAAAGATTTAGCCAGAGCTGCAGTGGCAATACCGCCACCAATGATGGCGATATCGTTGATATCTGAAACGCTTTGATAAGCGTACCACGGCGGGGTGTTTGTCCATCCGGAGGGGTGTTCTAACTGGCCGGCAAGCATTTCTCTTTTTGTGCCGAAGCCTTTGACTTTCTGCATTTTAAATCCGGCTTCATTCAGTCCGCGGCGAACAAATCCGGCAGCCGTAAAGGTCGCACAGGTTGCATCTTCACGTCCCAGTTTTGCCATTTGATTGAAAATGGTCTGATTCCACATATCCGGATTTTTTCCCGGCGCAAAGCCATCGAGGAACCACGCGTCAATCAACCCATGTTTGGACACCGGTAGTTGCGGCATGCAATCCTGTATGTCACCAAACCACAAATCCAGTGTGACTGCGCCATCAGCAAAGACGATCCGGTGGCATTCCGGTACTGCAGACGGGTAGTGGTTTTGTAATGCGCTGGCATACTCTCCCAGTTCAGGCCATGCCTGATGCGATTTGACGAGATCCACCCGGCTTAAGGGATATTTTTCAAAACTGATAAAATGTAATTGTTGCAGCTGGGCTTGCGGGTTTTCCTGACGAAACCGGTCAAAGTATTGCCAGGCAACCAGAAAATTCAGTCCGGTGCCAAAACCTGTTTCACCAATCACAAAACGTTGTTTCCTGAAATCATGCCATCTTTCAGGCAGATAGTTTTGATGAAGGAATACGTAGCGGGTTTCTTCCAGTCCGTTGTGATTAGAAAAATAGACATCATCAAACTGGTCAGAAACCGGGGTGCCGGATTCATTCCAGTCAAGCTGGGCATGCTGAAGTTTATTCATTGTGGTTATTCATTGGTGAAATATAAAGTATGATGGGGCGATTGTACGGATTTCCCGGAAAGCTGACCACTTTTGTAACGCTTGTCGGTTATCATCGTGTTGGTAAGTTTGAATTATAGGATATTTATATGAAAAGAGTTGTAATAACCGGTATGGGTATTGTTTCTAGTATCGGTAACAATGTCGAGGAAGTTCTGGCATCTTTAAAGGCTGGAAACTCAGGTATTACAGCGTCTGAGCAATTTAAAGAGAAAGGATTGCGTTCTCAGGTCTGGGGAGACCTGAAAATAAATCCGGCAGATCATATAGACAGAAAACAAATGCGTTTCATGGGTGACGCAGCCGCTTATGCCTATTTATCTATGCAGCAGGCGATTGAAGATGCCGGTCTGACGCCTGAAATGGTTTCAAATGACAGAACCGGTATTGTTGCGGGCTCTGGTGGTGCATCTGCGCTGAATCAGTCGATTGCGATTGATACTTTGCGTGAAAAAGGTGTGAAACGGGTTGGTCCGTATATGGTGACCCGGACCATGTCATCAACCGTGTCAGCCTGTCTTGCCACGCCATTTAAAATTCGTGGTGTGAACTACACTATGAGCTCTGCGTGCTCAACATCTGCACATTGTATCGGCCATGCCTCTGAGCTGATTCAGCTTGGCAAGCAGGACATTGTTTTTGCCGGTGGTGGTGAAGAGCTGGACTGGTCCATGACCATGATGTTTGATGCGATGGGCGCTTTGTCAACCAGGTATAATGATGCACCAGAACAAGCATCCCGGACCTATGACGCAAATCGTGATGGCTTTATCATTTCCGGCGGTGGCGGCATGGTTGTTGTTGAAGAGCTTGAGCATGCATTGGCCCGTGGTGCCACGATTTATGGTGAGATTGTCGGGTATGGCGCGAACTCTGATGGTTATGACATGGTTGCACCATCCGGAGAAGGTGCTGTGCGTTGTATGAAAATGGCGATGCAGAATGTTGATCATGTTGACTATATTAACACGCATGGAACATCCACACCGGTCGGTGATATCAAAGAACTTGAGGCCATTCAGTCATTGTTCGGGGATAACAGCCCGGCAATTTCAGCAACGAAGGCAATGACAGGGCATGCTCTGGGCGCTGCTGGTGTACATGAAACGATTTACTCAACGTTGATGTTGCATCATAACTTTATTGCACCAAGTGTGAATATTGAAACACTCGACGATGCGGCGCAGGGACTGGACATCGTGAGAGAAACACGAGAGCAGGAAATGACGACTGTGATGTCAAACAGCTTCGGTTTCGGCGGAACAAATGCTTCTCTGGTTGTGCGTAAATACCAGGGATAGTTTGTTTTTCACTGACGACAGAACTAAATCCGATACCCGGCATATGCCGGGTATTTTTTATGTCGAACCTGCTTCAGAGTTTTTGTACAATCGACCAACAGAACATAATGATTATTTGAAGTAACGGCTAATTATGAAAATCCTCATTGATGAAAATATGCCTTATGCTGAACAGCTATTCAGTCAGTTAGGGAATGTAATACTTAAGTCTGGCCGGGATTTAACCCCGGATGATTTGATTGATGTGGATGCATTAATGATTCGTTCGGTGACCCAGGTGAATGAAGCACTATTGCAAAAAGCTGACAAGCTGAAGTTTGTTGGTACTGCCACAGCCGGGACAGATCATGTGAATCAGCAGCTGTTGCATGAGAAAGGGATCTTTTTCACCGCAGCTCCCGGGTGCAATAAGGTCGGCGTGGCTGAGTATGTTTTTAGTGTGTTAATGGTATTGGCTCAGCAGCATGGTTTCTCTGTATTTGATAAGACGGTTGGTATTATTGGAGGCGGACAGGTTGGTTCCTACTTGTCAGATGTGTTGACCGGGATTGGTATCAGAGTGCTGCTCAATGATCCGCCGAAAGAAGCTGGGGGAGATTCCCGTCATTTCACACCGCTGGATGAGTTACTGGAAAAATCCGATGTTATTACATTGCATACGCCACTGGTGAAAGATGGTGAGTGGCCCACACATCATCTGATGAATGAAAATGTATTGATGAAGCTGCGGGGAGATCAGATTCTGATTAATGCAGCCAGAGGTCCGGTTGTCGATAATCAGGCATTGAAGCTAAGATTACAAAAACAGGATGGCTTTATTGCAGTGCTGGATGTGTTTGAGTTTGAGCCTCAGGTTGATATGGAACTGTTGCCGCTTTTAGCGTTTGCAACCCCACATATTGCTGGTTATGGACTCGAAGGAAAGGCTCGCGGAACCACGATGATTTTTAATAGTTATTGTGCATTTCTGGGGTATGATCAATGGGCCAGCCCGACCAAACTGCTACCCACAGCACCAGTTCATGAAGTGGCCCTGTCGCGGCCCTGGGATGAAGCAACGCTGGGGAATTTAATTCATCTGGTTTACGATGTTCGTCGTGATGATGCGTTGTTTCGCAGAAAGGTTGGCTCTCCGGGCGCATTTGATGCGATGCGAAAAAACTATTGGGATCGACGTGAGTATGGTTCAATAAAAATTGTAGGTGGACAAAACTGTCGGTTGAAGTCACTGTTTGATTTAGGTTTTCATATTGAGGAAAGAAATGACCCAGGAATTTAATGTTGCTGTTTTAGGCGCAACAGGTGCCGTTGGCGAAACGATACTCGAAGTACTTCAGGAAAGAGAGTTTCCTGTCAATGAACTGTTTTTGCTTGCCAGTGAGCGTAGCGAAGGAAAGACGTATCGTTTCAGCGGAAAAACGATTCGGGTACAGAATGTTGAAGATTTTGACTGGTCTCAGGTTCATATCGCGTTGTTTTCTGCCGGAGGAAAATTATCGGAACAGTGGGCGCCAGTCGCTGCTGATGAGGGCGTTATTGTCATCGATAATACATCACAGTTTCGCTATGACTACGATGTGCCACTCGTTGTGCCTGAAGTGAACCCTGAGGCGATTGCCGAGTACAGAAACCGGAATATTATTTCTAATCCAAATTGTTCGACCATTCAGATGTTGGTTGCGCTCAAGCCAATTTATGATTTGGTTGGTATTGACCGTATTAATGTGACGACCTATCAGTCGGTATCGGGTGCCGGGAAGCCGGGGATTGATGAGTTAGCCGGACAAACAGCAAAACTTTTGAATGGTATGCCCGCCGAACCTGAAGCCTTCAGTCAGCAGATTGCATTTAATTGCATCCCTCAAATTGATGAGTTCATGGACAATGGTTATACCCGTGAAGAGATGAAGATGGTTTGGGAGACGCAGAAAATCTTTAATGATTCATCAATTCAGGTGAACCCAACGTGTGTCAGGGTACCGGTTTTCTATGGGCACGCTGAAGCTGTTCACCTGGAAACCTGTACGCCGGTTGATGCTGAACAGGTGATTGAGTTACTGGAACAAACAGATTATGTTTCTGTGTTCACCGGCACCGATTTTCCTACACAAGTCAGAGATGCCGGTGGTCAGGATACCGTATCTGTCGGAAGAATTCGTAATGATATCAGCCATCACAATGGCTTAGATCTTTGGATTGTTGCGGATAATATCAGAAAAGGTGCGGCGACGAATGCTGTGCAGATTGCTGAATTATTGATTCGCGATTATTTGTGATATCTGCTGGATGAAGTTATAAAAAAGCCACCATATTATGGTGGCTTTTTTATTAAATCTTTCTTCGTTTATGTGCGTCAGGATTTTCTTTACAATTTCCTTCGCCACATTTGCCATAGAGGTATAAGCTATGATTGGTGAGTTTTACATTGTATTGCGCCGCAATCTCTTTTTGGCGTTGTTCAATGATTTCATCAGAAAATTCAATTACTTCACCACAATCCAGGCACACTAAATGATCGTGATGTTGTTGCGTAGATAATTCAAATACGGATTTTCCACCTTCGAAATGGTGACGTGTCACAATTCCGGCATCATCGAACTGGTTCAATACCCGGTAAACTGTCGCAAGTCCGATCTCTTCACCAAAATCGATTAGCTTTTTGTACAGTTCTTCAGCACTAATGTGTTGGCATTCTGGTTGCTGAAGGACTTCGAGAATTTTTAATCTTGGAAGCGTAACTTTCAGACCAGCATCTTTCAGTGCTTGGTTATTATCAGACATATTTTTTCCTGTTGACGAGCTGCATCAGTAACAGAGTTTAATTACTATTTTCGTTATTATAGGTTAGACATTGTAAACAATAAACCATTAACTTTAAAAGTGTATTGTTTGCATTTGTCATCGCAAATACGAACTAATGTCAGAAATATGACTTTTTTATATAGTTAGCGAAGGAATGCTTAATATACAGTAAGCAACAATAAATAGCTTGCGCGGATGATGTGATTGGGTTGCCGGTAATGCAATGAATAACACGAGGAATCGAACCGTATCATGTTATTCATTGATATTGATTGAAATGATCGGTAAATGACATCAACACAGAAAAATTCATGACGATCTGATGTCGTCTGAATTAGTCTTCCAGTTCTGCCAGACACATTTCTTCGTAGATCTGTTTCACCCAGGTAGTCACTCTTTCATCAGTGAGTTCCGGCTGGCGATCTTCGTCAATGCATAGCCCAACAAAATGACTGTCATCGGCCAAAGCTTTAGAGGCTTCAAACTCATATCCGTCTGTAGGCCAGTGACCGATGATTGTAGCGCCTTTGGCTTCGATAATATCGCGAATGGTTCCCATGGCATCACAGAAGTATTCCGCATAATCTTCCTGATCACCGCAACCGAAAATAGCAACTAATTTGGTTGAAAAGTCGATAGACTCAAGTTCAGGGAAAAAATCATCCCAGTCACACTGAGCTTCTCCGTAATACCATGTAGGAATTCCCAGAAGCAGCAGATCATAATTATCAATATCTTCCTTGCTGCTTTTTGCGATATCCTGAACGTGAACGAGTTTTTCACCCAGTTGCTTTTGAATCATTTTCGCAACGGCTTCAGTATTGCCTGTATCACTTCCAAAGAAGATTCCTACACTTGCCATAGAATTGTTACCTTTCAATTTTCATACGTTGGAGAGATAAGCTCAACCACGATGCTGTGACCATTTGTGATTGCGCGCACTATACCACTGTTATTTTATAAAGTTAATGTTTTGCCGGAGCGCAAAAATATGTCTCTTTACGATCCACTTTGAAATCAATGAGTTTACTTTTACACAGATGCCAGAAACCGGCGAATGACACGCAGGACATCCTGTGGTTTTTCGGCATGTAACCAATGTCCGGTATTCGCAATAATGTGTGCTTTGGCTTGAGGAAACTGCTGCTGAATCGCTGCTTGTGCATCCTGAGTAATATAATCTGAGTCTGCACCTTTGAGAAACAATACTGGCTTGCGGACCGGTTGAACCGGATGCCAGTCCAGAATCGATTGGTAATTCGCAAACAAAGCGTTGACATTGAAACGCTGTCGGATGGTATTGTTTTCTTTATACAGAGATTTTCCCAGAAACTGTCTGACCGAAAGCATTTCGATATGTTGAGCCAGAATATCCATTGCTTCTTCTCTGTCGGAAGGACGACGTTCCTGTACGGCAAATAGTCCGGCGAAAACATTATCGTGCCGGTGTTGATCGTATCTGACCGGGGCCATATCCATGACGATCAGGGAACGGACCAGTTTCGGGTGCTCAGCAGCGAGTTTCATCGCCACTTTTCCTCCCATGGAATGGCCCACAACGATGACATCAGATAGTTCAAGTGACTGAAGTAATTGAGCCACATCTCCGGCCATAAGCTCATAATTATGTTGATCCGAGTGGAATGACAAACCGTGGTTTCTCAGATCAACCCGGATGACCTGATAATCTTCTTTCAGGTCGCGGGACAGTCCGCCTAAATTATCGAGATTACCGAATAGTCCGTGAATCAGGAGCAGCGGTGTACCGCTTCCTTCCACTTTATAATGAAGTAGTGCTGACATGCTTTATTTGAGTCTGGTTTTTTCCGGGGAAATAAAAATGCACCATTCGTTGCTGGTTTTCAACCGATATTCTCGTCAGGATATCATTTCATGTCAGTGACGTGACCAAAAGAGTGGTGATCCTGTTGTTCATATCTTTCTGAAACTTTTTATCGTCTGTATCCCGGTGATTATTTAATGAGTGTGTACAAATTGAGATGGATGAGTCGTTTGTGTCAGCGGCCGATTGCACAGACTCGCATCTTCATGTTATTTAGGTATATAATTCCAGAGAGTTTTAACGTAGAGATTGTGAAAAGCGAATGAAAACAATTGAGGTTGATGAGGAAATCTATCGTTACATTGCAAGTCAGACCCGTCATATCGGGGAAAGCGCTTCTGATATTTTGCGCCGCTTGCTAAATACTGATACCGGGAATGAACCGTTTATTTCTGAAACTCCTGAGACAGGTGTTTCTCCGGACAAGAGTCAACCCCAAGGTATTGTTGTCAGTAAAGAGGCCGGAAATGACAATAAAGAATCCGGTGTGAGAATGATAAGAGAACTGCTGCTCTCGGATGAATTTGCTGAGCAGCGTAAAGTGATTGACCGGTTTTTACTGGTTCTTTCTGTACTTTATTCAGTTGATTCTGAAAGCTTCTCAGAAGCGACGCAGGTTAAAGGCAGAAAGCGGGTTTACTTTGCAGACAATGAACAAACGCTGCTGGAACACGGAAAAACAACAAAGCCAAAAGCCATCCCCCATACGCCATTTTGGGTCATTACAAATAATAACACCAGCCGTAAGCAGCAAATGGTCGAACAGGTAATGAGCCGGATGAATTTCCCGGCAGAAATTACAGAAAAAGTGATAAATGCGCTTTAATTTAGGATACCGATGGCCTTATCTGTCTGGATAAGGCTTTTTCTTAATTTTGAAACAAAGGATGTCATATGGCGATTCACCCTCGTGCAGGACAAAAAGCACAGCAGGGAGATTTAAACAATATTCCTGCGCTTATGTCTGATTATTACCGGCTTCAACCCGACCCTTCAAATCAGAGCCATCAAGTCGAATTTGGTACCTCCGGCCACCGTGGCTCATCATGCAAATGCACATTTAATGAAGCACACATCTTAGCAATTACTCAGGCAATTGTTGAAGTGCGTGCGCTGCGTGGTATTGAAGGGCCATTATTTATCGGGAAGGACACGCATGCTTTATCTGAGTCAGCTTTTTCCAGTGTTGTAGAGGTATTAATTGCAAATAATGTCGGTGTGATTGCTCAAGAGGGAAAAAGTTATACGCCAACCCCCGGAATTTCTCATGCGATATTAACATTCAACCGCACTTATCCGGATGTATTGTCTGATGGCATTGTGATTACCCCATCTCATAACCCGCCTCAGGATGGTGGTATTAAATATAATCCTCCTCATGGCGGACCTGCTGAGGCAGAAATTACTCAGGCAATAGAGTCGCGGGCGAATGAGATTATTGCCGGGCGTTTAAGTGCTGTGAAGCGTATTCCTTATGAAAGGGCTGTTACTTCAGTTTTGTATGTCGAGCAGGATCTGATTTCCCCATATGTTGATGATTTAGTGAATGTTATTGACATCGATGCAATTCAGAAAGCAAACCTGAAGATTGGTATTGATCCACTGGGTGGCAGCGGGATTGAGTACTGGCGACAAATTGCAGCGACCTACAAGCTGAACTTACATTTGGTGAATGAGGCTGTTGATCCCACATTTCAGTTTATGACACTGGATAAAGATGGTGTGATCCGGATGGATTGCTCATCACCTTATGCAATGGCAGGGCTTCTGGCGCTGAAAGATGAGTATGACTTAGCGTTTGGTAATGATCCTGATTATGACCGTCATGGCATTGTGACCCCAAAAGGATTAATGAATCCTAACCACTTCCTGGCTGTGTGTATTGATTACCTTTTCCGTCACCGTAACTGGGATCAGAGGGTGGCTGTCGGTAAGACTCTGGTATCCAGTGCTTTGATTGATCGGGTTGTTGCAGATTTAGGCCGGGAGCTCTGTGAAGTTCCGGTTGGATTTAAATGGTTTGTTGATGGCTTATTCCAGGGAAAATTTGGGTTCGCTGGTGAAGAGAGCGCGGGAGCGTCTCTGCTCAGATTTGATGGTACACCATGGGCGACAGATAAAGATGGGATTATCCTTTGCTTACTTGCTGCTGAAATCACAGCGGTGACTGGTAAGAATCCTCAGCAATATTATGAAGAGCTGGCAGCAAAACACGGAGAGTCTCTGTATAACCGCATTCAGGCGGCGGCTTCTGCGCCTCAGAAAGACGTGTTGAAGAAAATGTCCCCGGAGATGGTTTCCGCCGAGACATTGGCCGGAGATCCGATTACAGCACGTCTGACTCATGCACCTGGTAACGGTGCAGCAATTGGGGGGTTGAAAGTCACCACTGACTTTGGCTGGTTTGCAGCCCGTCCTTCCGGTACAGAAGATATTTATAAGATTTATTGTGAGAGCTTCAAAGGGGAGAGCCATTTGAAGCAGATTGAGTCTGAAGCTCAGGAGATAGTCAACCGGATCTTTATCAACGCCGGTGTATAGACCTGATTGAATTGAAAAGGGCAAACCAGAAACTGGTTTGTCTTTTTATGTGTAAAGTTTTATATATGAAATCTCAGCATTGTGGTTTTGTCTCTATTCGGTGACTCACCGGCCTGGTTAATTTCATCCCGCTCAACAAAATTCTCTGAAAACATGAACTGCTTTGAAATCTCATCAAGGTGTAACAAAACACGATTCATTTATTTCCTGATTTGGTGGTATTTTCTCTGAAGGATTCAGGATGGGTTTGTAAGGAAGTATATGAACAACAGGTGCCTCGCAATGGTTGTACTTTTTTTGTCAGCGCTGACATTTTATGTCAATGCTGCAAACTGGTCATCCTGTGATCGGCAAGGCACATATATTAATAATGAATACAACATTTATAACAATATATGGGGAGAAGGCGCTGGCACCCAATGTTTGTGGGTCAATTCAGCTAAAAACTGGGGCGTTTGGGCGAAGCATCCCCATAGTCATGGTGTCAAAGCATACCCGCATGTTTCTTCGGAGCAGAGTATTGAGGTGAACTCACTTCGTTCCTGCCGGAGTGAGTTCGATGTTCAGGTTCCAAAGCGTGGTGACTATGTTGTCAGTTATGATTTGTTGTATGACAACCACAGTTTTGAAGTCATGTTGTGGATGAACTACAACGGGGATGTTGCTCCGATCTCCTACTCATATAATTCGCAGGGAATGGCGATTCCTGACGTTTATCATCTGCACCTGGGCGGACACACCTGGAATGTCTACCGGGGAACAAATGGTGTGAATGAAGTCTTCACTTTTGTCAGAACACAGAAGATTGCGGCAGAGAAAGTTGACATTGTCGCAATTTCAAAGTGGTTAAAAAAAGAAGACTGGTTTGGTAATGCCAGTCTTCAGAGCATTCGGTTTGGTTTTGAGATTACCTCTTCATCTGTTGGTTCGGACTTCATCGTCAGGGATTATAGCTTGTCCTGCAATTAGAAAAGTCATCTGAGTCTCTGCTTATCAAAGTAAAACTTTTCTGTTAAATATCGGGCTCTGATGGGTAAGAACCTTTTCTCATTAGCGGGAATGATTAATTAGCCAGGCCACTTGTCCGGAACGATAAACCAGAATTGCCCCTCATCTGAGATACAGTGAGTGAAATATTCCGGTTGCTTTTTTTCGTAAAGGCAGTGTTGATGGCTTCCTGTTAACCATTGGTTTTTCTCTAAAGTATAAAGAGGGAAGTTAATCTGGTCTGCCTGCGAGTGATAGCACCAGAATCCCTGAATTTGCGATTGATTCAGTGAATAGCCAAGACATTCTGTTGGGATAGACTGATCAATAAAAGGATTGATATAAAGCCTTCCCTGCATCAGCAAATGACGTGTTAAGGTCGCCCAATGCGGATACCGTTGGATGAATAACTGATGCTCTGAAAGCCGGAGCTGATGTGTCAGCATATGGTTTAGTTTTTTATCCAGTCGATCTTTGGCATTCGGTCCATACCACCTTTGATTCAACAAAAGGTAAAACTTAACTGCGACTTCCCAGTGTTCAATTGCCGATGTTTTGTGATTATGAATGATGAAGTCAATTGCGCCAAGAGTTCTGCCGTTTTCAGTCAGTTGCAGCTCTTCTGCTTCAATGGAGTAATCCGGGTGAGCGTCAAAAAGTTGTGCACACAAATCCTGATACAGAAAGCCGAGGCGTGAGTTGTTCTGTCTGAATTGAATTTCAGGAATAGATGCGTCGGAGAAAGGCGATCCATCCACAACCGGATACTTAAGGCTGAACAATGTAGGTGAGTGAATGATCCATTTCATGAGTGGATTGAAATCCATTGATGTATCCTCTTGATGCACAGGCTGCTACATTGTAGCCTGAATTCATTGTTATCATATAAAAATCAGGCAAGGTCTATGAATCACCTTACTCTTGAAGCATTACTGAATGAAAAATTACGCCCGGAAATGGTGAAGGATTACTGTCCAAATGGGTTACAAATTGAAGGAAAAGCAGAGGTTAAACGGGTAATCACCGGCGTGACCGCTTCTCAGGCTCTCATTGAAAAAGCCATTGAACTTGAAGCGGACGCACTGCTGGTGCATCACGGATATTTTTGGAAAGGAGAGCCAGAGCCGGTCCGAGGTATGAAAGGCAAACGCATTCGCTCTTTAGTCAAACATGATATCAACCTTTATGCTTACCATCTTCCGCTTGATATCCATCCCGAGCTGGGAAATAACGCGAGGCTGGCTGACTTACTCGGCATTCAGGTTGCAGGCGGGCTGGAAGAGCATCCCCAGTCTGTCGCGATGTATGGTACTTTATCTCAGCCTTTAGATGCGGAAGTATTTGGTCAGAAGATTGAACAGGTGCTTGAGCGTAAACCGCTTCATATCTCAGCCGGACACAAGGTGATACATACGATTGGCTGGTGTACCGGCGGCGGTCAGGATTATATCGAACTGGCTGCGGCTAAAGGGCTGGATGCATTCATATCCGGTGAAATTTCTGAAAGAACCACATACAGTGCACGGGAGCAGGGGGTTCATTTCTTTTCGGCCGGACATCATGCAACTGAACGTTATGGCGTCAAAGCCTTGGGTGAATGGCTGGCTGAGCACCATGAGCTCGATGTGACATTTATTGACATTGATAATCCGGTATAACGAAAGAAGCGGGCTTTGGAGCCCGCTTCTTGTTTTTCGTTTGTTATCCGGCTTATTCCCGTTCATGTAATGCAGTGAAATCCCGCATTTTTTTCCCGGTATAAAGCTGTCTTGGTCTGCCAATCCGGCTTTCGGGATCACTGTGCATTTCATTCCAGTGAGCAATCCAGCCGATCGTCCGCGACATAGCGAATATTACGGTAAACATTGAAACCGGTATTCCGATCGCTTTCAGAATAATTCCGGAATAAAAATCGACGTTTGGATAGAGCTTTTTATCAACAAAATATTCATCAGATAAAGCTATTTTTTCCAGCTCCATCGCCACATCAAGCAACGGATCATCAATATTCAGTTCTTTCAGAACCTCATGGCAGGCTTCCCGCATAACAGTTGCTCTCGGGTCATAGTTTTTATAAACCCGGTGACCGAAGCCCATTAACCGGAATGGGTCATCTTTATCTTTTGCCCGCACAATAAACTCAGGGATACGTTCTACGCTGCCGATTTCTTCAAGCATGCGCAAACATGCTTCATTCGCGCCACCATGCGCAGGCCCCCACAGGGATGCTATACCTGCGGCGATACACGCGAATGGGTTTGCACCTGACGAGCCTGCCAGGCGAACGGTTGAGGTGGATGCATTCTGTTCATGGTCCGCATGAAGTGTGAATATTTTATCCATTGCTCTCGCAACGATTGGATTGACATCATACTCTTCACAAGGTGTTGCAAACATCATATGAAGGAAGTTTTCCGCATATCCAAGATCATTACGGGGATAGATAAACGGCTGACCGACAGAGTATTTATAACACATAGCCGCCAGAGTCGGCATTTTTGACATTAACCGGTATGCCGCGATTTCACGGTGGCTGTCATTGTTAATATCCAGTGAGTCGTGATAGAAAGCTGCCAAAGCACCAACAACACCAACCATAATCGCCATTGGGTGAGCATCCCGCCGGAAACCATGGAAAAAGCTTGCGATTTGTTCATGAACCATCGTGTGGCGTGAAATCGTTGTCCGGAAAGCTTCGTATTGCTTTCTGTTAGGTGCTTCCCCATAAAGAAGAATGTAACAAACTTCTAAATAATCAGCGTTATTGGCTAACTGATCAATAGGAAAGCCACGGTGTAGCAGGATACCTTTGTTTCCGTCAATGTAGGTGATTTGAGATTCACAGGATGCAGTGGCAAGAAAACCCGGATCAAAAGTAAAGTAACCATTTGCTCCCAGCTGACGAACATCAATTACCTCAGGTCCGATTGAACCATTGATAATTGGCAGCTCAATTGGCGCTTTACCTTCAATATGAAGGGTCGCTTTTTTATCTGCCATAACACAATCTCCTTATGTATTTTTTATTAATCCGCCCAGGATGTTTTCGAAGCAAATTCTTACCCCGGAATACTTTAAAGTCAATTTTTCTCCTATGATGTGTGCACTCAATTGCCTTTTTTTCGCGAAATAAGTTAAAAATATGTTCTGCGTAGCAAAAATTGTTACATCAATTGTATTAAAGTGTTGCAAATCTTATATTGTCTAAGGATAAGTCAGTTTTAGCGGCATAATAAAATAAACAGTAAATAAATTTTTGTTACACTTTACTTTCGGTTTTTAACAATTATTTATCAATTTTTTCCGTATACGAATTGAATTTGTTTAGAAAATGTTATTTTTGTCAGTTAGTACTGACTTTTTTGTTTATAACTATATAAAATGCTTATCAAAAGCTGAGTGAGCAAATTGTGAAAGAAAAGTCCAGACCTGTGAATCTCGATTTACAGACCATGCGGTTTCCGGTCACGGCTATTGCTTCCATTCTTCACAGAATGACAGGAGTGATTACGTTTGTGGCCATTGGAATTCTGCTATGGCTCTTATCGGTTTCACTCTCATCTCCTGAAGGTTTTCAATATGTCTCTGGTATAGCCGGCCACTTCTTTATGAAGTTTATCTTATGGGGAATATTGACTGCGTTGTCTTATCATATTGTTGGTGGAATCCGGCATCTGATCATGGATTTAGGCTATTTCGAAGAGCTTGAATCAGGAACTCAGACTGCGAAAATCGCTTTTGGCGCCACCGTCTTTCTATCTCTTTTAGCGGGAATACTAGTATGGTAAAACACGTTTCTTCAGTGGGTCGTAACGGCGTTCATGATTTTCTGTTGATACGTGCGACCGCAATTATTATGGCCTTGTATACGCTTTATCTCGTATGCTTTTTTGTTTTTTCAGGCACCATCACCTACGAGCTATGGTCTCATTTCTGGGGTAGCTTGTTCACTAAAATATTCACAATGTTAACCCTGAGCTGTGTGCTGATTCATGGATGGATTGGTTTATGGCAAGTGCTGACAGACTACGTTAAGCAGGTCTTGTTAAGAGGATTGCTGCAGCTTCTGGTTGTCACCGCGCTGCTGGGGTACTTTTTTTCTGGTTTATTCGTATTGTGGGGTGTTTAAGTGGCTATTCCAGTTCGAGAATTTGACGCCGTTGTTATCGGCGCTGGTGGTGCAGGTATGCGTGCTGCATTACAGGTTTCAGAACAAGGCTTAACTTGTGCCTTGTTATCTAAAGTTTTTCCAACCCGTTCTCATACCGTCTCTGCTCAGGGCGGAATTACTGTTGCTCTCGGTAATTCACATGAGGACAACTGGCAGTGGCACATGTACGATACGGTCAAAGGTTCTGATTATATTGGTGATCAGAATGCAATCGAGTACATGTGTAAAAATGGTCCTGAATCGGTGATTGAATTGGAACGGATGGGGCTACCATTCTCAAGATTCGACAACGGTAAAATTTATCAGCGTCCGTTTGGCGGTCAGTCAAAAGAATTCGGTGGCGAGCAGGCTGCAAGAACGGCAGCAGCAGCAGACCGGACAGGCCATGCCTTATTACATACATTGTATCAACAGAATATTAAGCACCAGACAACCATCTTTTCTGAATGGTATGCATTAGATTTGGTGAAAAACCAGGATGGGGCTGTTGTTGGTTGTACGGCGTTATGTATGGAAACAGGCGAAGTTTGCTACTTTAAATCGAAAGCGACTATTTTAGCGACAGGTGGTGCCGGCCGTATTTATGCATCAACCACAAATGCGCATATTAACACCGGTGATGGTGTTGGTATGGCCCTGCGGGCTGGTGTGCCGATGCAGGATATGGAAATGTGGCAGTTCCATCCGACAGGCATTGCCGGTGCTGGAGTGCTTGTAACAGAAGGTTGCCGTGGCGAAGGGGGTTACCTGCTGAATAAAGATGGTGAACGCTTTATGGAACGCTACGCACCGAATGCAAAAGATCTTGCTGGCCGGGATGTTGTTGCCCGTTCAATGATGATCGAAATCCGTGAAGGGCGTGGATGTGATGGTCCGTGGGGGCCGCACATCAAACTCAAGCTTGATCATCTGGGTGGCGATGTGCTGGAGTCCCGTTTGCCGGGAATCTGTGAGTTGTCCCGCACCTTTGCTCACGTTGATCCGGTAAAAGAACCGATTCCGGTGATTCCAACCTGTCACTATATGATGGGCGGTGTGCCGACTCAGGTCTCCGGGCAGGCATTGAAGCAGAATGCTTCCGGAGAAGATGTTGATGTTCAGGGCTTGTTTGCCTGCGGCGAAATCGCATCGGTTTCTGTTCACGGTGCGAATCGTTTGGGCGGAAACTCACTGCTTGATCTGGTGGTCTTCGGTCGTGCAACTGGTCTGCATCTCGGGGAGACTCTGGCAGCTCAATCTGAATCCCGAGATGCAACTGATTCAGATATTGAAGCATCTCTCAGTCGTTATTTGCGCTGGGAAAACAGTACGGGTGGTGAAGATCCGGTTCAGATTCGTAAAGACCTGCAAAATTGTATGCAGCATAGCTTCTCTGTTTTCCGGGAAGGTGATGCGATGGCGAAAGGTTTAGAAGAGCTGAAAGAGATTCGTGAGCGTCTGAAAAATGCCCATCTGGCTGACAAATCCAGTGAATTCAATACCCAGAGAGTGGAATGTCTTGAGCTCGATAATTTGATGGAAACAGCCTATTCTACAGCTGTTGCTGCCAATTATCGTACCGAAAGTCGTGGCGCACATGCCCGGTTTGATTACCCTGAACGTGATGATGACAACTGGTTGTGTCACTCAATTTATAATCCGGAAACAGAGCAGATGAACAAGCGTTCAGTCAATATGGCGCCGGTTCACCGTGATGCATTTCCACCAAAAGTCAGAACATACTAGGGGAGGAACATGTGATGAAATTAAGCTTCTCTTTGTATCGCTACAACCCGGATGTCGATAATAAGCCTTATATGAAGGATTATACGCTGGAAGTTCCTGAAGGCTCTGACATGATGGTTCTGGATGCATTAATTTTACTGAAAGAACAGGATCCATCCATTGCATTTCGCCGTTCGTGCCGGGAAGGTGTCTGTGGTTCTGACGGGCTGAATATGAACGGAAAAAACGGATTAGCGTGTATTACACCGCTGTCTGAATTATCCTCAGATAAGATAGTCATCCGACCACTACCCGGTTTGCCGGTTATTCGTGACTTAATTGTTGATATGGCGCAGTTTTATGATAATTATGCAAAGGTAAAACCTTATTTAATATCAGAAGGCAATTTACCGCCATCGCGTGAAAACCTGCAGTCTCCGGATGAACGTAAGCATTTGGACGGATTGTACGAGTGTATTATGTGTGCGTGTTGTTCAACGTCTTGTCCGTCGTTCTGGTGGAACCCGGATAAGTTTATTGGACCCGCCGGATTACTGGCCGCTTATCGCTGGCTGATTGATAGCCGTGATACAGCAACAGAAGAACGTTTATCTGATCTGGACGATGCATTTAGCGTTTTCCGTTGTCATGGCATTATGAACTGTGTCAGTGTTTGTCCTAAAGGACTGAATCCGACGAAAGCGATTGGTCATGTGAAATCCATGCTGATCAAACGCTCGATTTAGAACAGAAGTATAAGAATTGCAGGCCTTCGGGCCTGCTTAAGAGCTCGGCTAAGACCGCAGCAAACGTGAAAACTACTGGTAAAGGGAAAATATGCAAAACGGCGTGATGAAGGCATGGCTCGAGTCTTCACACTTGGCTGGCGCCAATGCAACGTATGTAGAAGATCTCTACGAACTCTATTTAAGTGACCCCGATCTGGTAAGTGAGGAGTGGAAACGTGTTTTTGAAGGGCTACCAAGCCCGGGTGATGTTGCAGAACAACCCCATTCACGTGTCCGTGACTACTTCCGTCGACTCGCTCAAGAGACAAAGCATTACAATGTCCAAGTTAGTGATCCTGATGTCGATGCTAAACAGGTAAGAGTATTACAGTTAATCAATGCGTACCGCTTCCGGGGACATGAAGCGGCGAAATTAGACCCTCTGGGTTTATGGCAACGCCCGCCTGTGGCCGAGCTTGACCCTTCTTTTCATAATCTCAATTCCGATGATATGGAAGAGATGTTTAATGTTGGTTCTTTTGCGATTGGTCAGGAGACCATGTTGCTCAAAGATATCCAGACATCTCTGAATAAAATTTATTGCGGTTCCATTGGTGCAGAGTATATGCACATGACCAGCACCGAGCAGAAGCGCTGGATTCAGCAGCAACTTGAATCGGTTGTTGGTCAGCCTTCATTCTCGAAGGAAGAAAAAATCACGTTTCTTGAAGAGTTAACTGCTGCCGAAGGTTTGGAACGTTATCTGGGGGCGAAATTCCCCGGAGCTAAACGTTTTTCTCTGGAAGGTGGTGATGCTTTGATCCCGATGACGAAAGAACTGATTCGTCATGCCGGTGCTCAGGGAATGCGGGAAGTTGTGATTGGTATGGCACACCGCGGCAGGCTGAATATGCTGGTGAATGTGCTGGGTAAACGTCCTCAGGATTTGTTTGATGAGTTTGCCGGTAAGCATGATGAAACCTGGGGAACCGGGGATGTAAAATACCATCAGGGTTTCTCTGCTGATTTTGCTACTCCTGGCGGTAATGTCCATTTAGCGCTGGCATTTAACCCGTCTCACCTGGAAATCGTAAACCCTGTCGTCATGGGATCTGTTCGTGCCCGTCAGGACCGTTTAGGCGATAAAGATGGCTCAAGTGTTCTGCCTATCACTGTTCATGGTGATTCTGCAGTGGCCGGGCAGGGGGTGGTTGCTGAAACCTTTAATATGTCTCAGGCCCGGGGATATCAGGTTGGCGGAACGGTACGAATTGTCGTCAATAATCAGGTTGGTTTCACCACATCCAATCCAAGAGATACCCGTTCAACGATGTACTGTACTGACATTGCAAAAATGGTACAGGCACCGATTTTCCATGTGAATGCTGATGATCCTGAGGCAGTTGCGTTTGTCACGCGTATTGCACTCGATTACCGGAATGCGTTTAAACAGGATGTCGTGATTGATTTAGTCTGCTACCGGCGTCATGGCCACAATGAAGCAGATGAACCTAATGCAACCCAGCCCTTGATGTATCAGAAAATCAAGAAACACCCAACGCCAAGAAAGATATATGCGGATAGGTTGACCGAACGGGGCAGTGTTGATGACGGGACAATTACTCAGGTCATCAATGAGTACCGGGATGCGCTTGATCATGGCGAAGTTGTCGTGAAAGAGTGGCGGCCGATGGCGATGCATTCCGTTGACTGGTCTCCTTATCTTTCCCATGACTGGGATGAATCATGGAAGAATGAATTTGATACTGAGCGCCTGAAGGATATTGGTAAACGAGTCTGTATGTATCCTGAAAGTCATAAGCTGCAAAGTCGTGTTCAGAAAATTTATACTGACCGTCAGGCGATGATTAAAGGTGAGAAGCCACTGGATTGGGGGATGGCGGAAATTCTGGCTTATGCGACGTTAGTTGATGACGGCAACCGTATCCGGATCTCGGGGCAGGATTCCGGTCGGGGAACCTTCTTCCACCGACACTCTGTGCTGCATAATCAGGATGACGCCAGCACTTATATCCCGTTGAAAAATCTGCATACGAATCAGGGGCCTTTCCAGGTCATTGACTCAGTGCTTTCTGAAGAAGCTGTACTGGCATTTGAATATGGTTATGCAACCGCTGAACCAAGCGGACTGACACTTTGGGAAGCTCAATTTGGTGATTTTGCTAACGGGGCTCAGGTTGTCATCGATCAGTTCATTTCATCAGGTGAACAGAAATGGGCGCGTTTGTGTGGGTTAACGATGCTGTTGCCGCATGGATATGAGGGACAGGGACCAGAGCATTCCTCTGCAAGACTTGAGCGATATTTGCAGCTTTGTGCTGAGCAAAATATGCAGGTGGTTGTTCCTTCAACACCAGCTCAGGTTTACCATATGCTGCGTCGTCAGGTCATACGGCCGATGCGTCGTCCTTTGATTGTAATGTCTCCGAAATCATTGTTGAGACATCCGCTGTGTGTTTCATCTCTGGAGGACCTGTCTGAAGGGACTTTCATGCCGGCGATTCCTGAAGTTGATGAAATGGATCCAAAACAAATCAAGCGGGTTGTTTTTTGCTCTGGTAAGGTTTACTACGATTTGCTGGAGCAGCGAAGAAACAACGAACAGCAGGATGTGGCAATTGTCCGTATTGAACAGTTATATCCATTCCCAATGGAAGATGTCCGGACTGCAATTGCTGAGTATGAAAATGCGAAAGACTTTGTCTGGTGTCAGGAAGAGCCTCAGAATCAGGGAGCATGGTACTGTAGTCAACATAATTTCCGTGCGTCGATTCCGGATGATGCGACATTGCGTTATGCAGGGCGTCCGGCATCTGCCTCACCTGCAGTCGGTTATATGTCGGTCCATTTGAAACAGCAGAAGGCGTTAGTAGAAGACGCTCTGAAACTAGATTAAGAACTAGAAGTAAAAGGAAAAGAAATATGACAATTGAAATTCTGGTTCCGGATTTACCTGAATCTGTCGCAGATGCAACGGTTGCTACATGGCATAAATCACCTGGCGATTCAGTTGAGCGGGATGAAGTTCTTGTTGATATTGAAACGGATAAAGTTGTACTGGAAGTTCCTGCACCTGAGTCTGGTGTTTTAGAAGCGATTCTGGAAGAAGAAGGTGCAACCGTTCTTTCAAAGCAGCTGCTTGCCCGTTTGAAGCCCGGAGCTGTTGCCGGGGAGCCAACCTCAGATACAACGGACGTGTCAAAGCCGTCTCCGGATAAGAGACATAAAGCAGCGTTAAATGAAGAAAATAATGATGCATTAAGCCCGGCGGTTCGCCGCTTACTTGCGGAACACAGCCTGACATCAGAACAGGTCCAGGGAACCGGTGTTGGTGGCCGGATTACCAGAGAAGATGTTGAGTCTTATCTGGCATCTGCTGCGGCAACTGCGCCGAAGCAGGAAGTGAAACCGCAGGAAGATGAAATTGCAGTCTCTTCTAACCAGCGCAGCCATAAACGAGTACCGATGACCCGTTTACGCAAGCGTGTTGCTGAGCGTTTATTAGAAGCGAAAAACAGTACTGCCATGTTGACAACATTTAATGAAGTCAACATGAAGCCAATCATGGAGCTGCGTAAACAGTACCGGGATTTGTTTGAGAAAAAACATGGTATCCGGCTGGGTTTCATGTCGTTTTATGTCAAAGCTGTGACTGAAGCGCTGAAACGTTACCCTGAAGTAAATGCTTCCATTGATGGTGAAGATATTGTTTATCATAACTTCTTTGATATCAGTATTGCGGTATCAACACCTCGTGGTCTGGTGACGCCTGTATTGAAAGATTGCGATATGCTTAGTGTTGCTGAAATCGAGAAAGGGATCAAAGAGCTCGCTGTTAAAGGTCAGGAGGGCAAGCTGACGGTTGAAGAACTGACCGGCGGTAATTTCACTATCACAAATGGTGGTGTGTTTGGTTCCCTGATGTCAACACCGATTATTAACCCGCCTCAGGCAGCAATTCTGGGAATGCATAAAATTCAGGACCGTCCTATGGCAGTTGACGGAAAAATAGAAATTTTGCCAATGATGTATCTGGCACTTTCCTATGATCACCGTTTAATTGACGGACGCGAATCTGTTGGTTTCTTAGTGACAATTAAGGAACTTCTGGAAGACCCGACTCGTTTGTTGCTGGATGTGTGATTGAACGATGTGCAGGCTGGAAACAGTCTGCGCATCTTCAAACCGGAACGCTCAACTCCGGTTGCACTATTCTCAATACCGGGCCGGTATGAAACGTCTCATTTTTCTTTATGAGACAAGTGCCCTACAAATGTCAGTTAGTATGAAACAATGCTAAAATTGACTGAATACAAATATAAGATGGAATAGCACAATGAATTTGCATGAATATCAAGCCAAGCAGTTATTTGCTGAGTTCGGTTTGCCCGTTCCTGATGGTTATGCGTGCGGTACACCGCAGGAAGCGGCAGAAGCAGCAGGAAAGATTGGCGGTTCTAAATGGGTGATTAAATGTCAGGTCCACGCAGGTGGACGAGGCAAAGCCGGTGGGGTTGAACTCCATGATACCAAAGATGGTATTCGTGATTTTGCCCAGAAATGGCTGGGAAAAAATTTAGTCACTTATCAGACTGACGCCAATGGTCAGCCAGTATCAAAAGTTTTAGTTGAAGCTGCTTCAGATATCGCCAATGAACTCTATTTAGGCGCTGTTGTGGATCGTTCAACCCGCAGAATCGTATTTATGGCCTCTACTGAAGGTGGCGTGGAGATTGAAAAAGTTGCCGAAGAAACACCGGAACTGATTCATAAAGCAGCGATTGATCCTTTAGTTGGCCCTCAGCCTTATCAGGGGCGGGAGCTGGCATTTAAACTCGGCCTGAAAGGTGAACAGATTAAACAGTTCGTCAAGATTTTCATGGGCTTGGGAGACATGTTCAGCCGTTACGACCTTGCGTTGCTGGAAATTAACCCTCTGGTGATTACAGGTGACGATAATCTTCTCTGTCTTGATGGAAAAATCAATATTGATTCCAATGCGCTTTATCGTCAGCCAAAACTGAGAGAGATGCATGATCCCTCACAGGAAGATGAAAGGGAAGCTCATGCTGCTCAGTGGGAGTTGAACTATGTCGCCCTTGACGGCAGCATTGGTTGTATGGTGAACGGTGCCGGGCTGGCAATGGGAACCATGGATATCGTAAACCTTCACGGCGGTAGTCCGGCCAATTTCCTTGATGTTGGTGGTGGTGCAACGAAAGAGCGCGTAACCGAGGCATTTAAGATCATCTTATCTGATACCAATGTCAAAGCCGTGTTGGTGAATATCTTTGGTGGCATTGTTCGTTGTGATCTGATTGCTGAAGGTGTTATCGGTGCTGTTGAAGAAGTGGGTGTTTCAGTTCCTGTTGTTGTTCGTCTTGAAGGAAACAATGCCGATCTGGGAGCGAAGAAATTAGACGAAAGTGGTCTGAACATCATTTCAGCAACATCATTGACAGAAGCGGCTGAAAAAGTTGTTGCTGCTGCGGAGGGTAAATAATGTCTATATTGATCAATAAAGAGACAAAAGTCATCTGTCAGGGATTCACCGGAGGACAGGGGACTTTCCACTCCGAGCAGGCATTAGACTATGGAACCCGTTTGGTTGGTGGCGTATCGCCGGGCAAAGGGGGGCAAACTCACTTAGGATTACCTGTTTTTAATACTGTCCGTGAGGCTGTGGAAGTGACCGGAGCAACGGCCACGGTCATTTATGTTCCTGCACCATTTTGTAAAGATGCTATCTTAGAAGCGATTGATGCGGGGATTGAGCTGATTGTGACGATCACTGAAGGTATTCCGACCCTGGATTTGCTGGATATCAAAGTTCGTCTGGATGAAGCGGGTGTCACAATGATCGGCCCGAACTGTCCGGGAGTGATCACACCGGATGAGTGTAAAATTGGCATTATGCCCGGTCATATTCATCAGAAGGGGAAGGTTGGTATTGTTTCCCGTTCCGGAACTTTAACCTATGAAGCTGTAAAACAGACGACGGATGAAGGTTTTGGTCAGTCAAGTTGTGTTGGTATTGGTGGTGATCCGATTCCGGGCTCTAATTTTATCGATATCCTGAAATTATTCGAAGATGATCCCGAAACAGAAGCAATAGTGATGATTGGTGAGATTGGCGGGACAGCTGAAGAAGAAGCTGCTGCATATATCAAAGAACATGTCACAAAACCGGTTGTTTCTTATATTGCCGGGGTTACTGCACCTCCCGGAAAACGGATGGGGCATGCAGGGGCAATCATTTCTGGTGGTAAAGGTACAGCAGATGAGAAATTCGCAGCTCTTGAAGCTGCCGGCGTGAAAACGGTCAATAGTCTGGCGAATATTGGTCAGGCATTGCGTGATGTTACGGGTTGGTAGTTGTTCTTCAATGCTTTGATTTAAAAACCCCGGGCTGGAAGTCCGGGGTTTTTCTTTGCGTTGGTAAACCGGGCGGTTCTGTCAGATTTTTTGACCGGTTTTTATGAAATTAAACAGAAGAAACAGAAAGCTTGCAGAGACGACAACAGATGGTCCTGCCGGTGTATCAAATTCCCATGAAAGCCATAACCCGGACAAGACAGCGATACAGCCAATACACGAAGCAAATATCGCCATTTGTTCCGGTGTTTTGGAAATTTTTCTGGCAGCAGCTGAAGGAATGATGAGCAAAGATGTCATTATCAATGCACCAACAAATTTCATTCCCACCGCAATGACCAGCCCGATCATCAACATCAGTAATAATCGCATCAAATCAGTTGGTGTGCCTTCTACTGCGGCGAGTTCTTCATTGACGGTTGATGATAAAAGTGGTTGCCAGATGAAATATAAAATAGCCGCAATCACGACAACACCGCCCCAGATGAAATACAAGTCATCTGGGGCTATGGCCAGTAAATCGCCGAACAGATAGCTCATCAGGTCAATACGAACATCATTCAGAAAGCTGACAGCTATCAAACCAATCGACAATGAACTATGGGCAAGTATTCCCAGCAGTGTATCGGTTGATATCACTTTTTGTTTTTGCATGGTGACAAGTACAGCTGCAATCATCAGACAGCAAACTACCAGTGCAAGGTTCAGGTTGATATCCAGCAAAAAACCAAACGCTAAACCCATCAGGGATGCATGGGATAGAGTATCACCGAAATAAGCCATTTTACGCCAGACGACAAAAGAGCCTAAGGGTCCTGATATCAGCGCGATTCCAAGACCGGCAAGAATTGAAGGAATTAATAGATCAATCATGGTGATGATGCTCGTGGGAGTGATGGTGACACTCTGTTGCCTCTCCGGATACCGGGTATCCGGACAGATCATGGTAGTGTTGATGCTGATGGTTATAAAATGCAAAAGTTTCGTCAGTGGGCTGACCAAACAAAGCGATATATTTAGGATGGCGGGTGATCTCAGCCGGTGCACCATGACAACAAATATGATGCTGCAGGCAAATAACATGGTCCGTTTTAGCCATGACTAAATGGAGATCATGGGAAACCATGAAAACGGCACATTCAAATCGTTGTCTCAGAGAATGAATTAAATTATAGAGATCGATTTGTCCCTGAACATCAACACCTTGTGTCGGTTCATCAAGAACGAGTAGATCGGGTCGTTGTAATAAAGCCCGGGCCAGTAAAATCCGTTGACTTTCGCCACCAGATAACTGATGCATGTTGTGGTTGGTTAAATGTTCAGCACCAACTAATTTTAATGCGCTCATTTGTTCCTGCTGACTGAAGCGTCCTGCAAGTTTAAGAAATCTTATGACTGTCAGAGGCAAGGCCTCATTTAAACGTAGTTTTTGCGGGACATATCCGATTTTCAGGCGTTCTGGTTTGATGATTTTCCCGGAATGAATGGGTTGTAGTCCGAGTAATACTTTCACTAATGTTGATTTCCCCGCACCATTCGGGCCAATCAGAGTTGTGATTGTTCCTCTGTCTACAGAGAGACTGACATGATCCAGAACCAACCTCCGGTTGAACTCAACACAGATATTTTCTAATTTTATAAGAGAGGACATGAGATAACCCGGTTGTTTGATGTTATGTTATAATGTAACATAACATTAATATTAGTTACTCTCTGAGAAAAAGTCATGAAGTATTTCCGTTTCATACTACTTTTTACTGCTTCGGCATTATTTTCTTTACCATCTTTCGCAATGAATGTACTGACCAGTGTTAAGCCGATACAGCTTATTTGCTATGAGTTGATGGCAGGTATCAGTAAGCCGGACGTATTGCTTGCTGCAAATACATCGCCGCATGATTATGCACTACGGCCTTCAGATGTAAAGCGAATCAGGCAAGCTGATTTAATTATATGGTTTGGAGAGGGGCTGGAGCCATTTCTTACCAAATCATTGAGTCGTCATCCAAATGTATTAACGATTAGTCAGTTGCCTGATGTTCATTTCAGACATTTTGAGCCTGGCCATCATGATGACGGACACCACCATCATGGCAACATTGACCCACATTTTTGGCTGGGGATTGATGTCGTTCGTGATGTTGCAACTGAAATAACGAAACGTTTGGCTGTTGCGGATCCGGAACATGCTGAGCAATATCAATCTAATTTGTCTGATTTTATCAGAAAACTGGATAAAACGGATACGCAGATAAGGAATGAATTATCCTCAGTCCATGCGCAGCCTTATTATGTTTTTCATGATGCATATGCATACTTCGAAAAGCGTTATCATTTAAATAATATCGGCCATTTTACGGTAAATCCTGATCGGAAACCCGGGGCAAAAACCCTGATAAAAATCAGAAAAGTTTTGAGCCAGCAGCCTGGAATCTGTATTTTTGCTGAGCCTCAGTTTTTACCGGCTGTGATTAATTCAGTGACGCGTGGAACTGATGCAAAGAAAGGGACATTAGATCCTCTGGCTACGGACATTGAAGTCAGTGCCGGCGGTTACTTCCGTTTTATTAATCATATCACTAAGCAGTTTACAAATTGCTTAAATAATTAATATGCTGATTGGCGGCCTGAGTGTCGTAAAAAAGGTCATGATATAGCCGCAAGGGCTATATCATGGGCGGAATTCGCCATCAATGAGATATACCTGGTTGTTAAAACGAAGGTTTATTTGGAATATCTCTTTCGACTAAAGAATAAATAGTAGGACTCATACCGTACAGCAGAATAATGCTATCAATCCCCCCTACTGTACTAGCATAAGCGTTTGAAAGCATAACACTACATCTTGTTTCAGTCAGTCTTATTTTTAGAATTCTGGTGAACATATGACTTTATTTTGACTTTATTGTTGTTTAATTAAACAGTTTTTGCTTTTTTAAGACGATGATTTATTGAATTTTACTGAAGTATCTAGCATGAATTTGACACTTCATGTCTTACCTGTCCACATCTCTGGTCCTGATTCCAATCTAAAAATTTTTTGATTTACCTCATGAATTGTGAGGGAATTCGGTGTATTGTACGTAAGTGATAACGACAACGATAATACTTCTCAATAGGTATTGAAAATGAAACTAACTCAACTTGAAGCAGGGCAAAGCGCACAGGTGAAAACTTTTCACCACCTTTCAGAATCTGTCAGAAAACGTTTAATGGTTATGGGAATATTACCTGAAACATCCATTCGGTTAGTCAGACGGGCACCTTTGGGAGATCCCTTACAGGTTGAAGTCCGGGGAGTGCTACTTGCAGTCAGGGAGACGATCGCCTCTGCGATTGAAGTCGGAGATGTGGAATGAAATATAAAATTTTAACCGTAGGTAACCCAAACAGTGGGAAGACAACACTATTCAATGGTTTAACTGGTGCCAAACAACAAGTGGGAAATTGGGCTGGTGTCACCGTTGAAAAGAAAACCGGTAAATTTTCTCATGCCGGAAATGAATTTTTGCTGACAGACTTACCAGGTATCTATGCGCTGGACAGCGGTAATGATAGTCACAGCATTGATGAGTCTATTGCATCAAAATCAGTTCTGTCACATCCGGCAGATTTGATTATTAATGTGGTTGACGCGACCTGTCTTGAACGAAGTTTGTACATGACATTACAGCTTCGGGAGCTTGGTCGTCCGATGGTTGTCGTTTTAAACAAAACGGATGCACTGAAAAGAGAAAGATTAACGATTGATAGCGCAGAGTTAGAGAAAGTTTTAGGTTGTCCTGTTTACGCGTTGTCTGCCCATAATAAATCTCAGGTGAAACAGTTCAAAGAAAGTATGCATAAAGCCTTGGTTCAGGGCATTCCTCATCGCGAGCTGGCGCTTGATTATGGTGAAGAATTCGAATCAATGCTTTCTTCTGTTTCGCCTTTATTTGAAGATGAAGAAGTATCTGCAAGAGCGCTGGCGATCAGAGCGTTGGGTGATGACAGTCTGGTTCTGAACCGTCTTACAACAGAAAGTCAGCGTGAGGTTACCACGACACGTCAGCAGAGCTCTTTAGATGTTTATTTGCATGTTGCGGACGTGCGTTATACTTTCCTGCATAACCAATGTCAAAGAATCCGGAAAAGCCAGGGGAAACTCGGACGCAGGTTTACTGAGTTAGCAGACCAGGTTGTCTTGAATAAATGGGCTGGTATTCCATTTTTCTTCTTTGTGATGTATCTGATGTTTATGTTCTCAATTAACATTGGTAGTGCATTTATTGACTTTTTCGATATCTCTGTTGGTGCATTACTTGTGGATGGCGGACATGCATTACTGGATAATCATCTTCCGGTATGGCTGACGACGATCATTGTGGATGGTATTGGTGGTGGTATTCAGACTGTCGCAACCTTTATTCCTGTAATTGCCTGCCTGTATTTATTCCTTGCGGTACTTGAAAGCTCTGGTTACATGTCCCGGGCTGCTTTTGTACTGGACAAAGTGATGCAGAAAATCGGTTTGCCAGGCAAAGCATTTGTTCCGTTAGTTTTGGGCTTTGGATGTAACGTACCATCGATCATGGCAACCCGGACTTTAGATCAGGAAAGAGAAAGACGACTTTCTGCTGCGATGGTGCCATTTATGTCGTGCGGTGCGCGTCTGCCTGTTTACGCCTTACTTGCAGCGGCCTTTTTTCCTGAATCAGGGCAAAATATTGTTTTCCTCCTTTATCTGATTGGTATTTTAGTCGCCGTATTTACCGGAATTGTTTTACGCCATACGATTTATCCCGGAAGCAGTGACAGTTTGTTGATGGAAATGCCTGACTATGAAGTTCCTACACTGCAAAACGTCTTGATTAAAACCTGGCAGAAACTGAAAAGGTTTGTTTTAGGTGCCGGTAAAACTATCGTGTTAGTTGTGGCTATGCTGAGCTTTTTGAATTCTGTCGGTACCGATGGAAGTTTTGGTAATGAAGATAGTGAAGTGTCTGTTTTATCGAAAGTTTCTCAGTGGGTGACCCCTGTATTTAAACCTATTGGTGTTGAGCAACATAACTGGGAAGCGACGGTCGGGATTATTACCGGTATTTTTGCAAAAGAAGCTGTTGTCGGAACGTTGAACAGCTTATATTCAACCGGCGGTGATGATGAGGGCGAGTTTGATCTGGCAGCCAGTCTGAAAGAAGCGGTGATGACCATACCGGATAACCTGAGCTCATTAAGTTATTCTGATCCTCTGGGGATTGAAGTTGGTGATTTATCTGATACAGCAACAGTTGCAGAAGATCAGGGGGTTGATACATCAATCTTTGGTAATCTGAAGCAGAACTTTAATGGTGAATCAGCCGCGTTCTCTTATCTTGTGTTTATTCTGCTTTATACCCCTTGTGTCGCAGCATTAGGCGCTTATGTACGTGAATTTGGTACCCGGTATACGAAGTTTATCGCGATCTGGACGTTTGGTTTGGCTTATTGTCTGGCGACATTATTGAATCAGGCCGCACATTTTGGTGAGCATCCTGTACAAAGTGGTATCTGGATTACTGTGATTGTTGCTGGTGGATATATGCTTTACCGCTGGTTGAAACACAAGGGAAATGTCTTAGAACAACTCGAGGTTCAGTTAGTATGATTCTTCATGAGCTTAAAAGTTATCTGGAAAAGCATGGCACTGTCACTCAAAAGGAGCTGGCCCGTCATTTTCATCTCAGTGAAGATGGTATTGATGCGATGCTGAGTGTCTGGATGAAGAAAGGTGTAGTGTCGCGGTTAGTGGATACCCGGAAAACACTCTCTTCCGGCTCAGAAGTGACCAGCCAGATAAGATACCGGATGAATCCGGAACAGGCTCTTTCACTGACAGTGATTATGTGAATAATTTTTGAATCTTAATCATAAAAAAAGCAGCTGCTATTGCAAATATGCAAATAGCAGCTGCTTTTTTTTATTCACTGTCAGTGATACAACATGAATCTTCAGAGATATGTGAATAAATTGAATATTATCAGGTAGAAACCTGTCTTTAGTTCACTTTATTTATATACCCAAATGACCTCAAGATGCAGGATTCAGGGCTTCATCAACAGGTCAGTTCAAGGAAAACAACCGAAGGAATGATGACGCCTTTCGAGGTTGTTTGACGCCTGTCCTGCGTGACTGATTTTCAACGTAGAATGACTATGTCTTCAAATCAGCGCCTTGTCTCAGAGCCTGATAAATCTCACTGAAACCTGCATCTTCAGGTTGTTTGGGTATATCGTGTTGTAATAAACAGGAGGATAAATAGTATTTAATCAAAATGATAAAGTGATTTTTAATTTAATTAATTCATAAGTTAAAGCTTTATTTTCTGGTGGGTTTTATTATTCGTATTTAAATAACCAGATGATTTGATTGTATGACTTTTTTAGGTTAAAAGTATCACCGCAAACTGAAAATTATTTGTTGCGTCAGTTTGTTATAAAGGTGAAGGATTTAAAATGAAAAATAAAATTACACTCGGCTTATTCGGTTTAACTTTAGTAAGTCAACTCGCTTTTTCAGCAGTTCCATATCATGGTAAAAATTATCAGTTTACCCAGCCAAATGGCGATGTAATTACGCTTGTATTGAAGGGGAATGACTATTTTGCAGAACAAAGAACAAAATCAGGCCGTCTGGTTGTTTATGATAATAACCTTAAGGGAATGGCTTATGCCAAAGTGTCGTCTGATGGAAGTCAGCTGATATCAACCGGAGAATTAGCGGTTCAGTCAGACAATGAACTGTCGATGATTTCTACCATGAATCAACAGGGGTTAACTGCATCAGCAAAAGCGAAAATAGCTGAGAAAAGACGTCAGGCTATGATGAAAGTTCAGGGGGAGAGTCCTTTAGGAAATACGTTGATAGGTACTGCTTCATCATCAACTGTGACCGGCTCGCTGAAAGGATTAACTGTGATTATTGATTTCCCTGATGAGTCAGGGACGATCACCAAGTCTCAGGTTGAACGGTTTCTGAATGATTTAAGTTATCA